>CAZGMQ010000057.1:0-20771 GCA_964526745.1 uncultured Verrucomicrobiota bacterium
GTGGTATAACACAGAGCATCGCCACTCCGGGATCGCCATGATGACCCCGGAATGGGTGCACACCGGCAGGGCGAATCAGGTCCGTGAGAAGCGGCAGCTCGTTCTGGCTGCCGCGTATCGGGAGCATCCTGAGCGGTTCGTCCGGGGAAGGCCTGAAGCCAAAGGCGTTCCTGAGGAAGTCTGGATCAATAAGCCAAATATCGAGTAGAAATGTGTGTCACTTTCATTGACAAGCAGCGTTTGGGGCCGTTTTTGCCATTTTTTCAGAAAAATTCACACTTTTTAGCCTCGAAAGGGACGGACGGCCTGTCGCCGCCCAAAACGCGCGCAATTGCGAGCGTTTTCAGCGACTGTCAGCCATCCGCCATTATATTTCCCCCACCCCATTTGTCCATCCCCGTTTGCCCCATTTGCCGCCGCCTCACAACGTTTAGCTGCGGCTTGAACGTCGGTTTGTTTTACCCGCAATGATTATGCCGATGGATTTTCGCATTCACGAATCAGTTCAGCCTCTGTGATTTCAATTGTTTTCAAGCCACCCCTCTTCGATGCCGATAACTCATGTTGAGCAATATCTATGACCAAAATGAATATTGTTTTACCATTATGTGTGATGCAGGGAACCGACTGTTCTTGATCGGTGCAGGGAAACTTCAAATCTTCTGGGCAAAGTTTGAAGATAACTAAGTAGCCAAAGGATTCGTTGTAATCACGTGTATATGTGTAAACTTGGTGAAATGCATTGACCAAATAGGACTTCCCCTTTTCCATTGTGAAAATCTTTGCATCGGCAACCAGACGGTCGTCACCAGCCTGGGAGCCTACAAAATCGGCTTCTCCCGATACCGAACTGGGCTCAATGACAAAATCAACACCTTGATCAAAGAGATACTCATATAAATCTAAAGCAAGGGTCTTTTCCCCTTGTTGAGTATTAGCCTCCCACATCTCAAAAAGTCTGTTTCGGTGAAACCATTCGCTGCGATGTTTATATCGCTTCAAGACAGCCAACACCGCACGCTGGTCGTCAAGTTGCTCGTCGATATAGTCATAGAGTGGTTCAAGAAAGAGCGACCTAAAAAGATCCAACTCATCATCAGGCTTACTTCCTAAGTCATAAACCGTCGCGACTTGAACTTCCATGTGCTTATTGTCTGACGCTACACATGACTTCAATATGAAATATGATGCAGCAATATTATCAATTTCCGTATCGAAAACAATAGGCTCTCGTGCCAAAATTTTTGCAGCCTCAGACTCCACTGAGGAAACCTTTTTACTTAATTCTTCAAGAATTGACTCAATAACTGGCTGGGAAATAAGGAAGCCCCAATATTGCTTAAGCCCATAATGAAACACTGTAAAATCGAGAGAGTTAAGTCGGCGGGTTCGCTTCTGAAGTTTATAGCGCAGATTTTGAATGAGTTCTTTATTCACGGTCATCCTACAGGTTGATTGTTATTTCCATATCGCCCAAAGAATCTTCTAAATCCTGGAAAGCTCGTTTCACTTGGCGTGTAACTTTTTGACATTCGTTCATCTGGTCGTCTAATTGAATATTCGCCTTACACCCACGACAAATAATTGTATCCCGCAACCGCGCCTGCTTAAGAAATATTGGATTATAGAATCCACATTCCGGACACGCAAATTCCACGGTGAAATTGTCGATGTTGATCAAGTCACCCTCCTTGTTGACCTGACATGTCGCTGATTTTCACTCCATACAACTCGCAAACCATCCCGTCAATCTGGCTTTCGAAGGCGAGGATTTGGCGCGCCAGGGCTTCTTTGTCCGGCGGGGATTTGGCGGTCGCGAGTTGTTGATATAATCTGACCGTTTCTTTGACTAGATTTTGAAGCTGGTTCGACACATCGCCACTTGGTTTCATGATGGGCAATTGCTCAATATACTGCCGATTTAGAGCAATGTATCCGCCTCGAAATGGCGTGCTTATCGAGCGAAGGAAAAGGCTCAATAAACTCGAATTGAGAATACCCAAAAGGCAATAATAATCAATCCCAGCGCCTTCATGGAGCGCAACTCCATATCCACCACCGCCACCACCGCCACTTCCAACAAAGTAATATTTCCCTTCCAAGTCAGGCGCGAAACAGCTTCCTACAGCAATTGACGGAACGAGGAGTTTGGGTATGCACATTCGCGTGTGATTTTTCTTATAGACATAGCGATACCATTCCGCTCCCATTCTACCCTTGTTGCGCGCCGTCAGCCGCTGTTTGCATTCGGCGAGATAGGCCCAAGTCAACGGAAAGCGTACGGCGTATTCATCGGCGGGAATCAGCACGGACTTCCCGTGGTGCGTCTCATATGGGAACACAAGAAGTTTAGAAACATCGGCTAAATGATAGCGCCGGATATTCAACGAACCTTTTAGGAAATCTTTCACGTGGGAGATTTCAAGCCAATGCTCGCGGCCTGTGTGTTTTGACAAACACAACACTTTATCTTTCTGCCTCCGGACTTCTTCCACAATATACACATCGTCCGCATCCGTTTGCAGCCCAACGAATAGGTTTGCGATGTCCCCCAGTTTCACGGGCATGGATTTGAGTTGATCGATCACGGCGGCATCCGGTCCGACCGCAAAATTCCACTCCGCGCCGGTGATTTTGTCGGCAGGGATATCGCCTTCGATGCCGGTGCCTTCCAGCCGCCAGGCGGCGAGGTCATCCACTTTCGTGAATCTACAGGCTTTCGCTCCAGCCTTGTCGAGGAACATCAGACAGGTGTAGGTCGTCGCGCCGGAAAAGACCTGTTGGTCACCGAAGTGGATCACCTTCGCGAGGTGGTTACCATCGGCCACGAGCCCCCGGAGCGCGGCACCGTATTGGGCGTTGAAAAACTTGTGCGGCAGAATAAAGCCCATCCGTCCGGTCTTCTTCAGAAGCCGCAGTGCCTGTTCGACAAAGACCACGTAGATGTCGTAGTTGCCCGCCGCCGCCGAACGATACAGGTCTTTGTACAGCTCAACCTCAACCGGCGCCCATTTCTTCATCGTCTGAATGCGAATATAGGGCGGGTTCCCGACAATGGCATCAAATCCACCGACAGCGAACGCTTGGGGAAACGCCTGCGGCCAATCGAAGACATTGATTCGGTATCGCTCTTCTTCGGGCAGCAGCGAGAGCTGCCGGAACCGGGAGGCTTCCGAACCGATCAGCGAATTCCCGCACTGGATGTTGTGGCCCAGATCCGGCAAAGCGCGCTCGTGAAAGAGCTCAAACTGCTGAGTCAGGCTTTCCTGCGACTCGCCTTCCAGCACCTTCAAGAATAGGGACAGTTTGGTCACTTCAACGGCTTGCGAGTCAATGTCCACGCCATAGATGTTGTTGAGCAGAATGCGCTTCTTTTCGTCGGTGACCAGCCGCCAATCCTCACCGGAACGGTACAAGACCTTGCTGTGCTTTTCCGGATTGTTCTGAACATAATAATCCCGGTGCCAATCGATCAGAAACTGGAACACCACGATCAGAAATGAGCCCGATCCGCACGCCATGTCGCAGAACCGCAACTTGGCGACCTGCCGCGGCGTCTTGCCCTCCACCTGCGCCCCGATGGTCTGCCGAACGATAGCCTGGGTGATGAAGTCCGGGGTGTAATATATTCCGCTCCCGTGGCGAAGCTCGGGCTTCTTCTCGACCTTGGCCTGATGCCCCGCAGTCAGCCGAATCACGTTGCCCAGAAAACGCTCGTACACCTGCCCCAGGATGTCGGCCGAGAGCACGGAGAACTCGTAGGGGCTTTCCGGATAGTAGAGATTGCCAAAAACATCCTTCAACACCTTGTCGTCGATCTTCAGCGACAGCGACAACTCATCCGCCCCACTCTCACGGCCTTTTTCAGACTGAAAATGGAACAGCCCCGAATTATATCGCTCATCTGCTCGGTGATACAGCTCGCAAAGTCGGGGATAGGCCCGCTCGCCATTGCGCAAGGCCAGCAGCCGCCCATAGGGCTCGATGCCACGGTCTTCACAGATACGCAGAAAAATAATCCGATCGATGGTTTTCTGGACCGCAAAATTCAATTCACGCTGCGACAACGCCGGATTGCGCAAGGCGATGTTCCGGGCCAGCAGCTCTCGCCAGCGCTCAATCTCCTCCAAAAAGGCATCATCCACACTCGCCGTACCGCGTTTGCCTTTTGCGCCATCAGCAAATTGATCAAAGGAGCCCTTCAGGACCGCATCGCGCGAAAAAATGGCCGCCAGTTCGTCCCAGCGTTCGGCGTACTGCTCGAACGTCAGATACATCACGCGGCCCACCGCCGCAGAATCGTTCTTGCCCGGCTTGATCCGGCAGTCGTACACCGCGAACTCCTCAAAATCCGTCAGAACGCTTAGCGGCAGTTTGGCCGACCAGCCATAGCGGCGGAGTTGATAGGCCGGATGCGGCGCATCCTTGATGTTGACCGATGGCTTCTTGCACTCGACGAAGAATTTGCGGGTGCCACCGATGCGGAAACACGAATCCGGGGCCTTCGTCGCCCCGCCGACCTTCAAGGCATCCTCGTGAATCACATCCTTATACGCCTCGGCGTAGCCCCGCTCGTTGTGAACATCCCACCCCAGCGCCTTGAAAAACGGATCGATGAACTCCACCCGGATTTGTGTTTCCTTGTACCGCCCCGATTCGTATGCCGCACGTTGTGCGTCGTAGCGTTCAATCAGCCGTAAAACTTCCTTGGGTGCTGGCATACCTGTTGACCTCCGCCGTCCATCCTAGCAGAATTTTCTATTTTTGGCCGGGTGCGCGGAAAAAAGTTCAAAAAAACTAATTTTCATGTCCGCCAAGGCCTTCCAAGGCAAAAAATGTGCCTAAAAATCCAAAAATAAGCCGTACGGTCTCCCGACGAGGTCGTCGGGCTCCAATGAGACGAATGTCTCTGCTCGGAAATGGTAACACCACAGCGTACCGTCTGTAGAGGGCCCTTGTGCCGCCCTGGCTCTTGTCGACCTTCGCGCTCTTTGCGAGAAAATGCCGGATTCCGATGTCAGATTCCGGGTTGGGTGGGATGGAATCCGGGGGCGCGATAGCGCCCGAAGCGGTGCGTATAGTTGCGCAAGAAGAACCCGCGCAGAGCCGGTCGTTTGGCGAACCAGTAAAACACTCGGTCAACAGCGCTCAGCTGCAGCATCGTCGCAATCGACAACAGGACAACGGCCACCAGTGTTGCAATGCCGGCCCCCGCGATCCCCGGCACGGTCACCCAGTTCCTGTGAATCCAGCCGATCGACCCCAGACACAGAATCGTTAACGCCAGATTCAGCCCCAGATGGAGGATCAGCAGCGGGACCGAAATCTGGATGGCCTGGACGGGGCACAGGTTGATGCAGCGGTAGCAAGCCGCACAGGTCGCACTCCAGCGCGGAGTCGAGGGCGCGCCTTCCATGCTTATGGCCTGCACCGGACAGTCCTTCGCGCAACGTTCGCACGAGGTGCATGTCTCATCCGCGATAAACGCCTTGCCCAGAAACCGGCGGCCGAAGGTACGGAACAGGAGCGCCATCGGCCACGACCAAAGCTTGTGACCCCATGCGCATGGGTAGAGCGAAGAAGTCTCCGACAACAGATTTTCTGCGAACTGCGCCACCCTCTCATCGCCCTTGGCCAATGCGGATTCCAGTTCCGGCCCCGTCGGCGCATCCATGGCGAGCACCCAGTTGTCGGGATAGGCCGCCTCTCCACTGCACACCACATCATAGCCACGGCGTCGAAGCAGACGGGTCACTTCTGGCACTGCCTGCGCCCCGAAGCCGCCGCAGGTCGCGAATACCGCTGCGCGGGCTCCCCCCGCCTTCGGCAGGCGCCTCACGAAATCCAGCATGAAATGCGGTGCCGCCCAGGACCAGACCGGGAAGGCAATCATCGTCAGGTCCGGGATCTCCGCGGGCGACACCGTGCGCGCGTCCACCGCCTGCAGCGAAACCTCCTGACCGGCAGCCCGCAACCGGGTTGCAATCGATTCCACCGCTCGAGCGGTGTTTCCAGTCGCCGAAAAGTAGTACAGGCCTGTTTTCATATCTTTTTCTTGTATTTTCCCACTCTTGAGCTCGTTTCCCGCCCCAGAAAGCATAGGATTTGACTATTTTTCCCTGTTTTTGAACATTTTGAAGCCAAAAAGTGGGTAATTTTTTCAAATATTAGGGATTTTGCCCCATTTTGGCCATTATGGGGCGTTTTTCCTAATTTATCTATTCATTCCGATTTTGAACCTGTTTCGCATTTTGGGGACCCTATTTTGCAAATTTCATTCGTTTTTAGGCACTTTTTAGCATTTTTGAAGCCCCAAATGCCGTTTTGGGCCTCATCCCGCAAGAAAATCAGATGAAAATCGGCTGTTGGCGGGAATTCGAGGGGGCTACTTCTTCTTTTTGTAGTCGGGATAGGAATCGGAATAGGTTTTGCCGGGGATGCGTCGCCAATGTTTATAGGCCCAGAGCCAGAATTCAGGGTGGGCACGGATCTCTTTCGAAATGACATCCTCAATCTGCTGGGTTAATTCTGCTGCGACCTGAGCAGAATCCTTCGATTTGTCCAAAGGAGGAGGCTGGAGGGTGCCCAGCGAATACAAGCGGTATCTACCGCCCGGCAGCGGCATGCAGAAGGTAAAAATAATCTCCGTACCCGTGCGGTACGCCAGCGCAGCGGGGGCCGAGGAAACCGACATCGGCATGCCCATGAAGTCGACCTGGATCCCCCCCGCTCCCTCTTTGGTGTTCTGGTCGAGAACAAAGCCGACCTTCCCTTGATTCTTCAGCCGTGAAATCAGCGTCCGCAAGGCGCCCTTCTGCGGGATGATGACCTGACCGGTCCGCTCCCGCAGGTGGATGAACAGCGCATCGATGTGACTGTTTTTGACGGTGGCTGCGATGCTGGCGATATCCACGCCCCCCAACGCCATCGCCTGCGCCATCATTTCCCAGCCGCCGAAATGCGCCGAAATGATGATATTGGCCTTTTTCGGCAACAGGGCTTCGTACTCCGGCGTGGTTTCAATGTATTTGGCAATTCGCTTTTTCGCGTTCTTGGAAAACCAGAATACATCCAGCAGGGTGAGACAAAAAGTGGAGATGGAGCTGATCAGAATGGCCCGCTTTTCACCCGCAGACTTAGCATCGCCAAACACCGCGTTCAGATTGACTAATCCGAGTCGCTTTTCTCGAGCCAGCACATACCAGGCCATCCAACCGAGAAACCGGGAGAAGGCCACAACCGCCCCCCGAGGCCATAGTGGTATGAACAAGGCCAACAGGTTGAACCCAAAGCTTTCAAAGGGTCGACGCAGGGCTCTGCGGAATTTATCAACCGGTTCGTTTAGGTTTTGCATAGAGAAAGCCTTGTTTTATGGCGCTATCTGAAGGCGGTTCGGCCAGGAAGCGGCATTCCGATGCACCTCGGGGGCTTCACTGTGAAGCACCTTCACGCGACGGCCGGTGTTGGGCTGGTACAGCCCGACCGACAGGCTCAGGAAATCATGGGACAGGGATTTGGGCAAGACAATGTGGCGCACATCCTCCACGCCTTCGCCGGGCACAGGGCGCACCGTGTCACGGCCCCACAGCAGCGGCGATCCGCGATAGTCATCCTGCGCCACGATATCTCCGGCCTCATCGCGCAGATGAATGAAAACAATCTCCTGCCCGACCTCAAAATCCTCTGTGGCGGACCAGAACAGACGCACCGTCACCTCACCGCCCGGCGACACCGTATCGGGGGTGATGTCGATTCCCTCCAGGCGAATGCCGTTGGCAAATTCGGTGATGCACGGGACCGGCGGGAAACAGGCCGCCGCCTGACGCGCCTGAACCGCCGCCTCACCGCCGAGATTCCGGACCTGTTCTTCACTAAGACCCGACAGGGCGGAAGGCCGCCAGCGAAGAATTTCGTTCAGTAGGGCCTGTTGGGTCTCTTTGGAACCGCCTCCTTCACGAAGCAGACGCAGGGCTTCACCGGCGCGGGCCGCGGTATTACCCATCATCAACGTGTCGCCGGTCCAGAGGATCGCTGGAGGCAAGCCCAGCCCATAGCCATTCCAATTTTCTGGATCCACGCCGACCAGACGCCACGGGCCGGTCTCGACAACCCAGTACGACACGGTCTGCTGTTCAAACACGGCCTTGACCGCCGGATCCATTCGGCGGGCCAGCACAAATACACAAGGGGAATCCGTGGCCACCGTCCCGTCCCGTTCAAAGCCTGGCTGCGGCTCGAACACGCGCCCACTCAACCCTGCCAGGCGGTCTTCAGTCACCACGCCTTGCTGAAGCAGCTGGTTCGAAATCCAACGCGGCGCATATACAATACTATCCGGCCCACGTTCGTTCAGCACGGCCCCCACTGCGGTCACGTCCGCCGGATCCGGCGGCGGCGCGACGGATCCTGCGGCCACAAAGGTGTTCACCTCTGCCAGACGCCAGGGCACCCGGCGCGCCTGTAACCGCGTATCGAGCAGGGTCACACGAAGAGCTTCCGCTTGTTTCTCCTCCATTCGGTATTCCAGACGGGCCAATCCGGATGGAAAATAGACACGGTTGCCGGACCATTCCAGCGGAATGATGGACTGATCTGCCAACACGGTCTTCCACTCGCCGCCGACCTTGGCTTCAATGCGGATGCTTCGTGCGAAATCAAAGGCCTCATCGGCCATACTGTGAGCAAACAGCAGTTGAACCGCCTGCAGATTCTGCGGGTCCATGAAGGTCCACTCCAGCGTGGCGGCATCCGAGGCTTCGGGCGACCACCAGGTGTCGATATTCTTGTCCACAAGCGGGTCCTTCCGATCCACACCTGCGCCATCCATCAGACGGCCGATTTCATCCGCCTGAATTTCTCTGAGGGGAAGTTCCGGCCGCCGCACGTTCCAGAGGATGGCGCGGCCACCTGCGGGGATGGCATCCCATTCGGCCCCCTGCTGGCGCAGGAAGGTTTCGATGCCGTTGAAGTCGGAGGAATAGGCTGGGGCCTCGGCCAGTTCCACCTGACGCAGGATCGGCTCGTAGAATTTCTGTTTGCCGTTGGATACGGCGAACCGCTCGCCCAGCGCGAAGTTGAGGGGAAACAGCTGGATGGGCGCCATCATCGAATCGCAACCGGTCTGCTCAAGCGCCTCGCCAATTTCGCGATAGGTTGCCAGATACCCTTCCATGCGTTGGCCGGCGGCATGCATCTGGGTGACAGACTGCGTGGCCTGCACGACCGCCAGACCGCCCAGCAGCGTCCAGGCTGCGCCTTTTAGCAATCGCCGACCGGGCGCAGCACAGGCGACCGCGGCCAGCACGACCAGTCCGGGCACCACGGGAACCCAGTAGCGCGCGGTGCGGGTGCGAGTGAACCCGGAGGTCACAAACACCCACACAAAAGCGGCGCAGAACAGCAGCGCGGCGGCGCGTGCATAGTTCTGCCGGAGCGAAGCCTTACGGCCCTGTGAAATCATCACCCAAACGCCCAGCCCAGCCAACACCAGCACACCCAGCGCCAAAATCAAGGGTAGAGATTCACCCGCAACCGTCTTCCCGGAATCCTGCAACAGCAGGAAGCGGTTCCATGAATTCAGCATGGCTTCGCGCGGCGGCGCATGGCCGCCGATCTGCGACATCGCCAGCGAGGCCCACTCGTGCCGCAAATTGTAGATCAGCCACGGGATCAGTCCGATGACTACTCCTGCGAGTCCAGCGGCAATGCCGGCCAGATGTTTCCAAATCTTCCAGCGCATACCGTGGGCGATTAGGAGAGCGGCCACAGCCAGCGCGGGCGCGACGATCAGATTGGACCAGGCTCCGATTCCCGCGAGGATTCCTAGACCGAGATAGCGCGTCCACCCCACCGGTGCCCCGTTGCGCAGCCGGGTGGCAATGCGGGCAGTCATCCACAGCGCCGCTGCATCCACACACAACGCGACCATATAGCCGCCGCGGGCCGCCATCTGAAACTGGAAGTAGACCGATGGGCCGAAGCAGCCCGCCACAAGCGCGGCAAAACCGCCCCACGGACCGGCGGCATCCCGTGCCCAGCGCCACAGGAAATACAGCGCGCCTGCCGCAAACAAGACGGGGCCCAGCGACACAGCAAATCCGGTCGGTCCCAGCAGGCGCACCATCAGCGCACTGGCCATCGGTTCCAGGCTGCCCATGTAGGCCTGGCCATAGAAGAAGAGGGGAAATTCCTTCAGCGCCGCCATGTGGCGGGCCATCAGGGCCACGACAGCGGGATCCGGCTCCGTGATGCAGCGGGAGACCCAGGCTCCCCAAATCCGCATGACCACGGCCAGCACCCAGACCATCGCCGCCAGGCGGTCTGGCAGAGAGAGGTGCGACAGGTTGGAGGAAAACTTCTTCATACGGCTTTTCGGGATGAAGTATCCCGATTAGTGGTGAAAATGTCCATCAAAGTTGGGTTTCACCTTTGAAGCATGCACGCGATAGCCGATCCGCACTCGCTCGTTCCCATTCGGGCGCACACCGATGAACGTGATGTTCTCATCCACGGCGACCGGCTCAATGACGGCGCCTTTCGTCTCGCAGATCAACCCGTCCCGCCAGTTGTAGCGGATAACGACCTGTTCCGCCGCCGGATCGGCCGGTTCCACAATCAATCGGTTCACATCGGCTGTGACCTCTCCTTCGCCGGACCAGAAGCGCGAGACCGGGCCGGGATCCTTCACACGATAAACCTCGATTGTCCGATTGAGCATCGTCATGGAACGGACCCGCTCGAACTGCTCTGGATGCGCGGCAAGAAACGCCAGCGCATCGGGCATGGACGCGACCCAGTGCGTGATTCCGTAGGCCCGGGAAAAGAACAGGTAACCCTCCAGTGTCTTGCGGTAGGCGGAGGGTGGATAGTTGTATTCAATCGTGCCGCGCGGAAAACCGTAATAATCGTCGGCCATCATTTCGCGGCCGGTCAGAACCGGCAGATAGGCGATGTTGCCCCCGCCATAGAAATGGACTGCACGACCCGCAAATCCAAGGCGGCCATTCTCCGGCACCTCCGTGTGAATCCACTCGGTAAACTCTTGCATCTGGGGAGACAGCGTCCGCAACGGCGCAGGCCCGTGATTCGCAAAATGCATCTGCCCAACGCGGCATCCGAGCAGCAGGGTTGCCAGTACGATCCCTTGGGCAAGGGCGTTCACCAAACTGCGGTGGCGAGAATCCGCTTCCCCTCTTTTTTCGGTGAACAGCTGGCCGCACAGAAATGCAGCCGGAAGAACCGCGGCCGCCGCCATGGGAATTGCCATTCGCTCCAGTTGGGAGAGCGGTTTCCATTCCCGACTCCAGCCCACGATAAGGGCCAGCAACAGAAACTGGGGCAGCATCCAGCGGCGCAGCGAACGGGGCACCAGCCACATACTGCCGAACAGCCCAAGAAACAGCACCACCGGATGCCACTCCTCCAGCGCCCGGAGAAGTCGGCCTGCACCATGTGTCAGCATCGTGCCCAACCCCGGTCTCGCCAATTCCGTGCTCACATGGTCGATCACATTGCTGCACGGAAACAGGGTCGTCCAGAACCAAGGGGCCAGCAACAGCAACGCCAAGGCCCCGGCGGCCAGCAGCCACCGATTACTCTTCCAAGTCCACTCGCGCGCGTTCCACAGCCATCCCAGTGCCAGCCCGCCGGCGACAAATACCCCCGGCGTCCAGAGACACATCAGCCACGCGGCCAACCCCAGGGCCAGGGCGGTGCCCCAGGATCCGCGTCGCAGGACCGTAAGGCGATAGCCCAGTGCCGTCACCGGCAACACCATCATGGCCGACGTCATGGCGCCAACGGTTCCGAAATGCCAGATCCACATGAAGGCTTCGCGACTGACTCCGCAGAGGAGGATACTGGCGCACAGCGAGCCGGTCTGGCTCACTCCAGCGGCCCGGACCGACACGGCCCCCAGCCAGGGGAACGCAAAGACAAACCAGAAAATCAGGGCCCCGCCATAAAACACATGGGGGTCCCAGAACTTCAATAGCGGCCAAATCAACACGCCGAAACTGTGGGCCCCACTGGTGACTCCCACAAAATGCTCGGTGCCTGCATTCCAGCCCGGGTTATATCCACCGAGGGCAAAAGGAAACAGATCGCCGAATTCCTTCAGGCGGTACATGAAAGACGGATGGTCAAAGCCCCACGGGACGGTGCCGCCGACCACGCGCCATGCTGAAAAAGCAAAAACCACTTGGCCGCCCAGTAGCAAAAGGGCAAACAGCCAGGGGAATCCCCGGGAGAAATGCCGCCGTGCCACATAGCAGACGCCACCAAAGACCACGGACATCCCGATAAACTTGATGCTTGTTTTCGTCCACCAGGGCGCCAGATAGAACCAGTAGTCCCCGATCTGGCTGTGAAACGCCAAGCGCTGACCCATCCACAGAATATAGAGAGCCATGACAACGGCCAACAGAGGCAGACCCCACCATGGGACTGCCGCGCCCGGCCCGCGTTCAGCTTGTTCATCCCTCGACATACCGCACATTATACCCAGCCGCCCCCCTGCTCATCAACCCTCAAGCACAGCTCATTTTACAACTCAAAGAGCTCGACTGGACATTCCGGGATGGAGCGGAGAAAGACTTTCCCATAGGGCTTTTTCACCAGCCGCGAATCCAGAACGACCACGATGCCCTCGTCCGACTGCGATCGGATCAGCCGACCGAACCCCTGTCGAAATTTCAGGATGGCTTCCGGAAGCGAATATTCCCGGAAGGGATTGCCTCCCTTTTCTTTGATCCGCCTCAGTCGCGCCGCGACCACGGGATGGTCCGGCACGGCAAACGGCAGCCGCGTCAGAATCACATTGCTCAGGGCTTCCCCGCGCACATCCACACCCATCCAGAAACTGTCCAGCCCGAACAGCACAAATCCGTCATTCTCCCGGAAGGTATCCAGCATCACGCGGCGCGAACGCCCGCCGCCCTGTGCCAGCAACGTCAGCCCGGCCTCGGCCAGAGGTTCGCGCAGGGCCTCCGCCGTACGCTTCAATAGTTCCGCGCTTGTAAACAGGGCAAAGGTCTGGCCGCGGGCCTGAAGGGACCAGCGCAGGACTCCCTTGGCCACGGCTTCGGCAAATGCTTCCTTATCTTTGGGATCCGGCGCATTGGTCGCCACATGCAGGCGCATCTGCCGCGCATGATCAAACGGCGACCCCAGACAAAGCACCTCGCAGTCGTCTCCCGCACCCAAGCGGTTGCGGCAATACTCCAACTGACCGCCCACGGCCAGCGTTGCGCTGGTCAGAATGACGCTCGGTAGCGGCTTAAACAGTGCCTCCGCCAGCACGGGCGCCACCTCGATCGGCGCGGAATGCAGAACGGGCTGCCGGCGTTTCCCCTCGCGTTGAATCCAGTACACCTGATCGGGCAGCGTCTGCGCCATGAACGCCTCCAGCATGCCGCCCAAGCCCATCCCCTGACTGCGCAGGCTGCGGAGCTCCGCGCGAGAGTCTTCGTCCTGGTCCTCCAGCTCTTCAATCAGCTGCCGAAGCTGACCGGACAGCTGGCGCAGCAGATCCGGCACCTCCGTCTTCAGTGCCAGCGGTCCCGGCACGACCTTTTGGCTGTCGCGCGAGGAAAGGCCCGCCACCCTCGGGACCTCATGGAACAGATCGGAAACGGCATCCCACAGGCGCGTCACGGTCTGCGCGGCAGGCCCCGCCCGCAGATAGCCCAGCAGCCCCTTGCTGGACTCCGGAGAAAACAGACGGCGCATCCAGTATTCAAAGGCGAACAGTGACAGGCGAATGCCCAGATGCTCGCTCGCGGTGTCTTCCACCGTATGGGCCTCATCCATCACAATGATGGAAACCTCGGGTAGGAACCCGGCCCCCTCGCGCCGCAACGCCAGATCGGAAAACAGAAGATGATGATTCGCCACCAGCAAATCCGCCTCGTGCATCCGGGCACGCGCCCGAAATAGGAAACAGCGCTTCCGTTCGGGACACTTCGGCCCCAGGCAGTTCCCATGTTCTGCGCAAACCGCCGACCAGGCCTCCGATGCGGGCTGGCGCGGCATCTCCTGCAGACTGCCGTCTTCCGTCTCATCCGCCCATAGACGAATGCGCTCCAACTCGTCGGCCAGGCCATTGGCAAACAGTTCACGCTGCATCGTGCGTGCACGCGCCAGACGGCGCAGACACAGATAGTTGGTGCGCCCCTTCACCAGGACCGCACGGAAAGCGGGCCCCAGGCGCTCCTGCAGGAGGGGCAAATCCTTGTGCATCAACTGCTCCTGAAGAGAAA
This sequence comes from uncultured Verrucomicrobiota bacterium, assembly GCA_964526745.1. Taxonomy (GTDB): domain Bacteria; phylum Verrucomicrobiota; class Kiritimatiellia; order CAIQIC01; family Lenti-01; genus Lenti-01. The sequence continues at coordinate 14,259 of CAZGMQ010000057.1, forward strand.
TTGTATGCGTCGAAACCATTGCCCGCCGGCCAGTTCGTTTGGCCTGCAGAATCAAAGGCACGAGATAGGAGAGACTTTTCCCCACCCCGGTTCCAGCCTCGACGATTAAGTGGCGTGACGACTCCAGCGCATCGGCCACGGCCACGGCCATCTCGACCTGTTGCGGCCGGGCCTCATATTCGAAATCCCCCAGAGCGCCTCCATCCAAAAGCCCGCCCGGCTCAAACGCCCGGGCGGACACTTCACGCAGGGGAGACGCATCCGCCGCCGCCCCCTCTGGAAAAGGGGCTATCACGAAAGGCATTCCCCGGGAGGACACATTCTGTTCATGTCTGCGGCGAACTCGGCGCCCGCCGCGCGGACATTACGGAAGGGCCGGCGCAACGACAGGCGCCGTGACAGGTGCCGTGGCGGGCGCATCTTCACCTAACAACGGGGCATTTTCAGTGGTAGCCTCCTCCTGCGCCACTTTGGCCGCTTCCACCGCCGCAGCAAGCTGCCCGTCCAGCTTGATGGTGGCCTTCTCACGCAGCTGCTTCAGATAGTCGGCAGCCACTTTCTGGCGCGCTTTCGTCTTCAGGGCAACAGCGAGACGGAGTTTCACTTCATCAAACGGAACCAGCTCCCGCTCCTGTTCCCCGGTCACCTTGATGATATGGAAGCCCACGGGCGACTGCACCACTTCGCCGATGGCTCCGATCTCCTGCCCATAGACGGCATCCTCAAATTCTTTCGCTTCGCGCCCCTTCGGGATGACACCCAGCCGGCCGCCTTGCACCCGGCTTCCGCACTCAGACACCTCCGAGGCCAGCTTTTCGAAATTGGCCCCTTCGAGCAGGGCGGTGCGGAGGCCCTCGGCTTTCGCACGACGATCCATCAGGGTCGCTTCATCGGCATCTTCAGACACCTTCACCAGAATATGAGAAGCCAGGCGGCCTTCTTGTTTGGTGAACTCGAGGGGATTGGCCTTGTAGTAAGCTTCCACCACTTCATCGGTCACAGCATCCACCGCCTCGATCTGCTCCTCTTTCAGAATCTTGTTCTTGAACAGGTCCAGACGCAGATTCATCTCCAGCTCATCCATCGGCAGGTTTGCCGCCGCCAACACCATGGCCAGCGATTGCCCCTGGCCCAGCCCCTTTTCCAGATCAGCCTTGCCCTTCTCGATTTCCTCCTGAGAAACCAGAACCCCGGAGCGAGCCATTTCGCCCCGCACCAGCTGACGCACCACCAGATTGTCCACGGCCTTTTGAAGCAGGTTCATCTGAATGAGCGGCAGTTGCTCTGCACTGACATCTTTCGGCACATGAGAGAAAAGACGCTTCACTTCGGCCTGAATCTGGGAACCGGTGATCCCGGCATCATCCACCCAAATCGCCACCTCCGTCCCCACGGTCGCCTTGGGCGTGATGACCTGAGCCTCTTTTTTCCCGCAGCCCACGGTCCATACCAAAGCCAAAATTCCAATCCAACGAATCAGTTGAGCCATTTTTTTACTCCCTTTCGCACCGAGTGCGGTCCTGTTGAAAAACAGGAGCATTTTCGGCCAAATACAATGAAAAGCAAGCCTCAATCCCTCTAGAAATCACCGCGGACTTGGACCCGCCCCCCTCGTTCGAATCTCCTCCCACCCCAAACGACCTGCAATCCGATCCTTTCCATTCCACACTTCCAGAACCGCCCCGATCCGGAAAATGTCCCCTCGTTCTAATGGGTATGGGGAGACAGCTCCGGCGTCAGACCGTCCACAGCGGGTGCGGGAGGCGGCACGTAGTCGGGATCCAGCGCCGTGTTCAGCATATAGGCCAGCCGGACTCCCGCCTTCTCCAACTGCTCTTTTACGAGGGACAGATGCGAGTCGATGTAGTTTTCACTCGTGATGTCCATCCCGGGATGAGCCCACTTGTATGGCAGTTTCGTTCCATCGGTCCAGCGGTAGGCCTCCTTGCGGGCTTTCCAATAGGTGTCAACGGCCCACTTCAGGACTTCGTCGTTGCTCCAATAGTGGATCTGCTTCGGCGTGATCTCCTTGACCAGCTGTTTGGCATACGTCCTGGGTCGGGTGGTTCCGAGCAGCTCTTCGACCAGATACTCGTCCCACATCGCATGCAGGTTGGGGGCGTAGTCCATCGGTGTGTCGGCATCAAAGGCGAAATTCTGTCCGGTGAAGGAATGGACCGGGATCATATTCCCACCCATGTCGAAATACCGATAGGCACAATGCAACGGCTGGTGGATATCTCCCACGAAATGGGTCAGGAAGCGCAACGCATCCAACCGCTTTTCTGGAGTCGTATCTGCCGCCGCCAACACCTTATGAAACCGCAGGATCTGGTCCACAACATCCTGGTCGTCTGCAGGTGGCTTCAACTCAAAATCGTCATCGTAATACTGGCCGGCATCGAAATCGATGTAATGCCAGTGGCCGTTGCCGGGGTAGATCGCTTCATACTCCTTGTCGCCGCGGATGATATCCGGCCAGCTGCAAATCTCAAAATCATCCAGCTTCTTGCCGCCGAGAATCGTCTTGAGCTGCGCTTTCGCAACGGGCGTGAGGTAATGGTCAGCGACATCCGCCACAATCTCGTGACCCTCCGGCCCCCAGGCAAAGGCCGTGCCAGGCAGGCCGGCCAAGGCGAAGATTGATAGGAACAGCCAAGTGGATAGAATGCATTTCATACGTTTCCCCCTTTCAAAGAGACGGGTGAAGCTACGCCTCGAATCCTCCCGCGTCAACCGCCGCCCTCACCGATGCTTCACCCATGGATCGCTGAACGCTCGGGTGGAGCCCTCTTTATCAGGGAGCCGGAACTGCAACGGCTCGAAAAAACGAAGCGGTCGATGGCGGCGAAGAGGTATAGACCATGGCCCCCCAGGGCAATCGTTCCACGGCCGACGTCGCCACAGGGTGCCAGACCGGAGAATCCAACGTCGAGGACTGTTCCCACCGGATCACCTGCTGGCGCAGTGTCGCTGTCGTCAGAATACCTGTGGAACTCCCCGCCAATTGCGGCGGCACTTCGTCAGCCAAAAGAGAGGACGGCTCTTCCCGGGCATCCAGGAGGAAAGCCAGCGCCCACGGCATGCGCGCACGCCACGCCAGCTCATTGTGGACCGCGCCACAGCCAACCCGCCAGAGCAGATCCTCATTCACGGCAAAACCCTGACGCAAGAAACTGTCGTATCCCTCTTGAGGCTTCTCCCAGTAGTCGCCGCCAGGGGTGGGGCCAACCTGCCCCTCGTCCGATCCGGTGTCGATATAGACCCGCATGTCCTGTTTGGCTTTGCTCCACAATGCCGCCGTATAGTTTGTCGCCCGGGTGAGGGCCGGTGACATCGCCAGCACGCTCCCGAAGACATTTGTCTCCACCCCGCAATAGATACTGATGAGTCCTCCCATGGACGAGCCGCCGACCAGCGTGTTTCGGCGGTCGGTCAACGTCCGGTAGTTCCCATCCAGTGTGGGACGCACATTGTTCAGGATGAAATACAGATAGGAATCTCCAATCCCCTCCGGCTGCCCCGGATAGGTGTCTCCGGGCACATTGTACTCATACTGACGACTGCCCGTGTTATCCAGTCCGACAAGAATACACTCCCGCATCCGTCCTTCATGGATTTCACGCGTCGCGATCAAATCAACCTGCCAGGAATCCGTTGACGAGGCTCCCGAGCGCGAATTCTCAAAGACGTTCTGGCCGTCGTGGAAATACATGGTTGGATAATACTTGTTCGTGTGCTCGGCATATCCGCGCGGCAGATAGATGCGGGCGACACGACCCGAGACCCGGCTGTCCGGCGCCGTCGAATCAATCCAGTTTGTGACAATATGGGGAGAGGATACGTTGGTGGCCGGCCAATAGGAATAAATCTGTTTATCCTGCAGCACAAAGGCATCCAGCCGTGTGAAGTAGTTGTTCCCACCCTGCCATGTGTTCTGTGAGTTGTCATAATCCCCTGCCCCATTATGCAACACAAACTCCAAGGTGCCACCAGGCAAGCCCATATCGCTTCCGCGATATAGAGCTTCACCTGGAACGCGACCCGCGCCAATGGACACCAATGGCGTGTCGACAAATGATACTCCATCCGTTGAGGCCAGCAGAAACGCCTGCGTCCAGCTGCTGTAATAATACAGCGTCTTTCCCACATACGGGGCAGCGCCAATCGAAGCCGTCGAATTCGACAGGTTTGCAGGCGAAATCCAGACCACATTGGTCGGCTCACAGTAAAGGCCCGGATCTGTGGAGCGATGGATGTATTTGAACTCAAAAGCCTCACCGACCTGAACCGCCACCTGCCCCGTCCAGATATTCCCCGCCGTATAGCGCAACTTCACCGCACTGGTGGGAGACCAGCCCCCCAGATCGGCAGGGCTACCCACGACAAAAACACTGCGGCCATAGCCCACATCCTGCGTGAGGCAGAATGGCAGACTCTGACGCGGCTCCCCATCCGCATAAGCGCAGAATACCCATGCCATCCATAAAATGCCGATCCAACGCTTCATGATTAAACACTTTACTGAATGGCACCGCGCCTCTCAAGTTCAGACATCCAAGATTTTTAGCTTTTCAAACGACATTGCCCTCAGACTGCCGCTCACGCGGTTCGGAACTGTTGTATAAAAGACCGGACTATTATTTGCCGCTGTGCAAGGCAGAATCAATCAGTTCGGCCATCTTCGGGCCGATGTCTGGGGCGGCCGCGATCTGATTCCGTGTGGCGCGGCGAAGACGGGCCACTGAGCCAAAATGCGCCAGCAGTTTTTCTTTCCGCTTGGCGCCGACGCCCTGAATATCGTCGAGAATGGATTCTTGGATCTTCTGGGCGCGCAGTTTCCGGTGATAGGTCAGCGCAAACCGGTGGGCCTCATCCCGGATTTGCTGAATCACCCGCAGAGCCGGAGAGTCCGGCTTGAAGCGCAGCGGCGCTTCTTCGTTGGCGGGATCATGAAAGAGCTCTTCAAACTGTTTGGCAATCCCGGCGACCCGCTGCTTCTCAAGACCCAGGGAATCCAATTCCGCGCGCGCCGCGCGCAATTGCGTAATTCCCCCATCCACCAGAACCAAATCCGGCAGCGCTTCGTTTTCCTTCAAAGCTCGTGAAAACCGCCGACGAATCACTTCTGCCATCGAAGCTGGATCATCCGCACCCTCCACTGTTTTAATGCGATAGGTGCGATAGCGCGGCGGCGTGGGAATCCCCTCGACGGACACCACGCGGCTGGCCACCGAAAGCGTGCCGGAGATGTTGGAAATGTCATAGCACTCAATCAAATGAGGCGGCTGCGCCAAGTCCAGGCGCCGCTGTAGTTCCGCCAGGCCCTTCTGCGCCTCTTCCTTTTTGAGGTGCAGGCTTTTCCGGCCGCGGGCCTTCTCCCGCATCCCCTTCAGGAGGAGCAAATAGATATCCCGCAAGGCGGCGGCTTTTTCAAAGCGGAGATCCTTCGCGGCGTCTTTCATCTGCTGGCGCAGATTATCGAGAAACTCCCGCCGCTCCCCGTCCAGAAAACCGCAAGCGGTCCGAACCCGTTCCCGATACTCCTCCGGCGTCACCTTCCCAATGCAGGGCGCGGAACAAAAGCGGACGATATCATTCATGCAATGGGTATGATCGTCCGGGCCCGGCACACGCGGCGTGCAGCGACGCAGACCAAACTGCTTCTCGATAAATTCCAGTGTGGCCCAGGCCGCCGGCGACGAGGCATACGGCCCCCAATAGCGCGCGCCATCGTTCCGGCGGATACGGACGGCTTCAAACCGGGGAAACGGATCCTCCAACTGTACGCGCAGCAGCAGAAATCGTTTATCATCCTTCAACATGGCGTTGTAGCGCGGATGATAATCCTTGATCAGACGGCTCTCCGTCAGCAGCGCTTCCGCCTCCGTCTTGAGTTCGATGAAATCCAGATCGTCAATGCTGCGGATCAGACCACGCACCTTCGGGTCGGCCTTGACGAACGTGCTGCGGCGGAAATAGGACCCCACCCGGCTGCGCAGGCTGGCCGCCTTGCCGACATAGATGATCTTTCCCTGACGGTTGCGCATCAAGTACACGCCCGGCTTGTCCGGGAGCACCGCCAGCTTGGCCTTCACCTTGTCAGAGAATTGCAACATAAGTGAAGCATACAGGCTTCAGACCGATTTTTCAGCCACAGAGAACACAGAAATCACAAAGAAGAATTTTAGATGGGGCTGCGCTGCCGGAAAAAAGAAGGCAGAAGAGTTTTGTAACCACGGATGGAAACCGATGCACACAGATGAAGAATGGAGAGATGAAATTCATTCTCTTCTCCTGATTTTTGTCACTGCGATCGCTTCGCTCTCTTGTTCAAAGTTCATGGCACTTTGCTATAGACTTCGCGTTCGCCCTTCGCCGTTGGCTCGGGCTCTGCACTCAGCTATTCCATGGTATGGAAACTATTTTCACGGTTTTTCCACAGTATGGAAGAAATGTTTCCATAGTGTGACGCCACCGACAAAAGTATTTTGTGTTGCAACCGATTATCAC
>CAZGMQ010000058.1:0-20665 GCA_964526745.1 uncultured Verrucomicrobiota bacterium
CCCATGCCGGGCACACTAGGCCGGACCTCTGCGTCCGGCGGAATTCGCGCCCGCCGCAGAGGGCGGGCCTACAATCGGACCGTCCTTGCACCCGAAAAATGCGGCTACGGAATAAGCAGAGCGTCTGAGATTTCTTTGGCCACCTCATGACCGCGGGCGGCAGCCCAGACGACCAGCGAAGGACCGGTCACCATATCGCCGGCGGACCAGACATCTGAGAGTCCTTCTCCCGATGGAGAACCCTCTGCGGGGCCCGTGAAGCCCATGGCCAGCAGAACCAAATCGGCCTTCTGAAAGAATTCCGTACCGGGCTTTGCGACAGGCTTACGCCCCTGCCATTCCACTTCTACACACTGGATACCCTTCACCTGTCCGGAGTCATCTCCTTCAAAGGAGAGCGAATTCGTGGAAAAGATGCGCTCACAACCTTCCTGCTGGCTGCTGGAGGTCCGCAGCACACGAGGCCACTCCGGCCACGGATTATTCGCCGCGCGGGAATCCGGCGGCTTCGGCAGGATTTCAATCTGCGTGACACTTTTCGCACCGTGGCGAATCGAGGTGCCGACACAATCGCTGCCCGTATCGCCGCCGCCGATGACCACGACATCCCGGCCGCTCGCGGACCATTCGGCCCCCACTTCAGGAATCTCATTGCTCAACACCTGATTCTGCCGGGTCAGGAAATCCAACGCAAAGTGGATTCCTTTCAGTTCTCTGCCAGGGACCGGGAGGTTGCGCGGCTCCCGGGCGCCACAGGCCAACAGGACCCCGTCATACTTACGACGAAGGAATTCCAGTGAGACATCCACACCAACCCGCACATCACACTCAAAGGTCACACCTTCCTTACGGAAGAGATTGACCCGCCGTTCCACCATCCACTTCTCCAGCTTGAACTCCGGAACTCCGTAGCGCAGCAATCCGCCGGCAAAATGAGCCGCTTCATAGACGGTGACCTCAAATCCCCACATATTCAGATCTTGTGCCGCCGCGAGGCCCGTCGGCCCGCTGCCGACCACAGCCACCGACTTGCCATTCCGTGCGGCCGGGGTCCGGGCCACCATCCGGCCTTCTTCAAAAGCCCGATCGGCGATTTCCCTCTCAATCTGACGAATGGCGACGGGATCGCTATCCACCGCATTGCAACAGGACCCTTCGCAGAGCGCCGGGCAGATCCGGCCGGTGAACTCCGGGTAAGGGCAGGTCTCCAGCAACAGCTGCAGGGCATCTTCCCAGCGCCCTTCCAGTGCGGCCAGATTCATATCGGGAATCGGGTTCTTCAGCGGACAGCCTGCGCCATAGCAAAACGGAATGCCGCAATCCATGCAGCGGGCGGCCTGCTGTTCCAGTTCTTTGTCCGAGAGGCGCGCCTCTACTTCCTTCCAATCGTCGGTACGCTCTTCGACCGGACGATAGCCCGGATCGACGCGGGGATAATCCAGAAAGGCGCGATAACTGTTGATGGGATTCATATTGGTTACTCCTTCGCCTTTTCTTCGCGCTTGGTTTCCGCATCCTCACGGGTCATCTGACCGAGAATCATACGATATTCCATCGGCAGTACCTTCAGGAACAGGTCCTTCCAGCGGGGCCAGTCCGACAGAATCTCCTTCGCGCGCGGACTTCCGGTCAAGGCCGCATGACGCTCAATCATGCCATGCAGTTCCCGCTCATCGATCTCGCTCAAGGATTCGAGATCGACCATTTCCAGGTTGCAGCAGGAATCAAACAGACCGGTTTCATCCAGCACATAGGCCAGACCGCCGCTCATACCCGCCGCAAAGTTCACACCGGTGGGACCCAGAATCGCCACGCGGCCACCGGTCATGTATTCGCAGCCGTGGTCGCCCACGCCTTCGACCACTGCCCAGGCCCCGCTGTTGCGGACGGCGAAACGCTCGCCCACCTGCCCGTTCAGATAGACATCGCCGCAGGTCGCACCATACAGCAGCACATTTCCGGCAATGCTGTTGACCGTTGGGTCGTAGTCAGCGGTATCCTCCGGTTTGACGACAATCTTGCCGCCGCTGAGCCCCTTGCCCAGATAGTCATTGGCTTCACCGTGGAGCACCAGCGTGAGACCCTTGGCGGCAAAGGCACCGAAGCTCTGCCCGGCGGAGCCGGTGAATTCCAGGGTGATCTGATCTTCCGGCAGGCCCTTGTGGCCATGCTCCATCGCAATGCGGCTGGAGATCAACGTCCCGGTCGCCCGGTCGGTATTGCGGATCGGCATTTCGATTTTGACCGGATCGCCGCCCTTCAGAGCGGGTTCAATCTTCGGTAGCAGCGAATAGTCCATGGCATCCGCGATCGGGGATGGCAATTTCACGGTGTGGTAGCAGTCTTTCTGTTCCGCCGGCACGCGGTGGAAGAGATGACTGAAGTCCAGTCCCTGCGCCTTCCAGAAGGTCACCGCTCGATTGGTATCAAGCAGATCAGACCGCCCCACCATCTCATCGAAGATTCGGAAGCCCAATTCTGCCATCAACTCGCGGACTTCGCGGGCAAGGAAACGGAAAAAGGTCACGACATGTTCCGGTTTGCCCACATAGCGCTTGCGAAGCTCGGGATCCTGCGTGGCCACACCGAATGGACAGCCGTTGGTGTGGCACTTACGCATCATCATGCAGCCGCAGACCACCAGAGCCGTCGTTGCAAATCCAAATTCTTCGGCCCCCAGCAGTGCGCCGACCACAATATCCCGGCCGGTCTTGATCTGACCGTCCGTTTGCACCCGGACCCGGTTGCGCAACTGGTTCAACACCAGCGTCTGCTGTGTCTCAGCCAGACCCAGTTCCCAAGGCGCGCCGCAGTGTTTGATGCTCGACAGGGGAGAGGCGCCTGTTCCGCCGTCATAGCCGCTGATCAGAATCCGATCCGCGCGGGCCTTGGCCACACCAGCGGCCACGGTTCCTACGCCGCTTTCGGAGACCAGCTTAACACTGACTTCGGCCTTGTCATTGGCATTGCGTAAATCATAAATCAACTGGGCGATGTCTTCTATGGAATAGATGTCATGATGCGGCGGCGGGGAAATCAGCGTCACACCGGGGGTCGAATGGCGCACACGGGCGATATCCTCTGTCACCTTGTGGCCGGGCAGCTGACCACCCTCACCAGGCTTGGCTCCCTGCGCAATCTTGATCTGCAGCTCCTGGGCATGAACCAAATATTCGGCCGTGACACCAAAGCGTCCGCTTGCGATCTGTTTGATGGCACTGCAGCGGTTGGCTCCGTCTTCCCCAATGACATAGCGAGCCGGATCCTCTCCGCCTTCCCCGCTATTGCTTCGGCCTCCGATGCTGTTCATCGCAATGGCCAGCGTTTCGTGCACTTCCTTGCCCAGCGATCCAAAACTCATCGCGCCAGTCATAAACCGACAGAGGATTCCCTCCTCCGGTTCGACTTCCTCCAGCGGCACAGCGGGCCCCACGGGCTTCAGACTGAACAGACCGCGGAGGGTGCTCTGCTTCTCGGCCTGGTCGTTAATCATGGCGGCATATTGCTGATAGAGCTCCCAGTCTTCGTTTCGGGTCGATTGCTGCAAGGCACTGATGCTCTGGGCGGTCCACAGGTGGCGCTCTCCATCGGCACGCCAGGCATACTGTCCACCGGCATCCAGCGGCTTCTTCTCCGGGGTATCCAGAGAGGTTTCATAGCGTGCAAGCGCTTCCCGGGCCACTTCGTCCAACCCAATACCGCCCACTTGCGACCGGGTCCCCGTGAAATAGCGGTCGAGCAGGTCATTGCTCAATCCGATGGCTTCAAACACCTGACCGTTGCGATAGCTGCGCAGCGTGGAGATGCCCATCTTGGACATGATTTTCTTTAACCCCTTGTTCAGGGCGTGAATGTAGTTCACCAGCGAGCGGGCCTCATTGGTGCGGACGCTCAGGGTGTCCTTGCGAACCATCTCATCGATGGTTTCGAACGCCAGATACGGATTGATCGCCGCGGCACCGAATCCCAGCAGTAGCGCCATGTGGTGCACTTCACGCGCCTCACCCGTCTGCACCAGCAGGCCGGTACCTGTGCGGAATCCGGTGTCACGCAGGGCCTGATTGACGGCCGCCACGCCCAGCAGAGCCGGAATCGGAGCCTGGCCCTCCGGCAGATTCTTGTCGCTGAGAATCAGCAGCGTGTAGCCGTCACGGCAGGCGGCCAAGGCTTTATCGCACAGTTCCGACAGGGCTTGCTCCAACGCCTTGCCGGGCTCTTTCGCAGCGGCCTCAAAACTCATCACAATCGTCTCGGCCTTGAAGTCCTCGGCATTGAGGTTGCGTAGCCGGGCCAGATCCGCGTTCGACAGAATCGGATGACTCAACTTCACGAGGCGGGCATGCGTGGAGTTTTCGTTCAAAATGTCCGGGCTGTGCCCGAGGAAGGTCATCAGCGACATCACCAGCTCTTCCCGGATGGAATCGATGGGCGGATTGGTGATCTGCGCAAACAGCTGTTTGAAATACCAATAGAAGAGTTGCGGCTTTTCGGACAGAACCGCCAGCGGCTGGTCATTGCCCATCGAGCCGATCGGTTCCGCTCCCTTGACCGCCATCCCATCCAGCAGGATGCGCATGTCCTCACGGGTATACCCGAAGAGCCGGTGCTGCGGGGTCAATTCACCCGGCCGTTCTTCGCCGGCATTGACGGCGCCATAAAAGCCATGAATCGAAATGTGGTTTTCTTCCACCCACCGGCGATACGGACGGCGGCGCGCCAGATGCATCTTGATTTCGGAGTCCTTCATCAGACGTCCGCTTCCCAGATCGGCCAGTAGCATCGTTCCCGGGCGAAGCGCCCCTTTTTCAGCCACCTGATCCGCTGGAATATCCAGCACCCCCGCCTCCGAGGCCAGCACCATAAATCCATCCTTGGTCACCGTATAGCGGACCGGGCGAAGCCCGTTGCGGTCCAGCGAGGCGCCGACCAGCTGTCCGTCTGTGAAGGCCACCGCGGCGGGACCGTCCCATGGCTCCATCAAGCCGGCATGGTATTCGAAGAAACCGCGCAAATCAGGGCCCATCGGATATTTGGGCCCCCACGCCTGCGGCATCAGCATCAGCACCGAGTGGTGGATGTCGCGGCCGCCAAGCGTCAGCAGTTCCAGCGCATTATCGAGGTTGGCGCTGTCACTGGCGAACTCCTCCAGAATCGGGTTCAGCTTGTCGATATCCACGCCGAACAGATCAGACTTCAGGTTCCCCTCGCGAGCCGCCATGGCGTTGCGGTTACCGCGCAGGGTGTTGATTTCGCCATTATGAGCCAGCATGCGGAACGGCTGGGCCAGCGGCCAAGACGGGAACGTATTCGTAGAGTAGCGCTGATGCACCACAGCCAGCGCACTCACCATCCGCTTATCGGTCAGGTCGGGATAAAATTCCGGCACCTGCGGCGCAATCATCATCCCCTTGTAGACCAAGGTGCGGCAGGAAAAACTGGAGGCATAGCAATTCGGAGATCCATCCACTTCCTTGGTCCCCAGCTCATGTTCGCTGCGTTTGCGGAGGACCAGCAGTTTGCGCTCGAGCGCATCGCCCTGCAATTTGCCGGATGGATCGGAAACGAAGACCTGCCAAATGGACGGCATTGATGAACGGGCGGTTTCCCCAACAGCCATCGGGTCAATCGGTACTTCACGCCATCCGAGCACCTGCAGGCCTTCTTCCACAATAATTCTCTGGAGACCCGATTTGCACTCGGCCAGTTGTGCGGCATCCGCCGGGAGCATCAGCGATCCGACGCCATACTGCCCCAATTCGGGCAGCGCAAACCCCTGCGATTCCACCTTTGACCGGAAAAATGCATCCGGCAACTGAATGAGCAGACCGGCGCCATCTCCTGTGTTCTCATCGGCGCCTGTGGCCCCTCGATGCAGCAGATTCGCCAGCACCTCAATGCCTTTTTTGACAATCTGATGCGTGGCATGGCCGTCCAGATTCAGGACAAAGCCCACCCCACACGCATCATGCTCCGATCGCGGGTCATACAGTCCTATGGCTTTCATCCTCGAATCTCCTCACTTCATCCTGACAGGATCCATTCCTCAGGCGTAAAAGCGTTATACTAAACGAATTTTTTATAAAAATCACACAAAAAAGACCAGCTGAACTCATTTTTCTCTAAACTATCACTTTTTTAAGAATAATCCGTTTTTTTGAGCCTGTTTTTTGCACTTTTGGTGTATTGGGACCAATTTTAGCATTTTAGGGCAAAAATTCGCCTTTTTTGATCTTTTCGGGCAGATAGGTATCCAAAACGAAGTTCAGACCGTGTTTGGCAAATGCCTGCTGTTCGATACGAACGCCCATCTTGAGCATCTGATTGAGCGTGTCCTGCCACGGTTTGTGGTGACGGATGAACGGGTCATTTTTCAGTGCATCCTTCGCACGCTTGATATCCACATCTTCCAGTGGGTGGGTCGCATCCTCCAGATTGTAGTCGATGATGTCCTGCGGGGTGACACCCAGATAATGTGCCTGCGGGACACAGAAGAACCGGTTGATGTGCGCCGCCTGCCCGGAACCGGCCTTGAGCGTGCGGTAAATATTGCAATAGCCGTAGGGATCCCCATCGGTAAAGGCCAACACCGGCAGCTTCTGATCATCGGCCAGGCGCCGGATAAAGCGTCGGCAGGCGCGCGTGGGCACTCCACTCATGGAAATGAGCACACAGTTGGCTTTCTCATAATAGCGGTGATGCACCAGGCGTTGGAACAGGGAGGCCGTCTCCACGACCAGGACCAGTTTGGCTTTCGTTTCGAAGCGCAAGTGCTCCACCCGCGATGGGATGCTCCAAGCTCCACTTCCCATTTTCGCACAATTGATCTTCACTTCCTCGCCGCTGACCGGATCACGATCGACCACCGTGATGGCCCCGCAGACATCCCCTCCCCGCTCTTCTGGAATATAGCCCAGTTGCTCGCGGTTGATGCCCAACATCGCCTCCATGTCATCCAGCAGCGTGTCGCTTTCGGGCTGCGCCTCAAAGCGGCACTCGCCCCAGCTCTTGCTGTTGTAGTAGACCTCGCGCTTCCCCGCGATATCGTCTCGGTCCAGCAGATCGTTTTTGGTCGTCGCCAGCAGGCGCATGGACTGCGCGAAGGTCTTTACGGTGTTATAGGACAGTGTGCGCGAGGCTGTTTTTCCTAGAATCACGAAATGACCGCGCTTGGGATCAAACTTCACATTCGACAGTGACCGGATCGGGAAACTCATGGAAGGCTTCTTCCCCTTCTTTCCGATGTCGCCATGAATCTGCTTGGCCACCTCCACAATCTTGCGCGAAGCGGCTTCCTTGCTCACGGTCCCTGGCCCGTCGACCTTTTTGCTTTTTGTTTTCTTCATCTCAATCCTCTTTCAAATTCATCCGGGCTGCGCCCACCTGGTTTTCCATGGTATGGAAACTATTTTCAGCAATTTTCCATGGTATGGAAGAAATGTTTCCATAGTGTGGAAAATCGATCGATTGCCATTACACGTCATTCCGCATTCTGAATTCTGACGGCTTTCCTTAGACATCCAGGCGTGTCCGTTCGAGCATATCGGTCAGATCGACCTCGGTTTTGGATTTCTGCTTATCGGAAAGCGCCAGGATATCCTGCAGCCCCTGCGCTAGGTGCGGGATGTATTTCACCATATAGCTGTGTTTGCGCTCCGCTTCGGCCAGGCGCTTACGTTTATTCAGATGCACTGAGAGACGGCGGCCGCATTCCTGCAGGGCAAAGACCATCTCCTTCAAGATCTCGGGATAGTGAGCAATGGCCTCTTTGCTTTCACTGGTGAACGGCACCCACACGCTGGCGATGTGAAGAAACAGCACAATGGGCCCCACCGGGAGGCTGCCCCGGGGCTGCTGCAGACCGTAGGTTTTCCACTTCACACTGGCCATGGCGTCCGTCATGGCGCAGGCGCCACTCATATAGAGAAGCGGGACGCGGTTCGCAAAGCGCATCACCCGCACCGGATTCTCTGCGCCCATGTCCGGATTCTCGCCGGGCTTGGCGCAGGCGACACCGACTTCCACCAGGAACGGATTGCCACGATACACCTCGGGCGACCGCGTGACGGCCGTATAGAACGAGGCGGGAAATTCTTTTTTGAGACCGGCCAGGATCTGTTCTTCGCCGATGGGGGCCAGACAATCCAGCGGCGGCCGCATCAGCTTGGTGTCCTGAATCGCCTGATACAGTGCCTCAATCTCCCGGTGGGCCACCCGAGTGGGATTGGCTTTCGGATTCAAACCCGCCCGCTCGCAAATGTCGGCGGCAACGCGGGCACTCACGCGTGAAAAGTCATCCTGCAGGGCCTTCTTCAGGGTCCGGGCACGACTGTCCTTGAGCATCTGCATCAGCAGGCCCAGTTCCACGCCGTGGGGATGCGGTTGAATGGCCTCCACAGGCGGCGGCAGATCGCGGATCACCCGTTTATAGGTCAGCCATTCCCCCTCCTGCAGCGTCGGCTCTGCGCCTTTTTCTTTCCGCTTCAGCAGACTGACGCGAAAGTGCAGCCGCAGGTGCGGATTGGAGACGGCGCACTGTTTGAGGTATTCGTCCACGGACAGGCGTCCGCGCACATACTGTGCGGTCATCTCGATGGCCACCCGGGTGCCATGTGAGAACACAACGGGTTTCCCCTCTTCCTTCAGCGGCGGGAACTCGGGACGCCAGTCGTTGGTTTCGTCGGAAAGAACCGTCGGTTTATTCAGGCGTGTATCAATCTGGACCGACAGGCAGTGCGCCTGGGCCGCATGTTTTGTTTTGGACTGGATGATCGTGGCTGTCCCGGTCGTCAGCTGCCCGTACATTCCCGCCGCGCTGATGCCAATGCCCTGCTGTCCGCGGGACATCCGAAGCCGATGAAACTTGGACCCATACAACAGCTTGGCAAACACCTTCGGAATCTGCGCCCGGACGATGCCGGGCCCGTTGTCCTGGATCGCCACGACAAAGCGGCCATCGGCCACCTGTCGCAGTTCCACGGAAATCTCCGGCAGAATACCGCCCTCTTCGCAGGCATCGAGGGAATTGTCCACCGCCTCTTTCACGGCGGTCATAATGGCCTTGCGGGGACTGTCAAACCCGAGGAGATGTCGATTTTTCAGAAAGAACTCCGAGACGGAGATGTCCCGCTGGCGTTTTCCCATGCTCTCGGCTGTTTCTTTTGTCGCGGTCCGTTTTGCCATTGCTTGCTCGCCTTTCCAAAAACTCAAAATCGAGGCCGGATTATTCCACGACCGCCCCCAACCCGCAATCTTTCCGTTCCCCCCCCATCTTGATCGCAATCCTAATCCAAATCTTAATCCTAATCCTAATCCTAATCCTAATCCTAATCTTAATCTTAATCTTAATCTTAATCCTAATCATAATCCGGTCAGGAAGGAGATCGGGGTTCAGCTCTGGAGGAGAAGAGGATTAAGATTTAGGATTAAGAGTAAGATTATGAAGAGGAATGACCGATGCGCCAGCGTATTGACCCCGCCCCCCTCTCTACCGTATGGTGAAGGCCGATTTTCAACCATCTTTCGTGAGGTATTTATGGGTTTGAGTCTTTTGAGTACGGGACTGCCGATTGCAGGCGTCTTTTATGCGTTCCATACATCCGACATGGTCGGGAAAAGCATCGTCATCTTCCTGGTGGTGGCCTCCATCGCGGTCTGGACCATCATGCTGGCCAAGCATCTGGAGCTGCGGCGGGCGGAAAAGTCAGATGAAGCCTTCGTTCGTGCCTTTGAACAACAGGCCAACCCCCTGGAGTTGTTCGTGCGCGGACCGGCCCACCCCACGAGTCCCATTGCTAAAGTGTATATGGCCGCCTGCACCGCGTTGAAGCGGGAATTTGAAGCCCAGGCCCATAAGCAGCATCGCGCCATCAATCAGATCGATCTCTCGAAAGAGCGGCTGACTGCGCTGCAGATCGATGCCATCCGAAAGGTCGCGGAATGTGCCGCTGCCGATGAAATGGTCCTGCTGGAACAACAGATGTCCATACTGGGTTCGGCCTATACCACCGCCCCCATGCTAGGTCTGTTCGGAACCGTCTGGGGAGTGATGACTGCCTTTGAAGCCATGGGTCAGCAGGGAATGGCCAATCTTTCCGCCGTCGCCCCCGGCATCGCCAGTGCGCTACTGACCACGGTGGTGGGTCTGGTGGTGGCCATCCCTTCGGCATTCGGTAGCAATTTCCTGAATGAAAAAATCCGGTTCTGCGGCATTCAGATGGAAAACTTTGCTGACAAGTTTGCTGCCCGATTGCAGCAGTCCTTCCTCTACGAATAGGAGAGTCCCGTGGCACGCCGCACCCCCCTCAGCCGCAGACGTCAGATCAGCGAAATCAACATGACACCGTTGATGGATCTGACCTTTCTGCTGCTTATCACTTTCATGATCACCTTCCCGCTCATCGAGCAGGGAATCCCAGTCCGCCTCCCCAAAGGCAAAACCACCGAACTGGATCAGGCCAACACCTTCTCCATCACGCTCAACGCAAAGGGAGATCTGTTCTTTGAGGATGTGCCCACCAGCACCGACCTGCTGGCATCCGATCTGAAGGCCAAGGCCGAGGCCGATCCCGATGTCACCATCCTGGTGCGAGCGGACGAAAAGATCGCCTATGGCAAAGTGGCCGCCATTTTACGAATGATGCACGATGCCGGAATTACCCGGATGGCACTGGTGACCGATCCCCAGCCATGAAGCCCCGATCGATCCAGCGCCAAAGCTTCAAGGTCAGCCTGACCGTACACGGCATCGCCCTGATCCTGCTGCTGGCGATTCCATGGATTCTCAAAACCTGTGATGCCAAAAAGCCGAATGAAAAGCTGATGTTTGTGGAATTCACCGTTTCGATTCCGGCTCCCCCCGCACCCGACACACCGGATGCCATCACGCCGGAGCCGCCGAAGCCGGAGCCCACCGATGACATCAAGATCCCGGACAAGAAACCGGAGAAAAAGCCGCCGCCGAAGGCAAAGAAGAAGCCGAAAGAGGACATCCGTCAAAAGACGCGCATCACGCGAAAAGGTCCGCCGCCTAAGGACAAACCCCTTTCGGAAGCCGAGATTGCCAAGCTGCTGAAACAGGGCGCACGGATTTCCGACACCACGAGTATCCCCACCGGCGATAAGCGTGCGCTGGCCTCCTACTACAACCATGTCCACGAGCGCATGTATGCGGTCTGGCAGCAGCCGGGACAGCTAAAAAACCTGCCGGGACTGCAGACCGAGGTGGAGATCACAGTGGCCCCGGATGGACGCATCACGTCCCGCCGCAAACTCCGCGGGTCGGGCAATGCCCTCATGGATGATTCCGTCATGAAAGCCGTGAAATCCCTGAAGGCACTGCGAGCGCTCCCCGCGGGCTATCGCAAGCCGGTGGATATCACCGTCACCTTTGAGATCGGCGACTGATCCGGCACGCCGGTCCGGGGATCCGGGCACAAAAAAAAAGCGGCCGGAACATCCGACCGCCGACAGAACGAATTCCGCGTCTAATATCCTTCGTCTTCGTAATAGTATTCGTCTTCCGGCTCGATTTCATACCCCTCTTCATCGACCGGAGGCAGGAACCCTTCCGCCACCAGCTGGGCATCCCGCTCCGGCGTGAGTTGGACCGGTAGCGGCGGCAACCCTTCGCGAATCACTTCCATCTGATATTCCTGAAGATGTTTTTCGAGCTCCTCGCCGCTGTAGATCGGTTTGGGGATTTCCACCGGCTTCTGGCGCGCCAGCATGCGGGCCCGGCGGCGTTCCGCATAGGACAGACGACGGGCCTTGGCCTGCTCCTCGCGGTCCTTTCGCTCGGTGGTGCTCAGCACCTGTGCACCGGCGGTGCCATTCATGGACAACACCACAACCTCTTCGCCCTTCTTCAGGACGGCTTCTTCCTTCTCCCAATCCACATCGGTCAGCTCAATTCCAGTGGAATCCGTCTGGCCCACCAGCAGCGAAAAGTAGCTGTTGTCCTTTTTGTCCGTAACGGCCACGCGGAGACTGCCGTCGTCCTCCTCGTAGATGCCGGACAGCACCATCTGCGCCGCAAAGGATTCACTCGCAGGAACCACGCGCTCGGGTGGAGGGGCGACTTCCGGAGGTGTGCCGAACGGCTGCCGATCCAGAATCGCCTGATACACGGAAAACGGCTGGGCGGGTGAATTCGCCCAAATCAGGGGAATCCCACAGAAAAACAATACGATGGATAGTGCACGTCTCATTGTTGGCATCCTACCCCGTTGCATCAGGACCTGCAAATCCCTTTTACGGCCTCATAAGGCGCATAGATCAAAGGCCTCGCGGAACAGGGCCTTCACATGGCCGGGAACGAGCACCAGATGGTTGCCCAACGGGGTTTGCAGGAGTTGTGCCGCCAAAGAAGGCGGAATCCGGACGCGGACTTGTGTTCGGCAAAGACCAGGCGCATGGCTGGTTTCATAGAGGTTCCCTTCGGCCCCCCACCAGCGGTCCAGATTGGCCCCGCCCAGACGCAACAAGGTCACGGGGCCCTTGTTGAAGGTGCCATCGATTCCGATGCCCAGGTCCGATTCAAAATGCGTGGTCAGGCGATGCTCGCCCACAAGCCCGAGCGGCACGGTACAATGGGCCAGCAGGAGTTCCCCTTTTTTGACATCCAGATCGGAGGGGTTGGCCATCCATCCCGCTTTGCCCGTCAAATGCCAGAGCCAACGCAACATCACCACCGAGGGAATGTCTCCCTCGCACCCGGCCGTGACCCCTTCATCGGCCAGGCGGGAAAGTGCCAGACACCCAGTCGTGTGATCCTGAGAAACCAGATCGAAACAGCGAACCGTCACGGCCGTCAATCGATGTGTCTTCACCAGCGCCTTCATCCCACGCAACACGCCGACCGCATGAGAAAAGCCCTCGCGCTTCACGCCTTCCGTGCTGGCGGCTCCATCCCAGGATTCATACTCAGGACCATCTGCGGGGGCAGGATCCTTCTCAATCTGCTTCCGCAAGTCATCCACCGAGATCGGCAGCACCCGCATTCCAAACCGGCCGGTCACCACCTCCGGACGCTGGGAACTGGCCACCAGCCAATCCGAGGGGGACCCAATCAGGCCCAGGCGGTCTTCAGATAACTTTCGATTGGCCGCCAGACAGCGCGCTGTTTGTTCAATTTTAGCCAGCATCTCGGTATCCTCGGGTCCCCGAAGCAGGTAGATGCGGCCGGTGCCGTTTTCCTGCTGGACCTGGGCCAGGATTTCGAGGGCCGCGGCCAAGGCGCTGTGCGCGGAGTGCGCAATGATCAACAAGGGGGCGTTCTTCCCCTGCTGTATCCGGGAACGATATCGGCGGATTACGCCGCTCTCCACCCCGCCCGTCAGCACGAATGTAAAAGCCACTTCCCCCCCATCGGCAACAGACCCGTCCATGCGGTGCCCGCCGATCTGGCTCAAAGCGCGCTCATAATCGCCTCGGATCGCCGTGAGTTCTTCCTGATTATGCATGGCAGAGGCCACTGAAATATACTTGAAACTCATACCCATTCTCTCTGTTGATTATCCACAATCTACGGCTTTTCATGCCCCTCATCAACACCGGACTTGAGTCCCTCCCCGTTTTGTGGTTTAAGGGGGTCCCGCCGAAGCCCCGGTAGCTCAGTTGGACAGAGCGGCGGTTTCCTAAACCGCAGGTCGCAGGTTCGATCCCTGTCCGGGGTAACTCTTGCTCCTGCCCGTCCTCCCTGCTATTCTTACTCTTTATGAACTCCATGAAAGTGCTGGATTGCGATTTTCTTGTCATTGGTGCCGGCCTGGCCGGTCTTTCCGCCGCCATGGAACTAGCCCCACACGGGAAGGTCATCCTCTGTGCCAAGCGGAAACTGACAGAGAGCAACTCATCGTATGCGCAGGGCGGTATCGCGGTCCCCATTGCCGAAGAAGACACCATTGAATCCCATGTTCAGGACACCCTGGTGGCCGGAGCGGGCCTCACGGATGCCGAGATCACCCGTGAAATTATCGCCGGCGGCGCCGACCGGATCGCCGCGCTGGAAAAATGGGGGGTCCATTTTGAACGCAAAACCCGCAGTCCGCGAGAGGCCGATGCCGAATATGATCTGGGGCGAGAAGGCGGCCACTCTGTTCGCCGCGTCCTTCACAGCGGGGACATCACCGGCTCCGAACTAATTCGCGTGCTGGCGCGGCAGGTTCGCAAGCAGGAAAATGTGCAGATAATGGAAGATTTCATGGCCATTGATCTCATCACAACGGGATGGCTCAACGTGTCGCCTGACGACGCCTGCATCGGCGCCTATTTCCTCGACAAAAAAAGCGGCGAGATTCTGGCGGTGCGCGCGCCGCAGACGGTCCTCGCCACTGGCGGCGCCGGAAAGGTCTACCTCTACACCAGCAATCCGGACATTGCGACCGGCGACGGCATCGCCATGGCCTGGCGCGCCGGCCTGCCGGTCCGCAATCTGGAATTCGTGCAGTTCCACCCCACCTGCCTTTTCCATCCCGAGGCCAAATCCTTCCTCATCAGCGAAGCGGTCCGCGGAGAAGGCGCCCGCCTGATCAACGCCAAGGGAACCGCCTTCATGAAGAAGTATGATAAACGCGCCGAACTGGCTCCCCGCGATATCGTCGCCCGCGCCATTGACCATGAGATGAAGAGCCGAGGCGATGAATGTGTGTATCTCGACATCACACACAAAAGCAGCGCCTTTCTCCGGAAACGCTTCCCGAATATCTATGCCACCTGCAAACAGTACGGCTTCAACATGGCCAGCGAACCCATCCCCGTGGTCCCGGCGGCCCATTACTTCTGCGGCGGCGTAGAAGCCGATACCCAGGGCCGTACCGCCATGGCCGGGCTGCATGCCGCCGGCGAGGTGACCTGCACAGGACTGCACGGGGCCAATCGTCTCGCCAGCAATTCCCTGCTGGAGGCTCTGGTCTGCGGCCACAATACCGCACTGGACATTCTGTCGAATCCGCGCCCTAAATGCCGGCGCATCAAGATTCCCGCCTGGAAAATTGGAGATGCCGTTTCCTCCGATGAAGCGGTGGTCGTCACGCACAACTGGGATGAAGTCCGTACGGTGATGTGGGATTATGTGGGCATCGTGCGTACCAACCGCCGCCTCGCCCGTGCCCTGCGCCGCATCGGCAACATCCGTCGTGAAATCCGCGCCTACTATCGCGACTATCTGGTCACCTCGGATATCCTGGAACTGCGCAATATCGCAGCGGTGGCTTCGCTGGTCATCCGTTCCGCCATGCTGCGCCGCGAAAGCCGCGGCCTCCACTACACACTCGACTATCCCGGCACATCGGTCGGCATGTGCAGGGACACGGTCATCAACGATCTGCCGGGCGGTGGCGCGGTCTAAGCGGCCCATGCATTTCCTCTTCCATCTGTTTCGCGGTTTTCTGGTGGGCTTTGCCGGTCTGCTGCCCGGCCTCTGCGGCAGCACCCTCCTGGTGCTGTTCGGCATCTACCGGCCCCTGACCGCCGCGCTGGCCCACCCGTTCACCGACTTCCGCCGCAACCTCATCCACTACGGCCCGTTCTTTCTGGCCGCCGGCGTAGGCGTCCTCGTCGGCAGTCGTGTCCTGGCCACGTTTTTCGAGAGCTATGAAACGGAAATGCTGTATCTGTTCATCGGCTTCATGGGCGGCGCCCTTCCGGATCTGTTCCGCCATGCGCACCGGGCCCAGGGACATCCTATGGGATGGCTGGCTTTTGTGGCCCTGTTCTGTCTGTGCCTCGTTGCGGCCTCGCTCGATCAGAACCTAATTCCCCGCAGCGAGGCCAGTGGTCTCACTTGGCCCATCTGGATGCTGGCCGGAGCGGGCGTGGGACTCGGCAGCATCATTCCCGGAGCCAGCGTCGCCTTCGTGCTGATCTATTTCGGCATTTACCAGCCGATGCTCGACGGGGTCGCCCGTCTGGACCCCGCCATTCTGCTCCCCATCGCCGTGGGTGCCGGTCTCACCATTCTCCTGTTTGCCCGAGCGGCCGATTGGCTGTTTTCCAAAGCAGAAGGCCCTGCCACCCGCGGAGTCCTAGGCCTGGTCGTCGGCTCGATCGTGCTAATTTATCCCGGCTGGCCCGGCGGTATGCAGGGGATCCGATGTCTCGCCCTCCTCCTCGCCGGGTTCATCCTTTCCGCCCTGCTGAACAAGCTGGCCCCTCCGCCCGCGCCGCCCGCGAAACCCTGACCCTCTCCCGACAGTTCCCCTCCACACGCCGCCCCCCTTGTTTTCCACACCATGGAAAACTATTTTCCATGGTGTGGAAAACCAGCCTGGGGGCCGGGACCGGCAGACGGAACAAATTCATCTTCATTTTCCTTTCAAGCACACAGGAGCTCACGTACTCTGAACAGCGAGGAGAAAGTCGAGCGCACAACAATCCTGTTACGCCGTCACTTCTGTCCTTGATCCGCCCAGCGCGCGACCCAAAGCATAGTGTGGTAGAGTAGACCAAAATTGAGGAGACCGGATGTCCAATATTAAGTCTAGAAAAGTGGTTGTGGTCGGCGCGGGAGCCGTGGGCTCCGGATTTGCATTTGCCCTAGCCCAATCGGGAATCGCAGAAGAAATCGGAATTGTGGATGTCAACACGGACCTCGCCAAAGGACAGGCGCTTGACCTGGCCCATGGTGCCCCCTTTTACCGGACCGTCTCCATTCAGGCCGAAACCGCCCCGGAGGCCTATCGCGATGCGGCCATCGTGGTCATAACGGCCGGCAAGGCCCAGGCGGGCCCCGATCAGAGCCGCCTGGATCTTCTGAAAATCAACTCGAAGATCGTCACCGGCATTGTCCGTGAAATCCAGTCGGCCAATCCCGACGCCATTGTGCTGGTCGCAACCAACCCCGTGGATATCCTCACGCATATCGCCCGCAAAGAAACGCAGTGGCCCCGAGGCCGCATTCTCGGCTCCGGTACCGTGCTGGATTCTGCCCGTTTCCGCTGGCTGCTGGCGGAGCACTGCGGCGTTTCGCCGCAGAATGTACACGCGTCCATCATGGGTGAACACGGCGACAGCGAATTTGCCGCCTGGTCTCTGGTGCATGTCGGGGGTCTGCCAATGGATGACTACTGTTCGATCTGCCGCAAGTGCGATTTCATTCATCGCCGCCCGCAGATCCTCGAACAGGTGCGCCGCTCGGCCTACCACATCATCGGCTACAAGGGTTCCACCAGCTTCGGTGTAGCCATGGCCCTCGTTCAGATCGTAAGCGCCATTCTCCGCAATGAGCGAAGAGTCATGACGGTGTCCGCCCCGATGGAAGGCGAATACGGACTGGACGATGTCACGCTGGGCATCCCGTGCGTGATCGGAGCCGGCGGAATCGAGGAAATCGTCGAAGCCCGCCTCACCCCGGAAGAGATGCAGGAACTGGCTCATTCGGCACAAACCCTCAAAGAGAATCTGGCTCAACTGAAGTAACCCATCTGTTCAAAACAACACCTCCCCGATTTTTCTCCATCGATCCGGAGAGCCCTCCCATGGATGGTGTGAAACCGCTCACAAGACTGAGGCGCATCCGACCCGACATTCCTATCGTGGTTTCCAGTGGACACAGCGAACAAGAGGTCCAGCAGCGCTTTCAGGATTAGAAACTCAATGGTTTCATCCCAAAGCCCAACAGCTTGAAGGGTCTCCAGCGCGCATTAGCCGTCAGTTTGCCCGCCTGAACTGAAGGCATTGCCCCGGCCCTTTTTTTTACTTGCAGGGGGCCTTTTCTGCGGATAGGTTCCCCGTGCAATCGAAAATGCCGGAGTGGCGGAATTGGCAGACGCACAAGACTCAAAATCTTGCATCCTCACGGATATAAGGGTTCAAGTCCCTTCTCCGGTACCATTTTATGGAAATTTCGAGCGGAGAGGTGGCGGAGTGGCCGATCGCGCCCGCTTGGAAAGCGTGTGTACCCCACAAAGGTACCGAGGGTTCGAATCCCTCCCTCTCCGCCATTTTCCCGTTTCCATGTTTTGCGCGACTTCCCCCCACGGCGATGGGTATTGGATGTGCAAGACGGGATCGGTTTTGGATCCGAGCGAGCGAAAGATTTTTGCGGCGGGGGCTACGGCACTCAAATCCTGCGACAGAATCGGGACGAACGGGGCCTCGGAATCGGCGACGAACGAAAACGATCCATTTTGCGGGGGATTTTCGGGATTCGTGCAGGCCAAGCGTGCGGCAGAGCCGCCGCGAGGCGCGGGGATCGGTGGGGGGAAATCTTCCGAACGGCACGGCGTCTTGTCCTCCGAAGCCTTGGCGAAGGGGGAGGCCGCCTGCGGCGCTCCACGGCCCGACCCCAATATCCGACTGGAAAATATCAGTTTTGAACCGATCCGTTTGTGCCAATTCCGCAATTCGTCCAGATTCTCTGTCAGCGCGTCGTACTTCGCTTGTCGCGATGCCGTTATGAAATCCACCAGAGTTTTGAACCGACCCAACCCTTTTGCATCGAAACGGGCGATGGAATCGGCCAAAGCCGATTTCTCGAAGGTCAATTTTTCCTTCATCGGATTGAATTCGCCACGCGCGATGTCGCCGTCGATGAACGCCTCCAACAGGCGCTCCAAACGGGCGGAAATCCGTGCGAGATCCGATTTCTGACGCATAACAAGGTCAGCCTGTGCCGTCGCGTCGGCCTGAATCCAGCGATCCACCTCCGCCAGCATCAAGGCCGCCGCCTCGTCGGAAATCGAGACCCGCCGGATGCTCGCCCGTAGCAACTGCGTCAGCGCCTCCTCGCGGATCGTCTTCAAATCGCAGGGGCCGCGCCGCTTTCCGCAGCGATAATATGGGTGCCCGGCCTGGATATCCGAAGTAATCGCGCATCCGCATTCGTGGCAGGTGATCAAGCCACGGAACGGAAAGCGGCTATGCTTCACATAGCGGCCCCGGCCCTTCCGTTTCAAAGCCCGTTGAACATGCTCGAATAGTTCGCGGGAAATCAGAGGCGGGTGCTTGCCCTCGTAGATTTCCCCGCTAAAACGGAAAAGGCCGATGTAAAAGGGATTCCGCAGGATGTCGCGGACCTTGCTTGCTGCCATCGGCTTGTTGCGCACCCCGAGGAAACCCCACCCCGTAACCGTCTTGGCCAAACTCGCGAAGGTGTAGGCGCCGGTCGCGTAGGCGTCGAACATCTTGCGAATATACAAGGCCCGCTCTTCGTCGATCACGATGGACCGCGTTTGTTTGTCGTTGCGATAACCCGGCGGCGGCATGTTCGGATAGATGCCCTCGCGCAATTTCTTGCGGAGTCCGCGCCGGATGTTCTCGGAAAGGTTGTCCACATAGTATTTCGACTGCCCAAAGGCGATGTTCAGCATGAACTTGCCTTGCGGCGTGTTCTCAAACCAGAAAGTCGGAAATTTCAAGGCGGATACATTGCCCGTGTCGAGGGCGTAGATAATCCGTCCGCCATCGACGCTATTTCGTGCCAAGCGGTCGGGATGCCAGGCGAGAATCCCTTGCGCGTCGCCTTTCTCCATCGCCTCCAGCATCTCGTTGAAGATGGGTCGCCCCGGCTCCTTCGCCGTCTGCGCCTCGATATATTCATGGACGACTTGAAGCCCGTCCTTCGTCGCCAGCATCCGCAGCTCGTCCAACTGCGCTTGAATTGAGAGAATTTGGCGCTCCTCGTCGTCCGTGCTCTTACGTGCATAGATGAAGAATTTCATTTCTTGGCCCCCTTCTTTTTCTTTGCATTCAAAGCGGTTTTATTGGCTTCGCGCACCAACTTTCGAAAAGCGGATAGGTCGGGAGCGGGGATAGGCTTTAGCAGGATGTTTTCACCATCGTTGAACATTGCCAGTTTCGTGCCCGTTCGCAGGCCCAGCAACTTACGGACATTGCGGGGAATAACGAGTTGACCCTTTGAGGAAAGCCGCGTGATTTCAAACTGCATGATATTTCTCCATGTTGTAAGACCTGCTTACGAGCCTGTATTTAGCCTACTGCATAAGTGGGGCACAGTCAATCATTCTGAGGCGTGTATTTGGGGGATAATTCCGCATGTTCTTCCGCCCGCAAGCGTTGGCGTGGCGAGGTCACGCTTGTCCGCCGTAGTGTTGGCCCCACAGGGGCCAGGACGAAGGCAGAAGCAACACCAGACCAGAACCGCGCGGCGGGCTCCGGGGGTCGGGCCGTGGAGCGCCGCAGGCGGCCTCCCCCTTCGCCAAGGCTTCGGAGGACAAGACGCCGTGCCGTTCGGAAGATTTCCCCCCACCGATCCCCGCGCCTCGCGGCGGCTCTGCCGCACGCTTGGCCTGCACGAATCCCGAAAATCCCCCGCAAAATGGATCGTTTTCGTTCGTCGCCGATTCCGAGGCCCCGTTCGTCCCGATTCTGTCGCAGGATTTGAGTGCCGTAGCCCCCGCCGCAAAAATCTTTCGCTCGCTCGGATCCAAAACCGATCCCGTCTTGCACATCCAATACCCGTCGCCGTGGGGGGATGTCGCGCAAAACATGGAAATCAGAAAATGGCGGTGTCTTCTGCGGATCTCGCGAAAGCGCCTAGTAGTCGATGAATAGTTTCCCCCTTTGCGCGGCCCTCTTCAAGCCCCCATTGCGCGGCCACCCTTTGCACCCCTTAGGCGCGGCGCTACCGCGCCGCTAGATGCACCCCTTGCGGCGGCCTTGCCTTCCCCCTTTGCGCGGCGCTGCCGCGCCGCTACGCTGATCCTCG
>CAZGMQ010000059.1:0-20594 GCA_964526745.1 uncultured Verrucomicrobiota bacterium
GGGGAATCGTTTCGCATACCGAGGCCTTGAATACGATCTGTGCTTCCTCCATTCTGGTGAGCTTGGCCTCGGTGGGGTCCGAGGGGATCCTCACGTCGAAGGTGTTTGAATATGCCCGTTCCAGCCGCCCGGTTCTAAGCATTCCCTGCGATCATAACGCGTTGGACGAATTTATCGACCGTGCCCGGATTGGCCGTGCTTGCGACACGCCGGAGGATGTCGCCGCCTTTCTAACCGGGTATTTGAAGGCGTGGCGCCGCGACGGGCGGATCCCTGTGTCCGATGCTGATCAGGAGGTGCTGGCCGGATTCTCGCGTCGTGGGCTGGCCCGCAGGCTGGGGGAGATCATCCGCTCATGCTGCTAGTTGTATTTTTTATTATGTTGGCGGTGCTCTTCGTTGCTTCGATTCGCAATCCGCTCATCGGTCTGCTGGCGATGGTGGCATCCCTGCCGATTGAGTATTTCTTTATGGGCAGTCTGCCGCCGGGCGTCACCGTTGGCCGGTCGGTCGGCTTGTGTGCCCTGGTGGGCTGGCTGGTCAATCGCCGGAAGTTCGGGAAATCGCACTTTTTGTCCAATCGCTCCCTGATGATTCCGGCGGTTCTGTTTGTTGCTGTGACGTTTTTCAGCGCACTGTTTGCGAAGAATATGGGGCCTGCCATGTCGCAGTCCATCCGGCAGGCCATGTTTCTTCTTTTGGGAATCATGGTAGGGGATTTGATCACGACGCGCCGCGATCTGCAGGCCTTCTGCTGGGTAACGGTTCTGGCGGCCGGGGTGGCGGCCGGGGCGGCTCTGATGCAATTCGGTTCGTATCAGGAGGGTTCCGAGATTGTTGGGAATATCTATCAAACCCAGCAGGGCGTTCGGTTTGAGGGGTTGACGTCCAATGCCAACGTTCTGGGCATTAATCTGCTTTCCGGCATTCCGTTTCTTTTCTGCCTGTTTTTCTCGAGCCGCAAAGGGATTGTGCGCATGATCTGCATGGCACTGCTGGGAATGACCGCCTTTGTACTGGTCCTGACGGTTTCCCGAAGCACCATTTATCCTCTGGTGCTGTATATCGCGGTGACCTATGCCCTGCATCGGAAAATGGGCAAACCGTCGACCGCAGAGAATGTCATGATTGCGGTGGCTGGTTTGATGCTTTGTTATGCGGTGTTTCAGTCATCGGCCTATGTGTGGGAGCGGATCAGCCGTCCGGTTGTGGATTTACAATCCGACACGTCATTTACGGCGCGTATGGAGATTTTGCGGCAGGGGGTGTCGATCATGAGTATCAGTCCCTTCATCGGGGTGGGGTTAAGCAATACCCGCCAGTATTTCATGCACATGGCTGCGCATGATACGTTCAGCTGTCTGCTGGGAGAGACCGGGCTGTTGGGGACGATGTGCTTCATCGCTTTCAGTATTGCCGTGATCAAAACCCAGATAGGACTGATAAAGAGGCTCCGTTTAGCGCGGGATCCGCTGATGCAGGAACTGGGCGTAGCCCTGGTCGGCAGTCTCTGTATACTGGCGGTCTGGCTGCCGGTGAAAGTACTCTTTTTCCAGCGGCTTTTCTGGCTATGGGCCGGCCTGGTGGTCTGGATGGATTCCAAGCTCCCGCCCCTTCGAGGTGGAGTCGTATATCCTGCTGTCGGAGCGCCTCGAACGGGGTGGGGCGCGCGGCCTCCAGCAGCCCCGCCTGGATTTCAACATCCGGGATGGCCGCAACGATGAAAAGGAAGGCTGAACAATGAAGCAATGGTTTTGGAACTGGGCCTTTCTGCTGAACAATCCGCGCGGCCATCTGGGTGCCCTGCGGGCGTGGAAAGAGTTGTCTGCCAGTCAGTGGTTTTCCCGGACTGAACTGGAGGGTTTGCAGACACAGCGCCTGAATGCCCTGATCGATCAGGTGAAGCGATCGGTTCCGTATTATGCCCGTGTCCTGGCGGATGTGGATGACACGGCTTCCGGATCCTGCCGGGAGCGGCTGGCGCGCCTGCCCGTTCTGACCAAGTCGCTGATCCGTTCCCATGGGAAAGAGCTTCGAAGTCAGGACCCGCAGGTGGGACGGGTTCATCTGTCG
This sequence comes from uncultured Verrucomicrobiota bacterium, assembly GCA_964526745.1. Classification (GTDB taxonomy): domain Bacteria; phylum Verrucomicrobiota; class Kiritimatiellia; order CAIQIC01; family Lenti-01; genus Lenti-01. The sequence continues at coordinate 2,073 of CAZGMQ010000059.1, forward strand.
CAGACCGGTGGAAGCACCGGAGAACCGTTGATCGTCGGGAACAGTGCAGCCAGTCTGGTGGAGACAACGGCTGCGTCCCTGCGCGGCAAAGAATGGGCCGGCCTGCAGATCGGGGATCGGAGCATCTCCCTCAAGGCGCATGGTGGTATCTCTCTGCTCGGCCGAGTGCGGTCAGGACTTCTGCACAACCGCCCGTTCAGTTCGAGCCTCTCTCCAGAGCATCTCCGGCAAACAGTGATTCCCTCCCTCAAGGAGCGCCCCCCTCGCTACATGATGGGATATCCCACCTCGTTCCTGGGGCTGGCTGAGCTTCTCGAAGAAGGGGAACTGCAGATCCCGGTTATGCTGAGCACCGGCGAAATGCTATATCCCAATCAGCGCGAGATACTGGAGCGGACATTCGCCGGCCGCGTATTCGATTTCTATGGGTCGAACGAGGTGTCCGCGGTAGCCTTTGAATGCGAATATGGACACCGGCACATCACCGACGAGCATGTGGTGGTCGAGGTTGTGAATGAGGTCGGTCAGCCGGTCTGGGATGAGCCGGGGCGCATTTTGCTGACCGATTTTCGGAATCTGGCCATGCCCTTCATTCGCTATGAACTGGGGGACCGGGGTGTACTCACCCGCGAACCTTGTTCGTGCGGACGGAATCTACTGGTATTGAAAGAACTGGAAGGCCGGACGCAGGATGCGATCCAGGGCCCCAACGGGGTTTCACTGACCGGTGTGATGTTTGCGGGACGCTTCCGTTATTTGAAGAAGATTCGCGCATATCAGGCGGTGCAAACCTCGGAGGCCGGCGTCAAACTGCGCTATGTGCCCTCCCAGAAGGGGGCGGAGGCGGAGGCCGAGGTCCGTGAAATGGTCGATTGGATCCAGGATCGTCTGGGTGGGTCCATGCAGATCAAAATGAGTTCATGTGATGATCTGCCATTAACCCGTTCTGGCAAAACACGGCTGGTTGTCGGCTTAGGCACGCTGGATCCGGGTCGCAAGCCAGGGGGAACTGCACCATGACCGATTTTTGTCCAGTTTCATCCGATACGGCGGTGGTATGCGGCAACCACATCAATGCCCATACCCTGATCCGGAATCTCGAGCGGCTGAACTGGCCGGGTCGTCTGGTTGTATTGCGACATAAGGTGGAACCCGCCGGGCTTACCGGGTGTCTCGATCCGCACGTGGAATCCTGGGCGATCGACATCCGGACCCCCGACGAACTGCCGGCTCGTATCGAAACCCGTTATGGCTGTGAAGGCCGCGTCTTCGTCTTTTTCACCGACGAGCGTTATCACTCTGCCTTTGCAGTCTGGAAGATGGCCCATCCCGATTCGTCTCTCCGGTTCTATTTGGGTTCGGTCGAACACATGACCGCCATTCTGGACCGCTATGAATTCTGCCGCTTCATCGAAGAGAGAGGTCTGGCCTCTGTCCCGCGGACCATCCGCGGCGATGAAGACCCTTTCGGATCATTTGGCGAATCCTTTATCGTGCGGCCGCGTTTCTCCTGGTTTGGGGTGGCCCAGCGCGAACGGGTGAAGCTTGTGACGGGTCGTGCCGAGCAGAAGGAAGCATTGCTGGATTTTGCTTCGCGTGGGCTGCATGCGGCGGACCTGAGCTATCAGGAATTGCTGAGTATCCGGAACCAGAATAATATGTCGATTTGCGGTTGGTACGGACCAGCCACACAGCATTTGTATTGTTCTCGGAAGGTGCTGCAATATCCACCTAAGACCGGAGGGGGCGATGTGGTCGAATTGATCCCGGCCCCGCCCCAGGTGATGGAGCAGGCCAAGGGCATCTTGGCCGCGCTGGCGTATGAAGGGCCATTCGAGTTGGAGTTTGTCTTCGATGAAAATGCCAACGAGTTCAAGGTGACGGAGCTGAATCCACGTTTCTGGCTGCAGCACGGATTGATCGAGGCGGTTTCCGGATATGCGATGACCAATCTCTGTTTGGGCCGTTCTCCTTCGGCAACGACTCAGGCGGAAAAGTCGCTGCGCTATTGGGTGAATCCACTATATGCGGTGTTCCGTGTGTTCAAATTAAATTTTCGAGGTCTCTTTTACTGGGGATCCCGCCGGGCTTGGGCGCCCTTCACCCTGCAAGGGGCGGTTCGATACGGATGGCACTACATGAAGGCAAGGTGTGGTATGAGCAAGGATGACGGGCTTAGGTAAAACAACCATGGCAGAAGTAAAATCAATGTGTCGGGAGCGTTTGCGGTGGGGGCAAATGGTGTGCTCCGCTTTCGAGGAGATTGGGCTGGCAAGCTTGATGTTGATTCCCCGTCGCTGGTGCATGGGATGGGTGCGTCGATGGATAGCCCAACATGCTTACAGTTGTGAGGAGTCGGAAGTTTTTCTATATAAAAGCGGGAGAGCTGCTCTGCATGGCCTGATGGAGGGGCTCAAGATCTCATCGCCGGACCGTCGCACGGCCTATGTGCCGGACTATGTCTGCAATGTGGTGAGTCAAGCCTGCCGTACGGCCGGCTTCGAGGTGGTGGAATATCCGACAAATACGCAGTGTCTTCCCGCATGGGAACAATTGGCGGAACAGGTGCGGCAGGATGCGGCGCCGGTTGTGGTGCTGTGCTCCCTGTTCGGCTCCGTTCCAGCTTGTGAACTGCAAGCGGTTACTTTGGAGCAGGTGAATCCAAAGATATTCATTGTAGCGGACGAATGCCAGAATTTGGTGCCAAATTCCCCGGTGAAACCCAGGGAGAACCGCGCCGTGGTGTTTAGTTTCAACGACAAGACCTGTCCTGGCCTCATGGGGGGAGGCGTGGTTTGTCCGACGGATTCGGACGTGGTGCCGGTTTTTGAGCGGGGCATTCTGTCTCGCCGGATTTTGTGTTCCATCGCTTTGCTTTATCGATGGATGTCCAGAATGCTGCAAAATACCATTCAGACCGCTCGATTGGCTTGCGGTCTCGGTAAGGGCTATGAAATTCCGGATGCCTTGGAGTATTCCACTTGCCTTCGACCGCAGTACGATCTGGTCGCAGAGCCAATCTACAGGCTGTCCGCCGCCCGGGCATGGATCAGCCTGCGGTTTTTGGAGACCTATTGCCGGATTCGTATGGAAAATGAATTGTCCCTTCGGAAGGGTATGAAAATGGAAGGTTCCGTCTCCCCTTCGGGTCCGCCATTCATGCCGATCCTATCGGGAGAACACCCGTCGGCATCGCTCTTTCCCGCTCCCATCAAACCCGCCTATGGCCGAACGGCGTTTCAGGTGGCCGCCCCGGACCATGGCATGGCCCTGAAAATCAATGTGCCACATGTCCGATACGAATTCAACGAACCGGCCGTGGCCCAGCTCACCAGCCGGCATGCGATCACGGACAACCGGATACTCCACTGCATGGCCCGTACGGCTGATGCCTATGGATACCGCAGCATCATTCTCGGGCCCGCAAAGGAAGATGCTGTCTTCGGTGCCATTCGATTGAAAGCCTGTCCTGTATTGAAGGATGGGCGCTGTCCGCCCCATTTCTGGCTGCTGATTAAACTGTTTATGGGGGCCATGCGGAGTGGCGTCCGTGTATTTCAAATTCACGATCCGGATTTTCTACCTGTGGCCCTCCTTCTGAAGCTGTCTGGCCGACGCATTATTTATGACGTTCATGACGACTACGAAGCCAGCTTCAGGGAGCGGTTCCGAAACCGAAGAGTACTGGGAGCTTGGGTTCCGAGTCTCTGGTGGACCTTTGAAAAGACGGCCGCACGCACGTTCGATGGCGTGGTGACCGCCGACCAGCATCTGGCGGAAAAATTCAAGAGTTGTCGGCCGGTGATTCTTCGGAACTATCCCCGTTTGGATTTCACGCCGATGGCTCAACCGGATGGCGAGTTGACATTTAATCTTATCTATGTGGGCGGAGTGTCCCGGGAACGTGGCGTTGGAATGGCCTTGCAGGCACTCCAAATGCTGCCGATGCCCGAAGTACGGCTGCATGTCGTGGGAACCGGCTGGGAACCCGATTTGATCGAGAAATTGAAATCAGAGCCGCGCGTTGTGCTCCATGGCCGCGTGCCATGGGACGATCTGCATACGTACTACACGAAGGCGCATGCAGGACTTGCCCTTTATCAGCCTTTAGCGGGTTTTGTCACCGTGGACCATTCGGTCAAGATTGTGGAATACATGGCCGCCGGTTTGCCTGTGCTTTGTTCAAATTTCCCGGGATTGAAGAAATTTGTAGAGGATTCCGGTTGTGGATGGACCGTGCCGCCGGATGATCCGGAGGTCATTGCCGATAAAATCCGGCAGTGGATCGAACACCCTGAAATCCGTCGGCAGTTGGGTGAGAAGGGGCGTCAGCTTTTTGAATCGGAATACAATTGGGAAAAGCACGAGCACCGGCTTGTGGAGCTTTATCAGCGCATTCTGGGAACGGGAGCGATGGCATGAGCTGCTTTCCGTCCCATCTGGTGGTCGTGGCGGCCAATTATCCGTCGCCGGCGCAGCCGGCCTGCGGGACCTTTGTCCGGGAGTTCGCCCACGCAGTCGCCCGGCAGGGGGGGCGATGTACTGTGATCCACCCCGTGGCCTTTCACCGTGCTTGGCGCGAAAAGGGGCATCCTTTCCACAGCCAGGAAGAGGATGGCGGGGGAAACCGAGTGGATGTTTTCCGGCCTCGGTTCCTTTCCCTCTCGACGCGTGAGATTTTTGCCCGGTTGGGACCGTTGAATCCATCGCGCTTCACCTTGAGCCGATTTGCGGGAGCGGTACGCCGCATCCTGCGCACGCAGCGAATACATCCGGACGTCCTGTATGGCCATTTTTTCTTTCCTGCAGGCGTGGCCGCCATGCGCATCGGACGTGAGATGGGTCTCCCGGCGTTTCCGGGCATGGGGGAAAGTGTCAAAGAGGGAAAGGTGATTTGGACTCTCCGCAGCTATGGCCTGTGTGCTTCAAAAAAGGCTGTTTCCCAAGCGCCAGGGGTCATTGTCAATTCTTCGCTTCTCGGAAGAATGGTTGCCCGACAACTCTCCGTTCCCGAAGTCCGAATCGGCGTGTTTCCCAACGGCATCGATCGGTCCCGATTTTATCCTCGGGAAAAGAAGACCATGAGGAAGGAACTGGGGTTGCCTTTGGATGGATTTCTGGTTGGGTGCACGGGTCACTTTTCAGATCGTAAAGGCCAATTGCGCGTTCTGGAGGCCATCCGCACATTGGATTCTGTGCGCGGGGTATTTATCGGTGGCGGGCTGTCTCTGTCGCCCGAGGTGCCGGTCGCATTCAACCAAGAGGTTGCCCACGAACAGGTCCCCCGGCTCCTGTCTGCCTGCGACGTGTTTGTGTTGCCTACGCTGGAGGAAGGCAGTTGCAACGCCATTTTGGAGGCCATGGCCTGTGGATTGCCGATCATCAGCTCCACGGGGGAATTCAACGACGATCTTCTGGACGAGAGCATGTCGATCCGTGTCGATCCCATGGATGTGTCCGCTATCCGGCAGGCCATCGTGAAACTGAGAGATGATCCCTCCCTCCGCGTCGGCATGGCGGCGGCTGCCCATCGGCATTCGCTTCGCTTTGATATCCATGATCGCGTTCGCAGGATGCTGGCCTTCATGTCGAAACAATCCATGGGGACTGCCAATGTGGAGGTGTCTGAATGAGACGCCTCTGTAGATTGCTAAGTCGGATGGCCCATGAAAAGCGCGTATGCCGATTTTATAGTCATGACCCGAAGCGGAGTGCAGGACAGGCAGACTCTCGCGTGACGGTATATGAGAAGTGGATGGATATTCCTGTCGAGTTCCGGCAGGTGGCAGTTCCATCGCCTTGGTTGAATGTCATGTTTTATCGTTTGAAACGGGGCGAAGCGAAACTGCTGTGCTATTTTGAGGAGGGCCATCGGCTGGATGCCTATGGGTGGGTCCAGGATTGGCGGCCGTTCCGCCGAAAATTCGGGTCGTTGGCGGAGAATGGAACGATGCTGGGGCCGTATTGGACCGCGCCTGAGGCGCGGGGGCGAGGGCTGTATGGACGTTTGCTGTCGCACAGTCTGGCCTTGTGTCTCCAAGACGGGCCTGCCTTGATCTACACCTCGTCAGGCAACCTAGCTTCGCAGCGAGGCATTGAGAAGGCGGGGTTTCATTTCCTCGGGGAGTGGGAGTTGCGGGTGTGGTTACGTGTGTTTATTCGATTTCAACGGGTGGATGATTAAGGGCTCATAGATGGAATACGTCAATCGATATGCGGAGATGTTTCGCGCCAAGAATCGCAGTTTTGTGCAGATGGACGGACAGTTGTTCGTCCGCAAGGCTCGCTGGATTGCTCCTTCGGGGCCAGCACTGCAGGCCTATCGGCTGGATGAGGCCCAATGCCGGGAGCTCTTGCATCAACTGGGCGGATGGTGGGTTATGTGGACCGATGGATTCGGGGCGCATGCTGCCGATTCGGAGTGGCATTCCGTTATTTGCCGTCGGCATTTGCCCGTGGAAGAGGTGGCGTCAGGTAATACGCGTAGCAAAATCCGCCGTGGCCTGAAGAATTGCAGTGTGCGCCAAGTTGAGGTTCAAGAAATTGCGCAGAACGGGTATGAGACCTATTGCGCCGCCCTCGGGAATTACGGAAAACGTGCCGATACCTTGCCGACGCCGGAAGCGTTTGCCCGTCGCGTCATGACGGATGAGCCCTTCGGCGATATCCGTCACCAGTGGGCGGTCTACCACGAGGGGCAGATGGTGGGCTTTGCCCAGAACCTGCTCTATGACAAGGCGGAAGTGGACTATACGTTAATCAAACTGCATCCAAAATATCTCAACCGCTATTCGTCCTATGCCTTGTTCTATTCCATGAATGAACATTATCTTTCCCGGGAAGGATTTCAATATGTGAACGATGGGTTTCGGTCCGTTTCACATGAAACGGGCATCCAGGAATTCCTCGTGAAGGAGTTCGGCTTTCAAAAGGAAAAGACAGGGTTGCATGTGTACTATCGTCCGCCGTTGGGACCCTTGCTGAAGATGGCGCGGCCGTTCCGTTCTCTTGCCGCCTCTCTGTACTCCCCGAGTCGGGCTATATTCGAGTTAGACCGTCTGAAGATCGAATCACCATGAATGCTGACTCTATCCATTGGCCGGAAGAACGCTCGTTCGGATTGTTCCTGTCGCACGATATTGACCAGATCCACGATCGGGAGATGTTTCGGATTTTAGCCGATCTGAACCACATTCGCCGTATCGTCACGCAGGGGGAGAAGGGGAGCGTGCCCCTGGCCTTTCGGCGAGTGGCCCGCGCCCTGCTGATGCCCAGACCAGCGGAAACCGATTTTGAAACCATCCTGGAGATCGAAGCCCGCCACGGGTTCAGGTCCACGTTCTATGTGCTTCACGATCCGTATTGGAGTCGGAACGGGCCGCGCTACAAACTGACGTGCAGGAATCTTCGTAGGATCACGGAGTTGATTGTCGCTGCCGGAGGGGAAATCGGTCTTCATGGGGGCTATTCCCGTTTCAACCGGGCGGACCTCTATCAAGAAAGCCGGGAGGCTTTGCGAGAGGTGCTGGGGGTCGAGGCCGTAGGGATTCGTAATCATTTTCTCCGGTTTGAGGAGCCCGAAACCTGGCTGGCGCAGGAGGCGGCCGGTTTTCAATATGACGCCACCTATGGCCATGCGGATCGCCTGGGGCCTCGCGAAGGGCGGATGCATCCGTTTGTTCCCGTCCATCCGGCAACCGGAAGACCCTTGGATTTGCTGGAACTGCCATTGACCGTAATGGATGTCACTTTGTTTCGTAACCTCGGACTGGAAGGCGAAGAGGCTCTGGAAACAGCATGGAACGCGATCGAGCCCGTGATCGACGCTGGGGGGCTGGTCACCTTGCTTTGGCACAACAATTACTTCAACGAACCGGAATATCGCGACTGGCAGTGGACCTATGAACAACTCCTGGCGCGGCTGGCTGAGTGCAATCCGTGGTGCGCCACGGGTTCGGAAATCAATCATTGGTGGCGTTCACGCGAGGAAAATAGGGCTTTAGAGAACTCGGGGAACCCACTATGATCATTTCTATGATCCGCATGATACTGGCAGCCGGGCTTTGGGGCGCAGCAGGAGTTTTTCTGCTGAGCAAATGCCTGTTCCTTGCTCCCTATCGTGCGGGAGGGGTGCTGTTGATCGCCAATCTCGCCTATGAGATCGCCGAGCGGAAGCTTCGCTGTTCGCGGATACGTCTGGATGCTCTTCTGTATCCGTTGCTGGTCTTCGGGTTCTGGCTGTGGGCCGGACCTGCGGTCGCCGCCTGGGCTGCGCTGGTGCTGGGGGGAAGTTGGGCCTGGGTCCTTCGATTGGATGCGAATGTCCACGGAGGGCAATTGGCCCGCCAGTCCCGTACGTTGAAGGGGAGGGTGCCCTTGCCGGTGCCTCAACTGATTGTTTCCATCCATGGCCCGGTGCTGGAGCGCCGCCGAAATGTGGATGACCTGGGCGACTGGCCGGAAGGTCTGGAGCAGAACTTTGTGGTGCGGATTCTCAATCCCAGCCCGGTTTGCGCCCAACTCCCGCTGAGTGTCCATGTCGTGTCTGCCAGCGACGCCATTGAAGTGCTCGGATCAAGCGGGGGAGAGCGATCCGGTCCCGCCTCGGGAGAGCTGGCGGTGATTCCGTTTAGCCTGCGTGCGGTTCAGAGCGGTTCCGGCGGGGATGTGCATGTTCAGGTTCAGCACGGGGATTTCCATGTTCAGCGCATCCTGCGGATTCGATCGATTCTGCCGAAAGGGAACGTGGAACTCTGTGGGGCGGAGATCCGGCGCTGGAAAAACGGCGCTCGCGGCGCTTTTGTCTGGCGGGGGGATCAGGATCTGTATGATCCCGCCACCTTCCAGTCTGAGGAGGGATTGCGCGTAACCCTGGGCCTGGCCCGGCGTTTTCGGATGCCCTCCAGCCTGATGCTGTCGGCCCGCCTCAGTCTGGATGCGAAGGAACATCGCGCCTTTTGTGAGCATTATGGATGGGACCGAAAGACGGGAGAAATTCAGGAATTCATCCGCTTCCTCCGCGAAGAGGTCGATAAGACGGTGGAGCAGGAGTGGCCCACGGCCACCGAACGTCCTTTTGCTATGGAGATCGGAAACCATTTTTATCTGCACTATGGAACTCATGCGGCGGCAGCGGCCGAAAATGGCTGGAAGAGCCATGCGGGTATCGGTGAAGGGACTTATCCCTGGGTGCAGGATCCGTCAGAAGGTTCGTTCGGGGAGCAGCGGGATAATGCGTTGAAGTGCTCAGAGGTATTCCACGAGACGCTCGGGATTGACTCGGCCAGCTTCACGATCCCAAGCGATGTGTTTGACGGTGAAACCGCCCGGGCTCTGGAGGCGGCGGGCCTGGAAGTAGGGTCGGAGACCGATGCTTCCAAATGGTCAAAACTGCTGCGCATTCCTCCTCCGCATCATCCGGCCGGCTGTGATCGTTTTGTGGAGCTGACACGGATGCATCCCCGGGATCCGGAAAATGCGTGCCAACTGGCCATGCTGAAATACTGGGTGGGGGCCGCCCGCCGGACCGGCCGTGCCTTTGTATTTCTGGCCCATCACCATCTGACCCGATATGAAGGGGAAACCAGCTTCCATCTGACCGAAGAATTACTGCGGCATGTGCTGGCCGATCAGAACAGCGATCTGTTTGTGGGCACCTTAACGGCGGTGGGTCGCTATTGGCGGGATGTACTCAGCGAACGGACCCGCTGTATTCGGATCGAGCAGGAACAGAATCGGATTACGGTGGAGAATTTCGGTTCCCGCGATCTGGAGTCCCTCCCACTGGAGATCAAGCTGTCCGGCGGGCGGAGTCACCTGCGCCTGATTTCAGTGCAGGCTCATTCATCTGTGACGGTGGAGGTATGATACAAGTTGCAGAAGAATATTTTGAATGATGAATACTGAATGTTGAATGTCGAAGGGTAGGCCTACCGGAGATGACGGAGCTGGCAAAGAAATTCGATCTGGAAGATCGTTTGGTGGAATATGCGTCTTCCATCATCGAGTTGACCGAAGCGTTGCCCGGCACGCGCACCGGGACCCATGTCGCCGGACAACTGCTTCGATCCGGGACATCGCCGGCGCCCAACTACGGAGAGGCTCAGGCGGCTGAGTCCAGAAGAGATTTTGTGCATAAAATGGGAATATGTTTAAAGGAATTGAGAGAATCAAGGATTTGGCTGTGCATTCTTCAACAGCGTGCGATGCTCAAGGCTTCCGTTGTGGAAGCATCCCTGCGCGAAACCGAAGAATTAATCCGAATCTTCAAGTCCAGTATTGCAACCGCCAAACAGAATGAGGTCAAACAGTGAAGTCTGATTCTTCTGAAATTCGATATTCAAGATTCGTCATTCGACATTCAAGATTATGAAAATGAATCCACATCCGCCAGTGCTGCTTCTAGGCGCGGACGAGAACGAGAGTCTGCCGGTTCTGGCGAATCTGCACCGGCACGGCGTTCCGGTCACGGCCGCCGCACCGAAACGTCTCAGCATGGGGCTGTTTTCCCGCTATCCCCGCAAGCGCTTGATCAGCCCGGATCCCAATACCGAGCCGGAGGCGTTTATCGACTGGGTGGAGGCGCAGGTCAAGGGCGGCGACTATCCCGTCACGATGGTCTGCGGGGAAACCGCCACCTGGCTGATGGCTCAGGCGCATGAGCGACTGGCCCCTTACACCAAAATCCCGATCGTGGATGTCGCGAGTTTTTACCTCTGCCGCGACAAGTCAAAGACGATGAAGGAGGCGGAGCGCCTCGGGATCCCCATTCCGAAGACCTATTACCCGGACGATGTGGGCATTGAGGCGGTGGCCCAGGCGATTCCATCCTATCCGGTTGTATTGAAGCCCTGCATCAGCAACGGCGCGCGCGGCATCAGCTATCCGAAAGATGCGGAGGATCTGAAGGCCCTGTACGAAAAGACGCGGGTTGAATTTCCATTGTGTATTGTGCAGGAATTCATTCCCCATAGTGGCATGCAGTACAAAGCGGAGGTGATTCTGGATGCCGACCGGAAGATTCTGGTCAGTGGCGTGTACGACAAGCCCCGATACTATCCGCCCACCGGCGGCTCCAGCACCTTGAACTCCACCGTGGACCGTCCAGATATCGTGGAGTTGGCCATTCGTTTTCTTCAGGGCATTGGATGGTATGGAATGGGGGACTGCGACTTCATCGTGGACCCGCGCGACAACATCCCCAAACTGATGGAAGTGAATCCACGCTTCACCCGGAGCATCAAGGTGCTGGTTGAAGCCGGGCTGGATTATCCGTACATCCTCTATTGTGTCGCGATTGGAAAGGCGGTGGAGCCGCAGTCTGAGTATCGAAAAGGACTCTATATGCGCTATTTTCTCAGCGATTGTGTCTGGTTCCTCCGGTCGCCGGACCGGTTCAAGGCTCGGCCCAGCTTTTTCTGGTTCTTTGGCCGAAACCTGCGGGACGAAATCTTTTCTTGGGCGGATCCCGTTCCTGTCATTGCGTATGTCGTCACATTTTTCTCCCGTCTCCTGAATCAAAAGAGCCGGCAGCATATGCTGCGCACCCGATAGAAGGCCTATGCACCTGTTTTATATCCATCAGTTTTTTGCCGGCCCCGATGCCCCGGGCCCGGCCCAGCCGCGTGCGCTGGTTCGGCTGCTGGCGGAACGGGGACACCGGGTCGAGGTGCTGGCCTGCGATTTCAATGCCTACAACGAACAGGATGAGCCTGAAGAGTCCTTTCAGACCGAAGCCGGCGGTTCGGTTCAGGTCCATCGGCTGAAAACGCCGCGGCAGCTGAGAAAAAGCCTCTCCACACGACTGCGGTCCTATGGAACGTTTGCCTGGGATGCCTATCGCTTCGGCCGAAGCCGCTCTGCCCCGGATGTGGTGATGAGCAGCATCCAGCCGCTGTTTGGCGGGTTTGCAGCGCTGCGGCTGGCCCGTCGATGGAAGCGCCCCTTCCTGTTGGAGATCCGCGATCTGTGGCCGGATGCGCTGGTGGTCAAGAAGGCCATCCGTGCCTGGCAGGCCGCGCCGCTGCAGGCGATGGCGCGTTCTCTGTATTTTGGAGCGGACCGCGTGGTGTGCCTGACCCCGGGGCTCCAGAAAGAGATCCTGCAAAAGGGGGTGCCACCGGCCAAGGTGGATGTATTCCCCAACGGGTTTAATCCGGTCTCCTTTCAACTGGAAGACGGCACACGGGAAAAGGTTCGCGAGCGCCAGAACTGGAGCGATTCCTTTGTGGCGGTCTATACCGGCACGCATACCGAGGTGACGTCCATCGAGACGATTGTGCATGCGGCAGAAGTGCTGCGGGATCGGAAGGATATCCGGATTGATCTGTTCGGTACGGGCCAGACCAAGTCGAAGGCCATCGCATTGGCGAATGAGTTGAAGCTGGAGAACATCCACTTCCATGATCCGGTGCCGAAATCGGAAATTCCCTCTATTCTGGCGGGTGCGGATGCCGGATTGATCACGCTGTTCAAGAGTCCGTTGATTCACATCTACTTTGAAAACAAGTTCATCGACTACATGGGCTCCCGGTTGCCGATACTGGGGGCGATGGGCGGCGTTCAGGCGGATTTGATCACCGGATGCGGAGCCGGGCAGGTGGTTCCCTCCCTGGATCATAAAGGATTGGCCGCGGCGATCGCCGATGCGGCGGATCATCCGGAGCGGTCCCGGGAAATGGGCGAGGCCGGGTATCGGTTTATCAGCACGAAGCTGGTGCAGAAGGAAATATTGACTCATTACGCGGAGTGCCTGGAGGCGCTGGCCGCGGGCGGGACAAATCACATACCGGCATGGACTCCTTTTCAATGAATGTTCTGTTCCTCATCCCGGGTTTTCTTTTGTGGGGCCTGCTGATCCTGTCGAGACTTCTGATTACCGCTTCCAGACCGATGGGCTGGGCGATGTATCTGGCAAATGTGTTCTGGGAGTCTGTCTCCAAAAAAGGGCATGTCTCACGAGCGGCAGTGGAGTGGGCGGCTGGGATTCTGGCGGTTCTCCTGCTATGGGTCGGAGGTCTTTCCGGTTGTGCGGTTTTGGGACTCGGGGTGATTCTGTTCGGGATGGAAGCGGTCAACCGATGGACGGAAAGACGCCTGTTTGCCCAGGCTTCGAACCGGCCGGATTCTACGGGGCCCTCCCCCTCCACCCGTCCGGAACTATTGGTGACACTCGAAGCTCCCTTCACTGAGCGTCTGCCGTTGTATCGCATGGGAACCCTGTGGACCGGCGTACCTTTCGATATCGAAGTCATCGTGGCCAATCCTTCCCGTGTCCCGACTCAGACGCCGGTACAGGTTCGCCTCTCTGTTCCCACGGCCTGGCTGGGCAAACAGAGTCCGCTGATGTCAGTCGGTACGATCCCCTCCGGATCGGTGGCCCGCGCGCATTGGCAGGTGTGTCCGGATACATCGGGAGGAGCGGGCGAGCTGGAGGTACTTGTGGAATGGGGCGGGGCCACCCGCCGCATGTCTGTTTTCTATGCCGAATGCGCGGCTGCGACGGCAGATCGGATCCAGGGCGCCCGGATTGAGCGTTATCCCGGAGCCCGGCGAAGTGCGTTTGTCTTGCGGGGCGACATGGATTTGTATGACACCTCTACGCTGCAGTCGGTGGAAGGGCTGGAGACCGCGCTGGGACTGGCCTCCCGGTATTGTTTTCCGCAGACGATGTGTCTGTCCACGCGGCTCTCGCTGGATGAGGCGGCCGCCCGGGAATGGGCGGACCACTATGGCGTGGACCGGGGCGCCGCAGAGATTCCTCGCTTTATTCAGTGGTTGCGCGAGGATGTGGATCTGCGTCACCGGTGCGCCTACCCCGCGCAGTCGGATCGGCCTTATCTGATGGAGTTGGCGAATCATGGCCACCTGCACTATGACACCGCCACCTCAGCAGCCCCGGAAAACAAGTGGCGTTCTCATGCACGTATGGGGGCGGGCCCCTATCCATGGATGGGGGCGGACACCTCATCTTTCGGGGAACAGCGGGAGAATGTGCTGGAAGCCGCCCGCTGGTGCGAGCGCCTGCTGGACTTCACGCCTCGCAGCTGGGCCAAGCCGGGGCGCTGCAATGATGTGGATACGCCTCGGGCGGTGCAGGCTGCGGGGTGCAGCGTGCAGAGTGGCTCCGACATTCGCGCCCGGGACAATGTACTGTTCCAGCCGCCCCCGCACCATCCTGACGGGACGGATGCCGTGGAACTGACCACTCGCTATCCCTGTGATCCGCAGCATATCTATCACTGGGGCATGTTGCAGTTTTGGCTGCATCGCTCCTGTCGGTTGGGCCTGCCGATGGTGTACATGTGTCATCAGCACATGCGCCAGTTCGAGGGCTCGGCCTGCACGCGGATCACGGAGCAGCTCCTCCGAAGCGTCCTCGCGGATATCCATGGGGAATGCTATATCGACACGTTGTTCGGCATTGGAGAATACTGGAGACAGGTGCTCAGTCCCAAAACCCGCCAGGTGTCCGTCACGTTGACAGGAACCCGGCTGGAGCTTGAAAACAAGAGCTCTATGAATCTGAATCGGGTGCCGGTGGACCTGGTGCTGGCTGACGGGAAACATTCCACGGTTTTGTTTTCCGTGCAGGGCGAATCCAGCCGAACGATTGACTTATCGCCGCCGGTCGGGACTCGGGAGGACTAGATGCCGCTGGTGTGTACAATCGATGTGGAGGACTGGGCGCAGTCGACACTGGATACAGAGTTGCCGATCACAGATCGAGCGGGCCGGAATATGGAGCATCTGCTGGATGTGCTGGCGGAGGAACAGGTGAAAGCCACCTGTTTTATTCTGGGCAAATTCGCCGAGAAATTTCCGGAGACGGTATCGCGCATCGCGGCGGAAGGGCATGAAATCGCCTCGCACGGGTTCGGACATGTGGATGTATTCCGGCTGTCGCCTGCGGAATTCCGAGAGGATGTACGCCGCTCCAAGGCGCAGCTGGAAGAGATGACGGGTCAGCCGGTGAAGGGGTATCGGGCCCCTGACTTCTCGATTGTGAAAGAGTCCTTGTGGGCGCTGGATATTCTCGCAGATGAGGGGTTCATCTATGACGCAAGCATCAATCCGGCTGTCCTGGCTCGTTTTGGAGTGAAGGACTGGCCAACTCAACCCGTCCGCTTGGAACTGCCAGGCGAAAAACGGCTGATCGAGTTGCCGGTGGCCACACTTTCCTTCCGGAAGTGGCGGTTCCCGGTGGCGGGCGGGGGGTATCATCGCCTGCTGCCGTATCTCTTGATTCGCTGGGCCATCGAGCGGAGCGTGGCGGATGGGGAGGTCTTCATGGCTTACTGCCATCCGTATGAATTCGATCCGGCCGAGTTTTCAAACCTGTCCTATGCGCTGCCGTTGAAAACGCGTTTGCACCAGGGGCTGGGCCGAGGTGGATTCGAGAAAAAATTCCGTCAGATGCTGCAGGGATTTGATTTTTCTCTGGCAGCTCACGTGGCGGAAAAATCGGACTGGCCTTCACATGTACCCGCAACCTGAAAGATGCATGTGACCCCTCCAATGAAAACGACTTGGCGGATTCCCAAGCGGCTGTTTGACTGTTTGGCGGCCTCGGTCGGGCTGCTTTTATTATCTCCGCTCATTCTGCTGATTGCGATCTGTGTCCGCACCACCTCTTCCGGCTCCGCCTTGTTTATTCAGGAGCGGGTGGGGCGTCAGGGCCGACGGTTCCGGTGTGTCAAATTCCGAACGATGCAGACGGGCGCTCAGTCTCAAGGAAGCGTGACCACAGCGACAGATTCCCGAGTGACTCCGCTCGGGCGTGTGCTTCGCCGCTTTAAACTGGATGAGCTGCCGCAACTGTGGAATGTGGTGACGGGACACATGTCCTTTGTGGGCCCCCGGCCGGATGTGCCGGGCTATGCCGACCGCTTGCAGGGCGAGGACCGTCAGGTGCTGGATCTGTCACCGGGAATCACCGGCCCCGCCACCTTGCTGTTTCGCGAGGAAGAGCGATTGCTGACGCTTGCCCGTAATCCCAGAACATTCAACGATGAGGTCATCTATCCTGAGAAAGTGCGTATCAACCGGGCGTATCTGGAAAACGGTTCCTTTTGGCGCGATATCGGGTATGTGCTGGCCACGGTCGCACCCTCGCTGACCCGGCGCCTGGGCTGGGATGCCCGGCTCGGTTTGACGTATAGAGAATTTTCTACTCGCATGGAGCAGGAAGCTAAGCGCTTCTAGAGATGTTTGCAAAGGACCTTGAACCTATGAAGAATCCACGATTATTTCTTTCGCCCCCTCATATGGGGGAGCGTGAGCAGGAATACGTTCGCCAGGCTTTCGAATCCAATTACATCGCGCCTCTCGGGCCGATGGTGGATGAATTTGAACGCGAGTTCTCGGCCTATACGGGAATCCCGCATTGCGTGGCGCTTTCGAGCGGCACCTCGGCGACCCATCTGGCTTTGCGACATCTGGGTCTGGGCCCCGACGATATGGTGTTCGCGTCATCCCTGACGTTCATCGGCAGTGTGACCCCTGTCCTGTTTGAGGGCGCAACACCGGTCTTTGTGGACTGTGATGAGGCCAGCTGGAATATGGATCCAGCTCTCCTGGAGCAGGCATTGGAATTAGCAGCAAAGGAAGGAAAACTGCCCAAAGCCGTGATCCCGACTGATCTCTATGGCCAATGCTGTGATCTACCGAAGATCAAGGCCCTGTGTGACCGGCATGGCATTCCGGTCATTTGCGACTCCGCCGAATCGATGGGCGCGAGGTATCCGAAGTCAGACCTCGGACCTCGGACCTCGGACCTCGGACCTCGGACCTCGGACCTCGGACCTCCGACCTCGGACCTCGGACCTCCGACCTCGGACCTCGGACCTCGGACCTCGGACCTCCGACCTCGGCCCTCCGACCTCGGCCCTCCGACCTCCGATCTCCGATCTCATGCCGGGTTCGATGCCTGGGCTTCCGTATTTTCGTTCAATGGAAACAAAATTATCACGACCTCCGGCGGCGGCATGCTGGCCTCGCATGACAAAGAACTGACGGACCATGCCAGGAAACTATCCCAGCAGGCGCGCGATCCGGCTCCGTGGTATGAGCACACCGAAATTGGCTTCAACTACCGGATGAGCAATATTTTGGCTGCGATTGGCCGTGGTCAGTTGGATGTCCTCGAGGATCGTGTGGCTCGTCGACGGGCACTCTTTGAGGGATACCGTTCGCAGCTGAGCGATCTGCCTGGAATTTCGTTCATGCCGGAACCGGAAGGATACCGCAGTAATCGGTGGCTGACCGTGATTCAGATTGATCCGGCGGCATTCGGTGCCGACACCCATGCTGTTCGTGCAGCCCTGGAAGCGGAGAACATCGAGGCGCGCCCGGTTTGGAAACCGATGCACATGCAGCCGGTCTTTCAAGGATGCTCGCTGATCAAGGGCTCGGAAGCGGTCAGTGAAAAACTCTTTGCCGGCGGTCTTTGCCTGCCCTCGGGGACAGCCATGACGGAATCCGATCTGGATCGCGTATGCGATATCGTACGAAAAGATCATCGCTAGGCATCCGGATTCAGAATAGATGATCCAGCGCCTGATCCACCGACTGCTCTTGCTTCCCATGGGGCTTCGACGGAAGATCTGTGGCGTTTATCTGCTTCTGTTAGCCTTTCTATCTCTGGTGCCGGCCTATTTCTTTCCCCCGCCGGTGACCCGCATCCCGGGAATCGATACCTGGATGCATGTCGCCATGTACGGGGGGCTGGGGGTTCTTCTGAGGTGGGCCGCCGGCCCTGATCCGCTGCCATCTGCTGCACGATGGCTACCGCTGGGTGCAGCGGGGTACGGACTCCTGATGGAAGTGCTGCAACTGCTGTTCAGTGGCGGCAACCGGATGTTCGGATGGGATGATGCGGCGGCGAATCTGGCGGGGGCGTTCCTGTTCTGGGCGCTGGCGGGCTGGATTATCAATTCCCATCCTGTGCAGAAAAGCTGATTTTCAACTGTTCCTTTTTGGTGCAAGGGGTACAATCCTCAATGATTTCAAGGGAATCAACCCGATGATACTGCAACTGAAAAATCGAAACTTTTATGTAGTGTTCCTTGCCGATCTGGTGATGTTCACCGCGTCCCTGTTGCTGGCCTATGGCCTTCGGTTCTCCCTTGAGATTCCAGCCAAGGAATGGTCCAGCATCTTCTTCCTTCTTCCGTGGCTTCTTCTCGTCAAGGCCGTCGTATTTCTGATCATGGGAGTCTACCGAGGCATGTGGCGCTACACCAGTGTGCCCGATGCCATCCGCTTGGCGAAGGCCACCGTGCTGGCGACGCTCACCCTGATGACCGGTCTGACTGTCCTGAAGCAATTCTACGGATACTCCCGTTCCGTATTCCTTGCAGATTGCATTTTCACGCTCTTTTTCTGCGGTGGGTTCCGGGTGGGGATCCGGATGCTATGCGCTTAACCCCGATTTTAGGACCACTAGCTTAAGTAGAATCTGCGTCCCAAAAATGGTACGAAAGGACGGATGCAGATGGAACGAAAACGCAGGACTTTCTCGGA
>CAZGMQ010000060.1:0-20386 GCA_964526745.1 uncultured Verrucomicrobiota bacterium
GGTGACACCTTCCTCTGGACCCCCTCCTTCAGCAACCGGTCCAGCATACCGCCGGGGGTCACGTGTGGGGTCCACAGGTCGTCCGCCTTTTCGATGACAAAACGGTTGCGCTGTTCGGCGGCGGCGAGATTACCATCGCGATTACGCATTTCGAGAATCAGCATACGGTTCTGCTCAAGGGCCTCGACCACGCCAGGCGCAAATGCTGTACGCTCCAGCCCCCAGGCCGGGCACCAGATCAGCGGCTTCTTCAATTCCAGCAACCGGGCAAATATCGCCTTCTCCATGGGCGAGTGGAATCCGCCAAGGTAGGCGATGGCGTTGGGGATGCTTTTCGGACGGGGGGCGTTGCGGCTACAAAGCACGCCCAATTTAGGCTGGTTCCACAAGGCTGGATTGCCCATGCCTCGCAAGGCATTGCCAAAATCCGTCACGCACCGCCACGGATTCATGCGGATGTATTCCGCAATCTTCTCTGCCGCCTCGGGTGTGCGAACGATGGCTTCGTAATAATTGCGGTGCCAGATTTTTCCCGGAAATGGCGCAAATTGGCCCGCCTTTACGCCCGCGATGTATTCATGCACCACCATCGATTTGAATTCACCGACGATATTGCCCAATGTCGCATTGCCCCGCTGCATGCACACCAACGCATGGAAATGATCGGGCATCACCACGTACGGGCATCCTTCATGGGTGCCCTTCTCTTGGCATCCTTCATGGGGGGCCCTTTCCTGGCCTGGGGCAGGGGACGGGGAAAGGGCACCCACAAGGGGTGCCCCTACGGGGGGATGCGACATATTTTTCCACACCTGACTGACCATTTTTTGGATGGCTGGATCTGCGAATATGCGGGCCGCATCCCGATGGGCGCAAATCGTCACGAAATACATGCCGCCACCGGCATAATCGTGGCCTTTCAACCGAATGGAGCGGCGATGATGAATTTCCGGATTATACGAATCTGCACTCATTCCCCATCAGTTCATGCCGCGGGCCTTCTTGATGTTCGTATAGGCCTCGTTGACGCGCTGGAATTTTTCGGTGGCGGTCTTTTGGAATTCGGGGCCGAGGTGGGCGACCTTGTCGGGGTGGTGTTTCATGGACATGCGGCGATAGGCCTTGCGAACTTCGTCATCGGTGGCGCTCTTGGGAATCTCCAGCACGCGGTAATCCGTCTTGGGATCCGTCCGGGGGCCGAACATCGCGGCAATGGAACGGATATCGCCCGCGCGGAGGCCCATTTCTGCGGCGAGTTTCCGCAGCAGGCGATCCTCTGAGGGGGCGAATTCTCCATCGGCGTGAGCAATGCTGAACAGAAAATGCAGCAGGGCCATCCGCTGGGAGTAATTCATGTGCATACGAATTTGTGCACAGACTGGGCCGGTCGGAATCTCCTGTTTCAACAGGTTCTTCAGGGTCTGTAAAGCCTCCTGCGCCGCCGCGGCCCCGAACTGCTGCATAAAGAATCTCTTCACGAGATCAAGCTCGGACTTTTTGGTATGGCCATCCGCTTTCATCATGGCCGCGGTGAGCACCAGGAGGCTGGCGATGAAATCATTGCGGGCGGCACCGGGGCCCACCTGCGCTCCACCGGGCAATTGTCCGGCGCGGGCAGCGGCATTGAATACCGATCCGGCCGCAAAGCCTAAAATACCACCCAGGGGACCAAAAAAGGCCCATCCCAATGCTCCTGTAATCCAAGGACTAACCATCGCTTCCTTCTTTCTCTTTCAGCTTCGCGGCCGCCAGTTGGCGCAACCGCTTTTCAATCTCGGCCAGGCGCTCATCCGGGCCATGCTTGTGTAGGCGCAGATGTTTCCCCTTCACCATCCAGTATTCATCCCGGCCCTTACCGAGCAGGAGACGGTCGCCATCGGTGGTGACGCTCTTTAATCCAAATCCAGCGGCTACAATACGGAGGCGGGCAATGGTTAGCAAGCGGCGCACGGCGGCGGGGACCGGCCCGAATCGATCCCGAAACTCCTCTTCCAGCGTCTCCACTTCCCTCTCAAAGGATACGCCTGCGGCTTTGCGATAGAGGCCGATGCGCTGGCTCTCATCCTCGACATAGGCGCGGGGGATGACCGCTGCTCGTTCTTCGTGTTCGGGATCGGGTGTCAGATCCAGAAAATCGAGATGCACCTGCACTTCAATGATAGGCCGCTCCGCTTCGCCCTTCAGGCGGGCAACCGTGCGATTCAACAGCTGACAATAGAGATCGAATCCGACAGCGGCAATATGGCCGCTTTGCGCGGCTCCCAGCACATTGCCTGCGCCACGGATTTCCAGATCGCGAAGCGCCAGCT
Source organism: uncultured Verrucomicrobiota bacterium (assembly GCA_964526745.1). Lineage (GTDB taxonomy): Bacteria > Verrucomicrobiota > Kiritimatiellia > CAIQIC01 > Lenti-01 > Lenti-01. Next base: position 2,310 of record CAZGMQ010000060.1, read on the forward strand.
TGAAGCCGGCACCCAGACTGGTGTGCCGCTTGATGGCACTGATGCGGCGACGGGCCGTGTTGAACAGCTGGCCATGCCGCGGCAGCAGCAGATAGGCATAGGCCTGGTTCTTGCTCCGCCCCACGCGGCCGCGAAGCTGGTACAGGTCCGCCATGCCGAACCGGTCGGCGCGGTCGATTAGGATGGTGTTCACATTCGGGATGTCCACGCCGCTTTCAATAATAGTGGTACAGAGCAGAATGTCATACTCACCCTGAACGAACCGATGCATGACGGAGGCCAGCGCACGCTCCGTCATCCGCCCATGCCCGACCCCGATGCGGATGCCGGGGAGCAGTTTCTCCAGGCGTTTCTGCATCCAGCCGATGGTCTGGATCCGGTTATGCAGGACAAAAACCTGGCCCCCGCGATTCACCTCTCGCAGCACGGCCTCCCGGATGAGCTCATCGGAGTCCTGCGCAATGTAGGTCTCAATGGCGAGACGTTCGCGCGGAGGCGTCTGAATCACGCTCATGTCGCGGGCGCCCGTCAGACTCATATACAGCGTCCGCGGAATGGGCGTGGCCGACAGCGTCAGCACATCCACCATTTCGCGCATGTGCTTGAGATGTTCTTTGGCGGCCACGCCGAAGCGCTGCTCTTCGTCAATGACCACTAAGCCAAGATCTTTGAACTGGATATCGTCCTGCAGGAGGCGATGGGTTCCAATGAGAACATCCACTTCTTTCCTGGCCACCCGTTTCAGCACTTCGGTCTGCTCCGCTCTGGAACGGAAGCGGCTGATCACTTCGACCGTGACCGGGAAGCGCCCCATGCGCTCGCAAAAAGTTTCATAGTGCTGCTGAGCCAGCACCGTGGTCGGCACCAGCACGGCGACCTGCTTGCCATCCATGACCGCCTTGAAGGCTGCCCGCATGGCGACCTCGGTCTTGCCATAGCCCACATCGCCGCAGATGAGGCGGTCCATCGGGCGCGAGGATTCCATGTCGTGGCGCACCTCTTCGATGGCGCGCAACTGGTCCTCGGTCTCGGCATAAGGAAACGCCTGCTCGAAATCAAACTGCCACGGCGCATCTTTCGCGAAGGCGTGGCCATCCAGCGCGGCGCGGCGCGCCTGCGTTTCCAGCATCTGGGCCGCCAAATCGCTGGCGGCGCGTTCGGCGGCGACCTTTTCCTTGAGCCAGCGCTTGCCACCCAGCGCATGCAGGTTCGGCTTGACCCTCCCCACCCCGATATACCGACTCAGCAGGTGCGTCTGACTGGTCGGCACATAGAGACGGGCCGTGTCGGCATACTCGACTGCGAGGGCTTCCTGCAACTGGCCATCGAACTGGATTTCATAGAGTCCCAGATATTTCCCGATCCCGTGATCCACATGGACAACCAATTCGCCGGGGCGCAGATCCGTCCAGTCGGTCAGGCGCTCGCCGGTGGCATCGCGGACACCCGGGCCAGTTCCCGTCTTCTTCCGACGGGTGGGCACGCCCTTGCGGGTGCCATAGAAATCGGTTTCGGCCACCGCGGCCCATTTGGCTCCCGGCAGCTCAAAGCCGCCGCTGAGGACGCCCTGATGCAAATGGAAGGAAACCCCTTCTCCATAGACGGCTTCGAATCGACGAGCCCCTGCTTCGGTGCCGAAAAACAGATGAATCTGCCATCCGTCTGTGATGCGCTGTTTCAGTCCTTCAAACAACTTGAGACGCTCACCTTCGAGCACATCGGGCGGAATCGCGCGGGCCGACAGCGGTGCCAATCCCTCATAGGGACGAACTGCCAACGCATGAGCCCCACCTGGTTCGTCACCGGCATCGAGATGACCCCCGGCAAAATCCCGCTCCAGTTCCAGGCGCCAGTTGGTGAAGTCGCGCTCGACGGTGGTGCCCGGCGTTTTCCGGCCGGCGAGTTCCGCGCTCATCGCAAAGTGATGAAGCAGGGCTTCGGGATCGAACCAGAGAAAAGAGGAGTCTTTGGGAATGTAGTCCGTAGGCGGCACCGCCTCTGATGGCTCCACTTCCTCCGTGGCCGGTGGAATCGACAGGTCCCAGATGGTTTCGAGGGATCGCTGCTCCCGGGGGTCGAAGCGGCGGATGGATTCCAGCGTGTCGCCAAAGAACTCCAGTCGGACCGGCCAGTCTTCGGTCATGGGCCAGACATCGAGAAGCCCGCCGCGGCGGGACGCCTGCCCCTTTGCGAGCACCTCCACCTCGAATTCATAACCGGCTACTGCGAGTCGCTCGCACAGCGCATCCAGATCGTACTCTTTATTTGTGACCACCCGTTCGCCGAGGCGCTTCATTCGCTCCGGTGAGGGAACCGGTTCCAGCAGGGCCTGAACGCAGGTGATGAGAATACCCCGCCCTTTCCAGGAGAGGCAGTGCTGCAGGGCACGCAAGCGATCCCCGGCGACCTCCGGTGAGACCTGCCCGGAGGCCAGCCGCGAGGTTTCCGTGTTGAGTGCGGGTAATCGTTCGACGGATGCGCCCGCCCCCAGCGTCTGCAGATCCTGACCCAATATATCTAAAGACAGGGAGCTTTCGACCACCACCACCAGCGGCCCCTTTGCCGCACGGGAAGCGGCCATCGCCAACCAGGCGCGAGCACCTTCTTCGACACCCGGAACCAACCCCTTCCCACCGGGAGTCAGGCTCTCCTGTAAAAAGCGACGGTCGGGTGCGGAGGGCGACAGCACTTTAAAAGCTTCAGATGCCGAGGGGGCCTTCATCTCCGCAAGTAGAGACCTCCGCGGCCGCCGGTTTCCCTGCCCTCGCGGAAGGTCAGCACGCCGTTGACCCAAACCGCCGAGATTCCTTCACAAAATTGATGAGGTTGTTCGTAGGTGGCTTTATCGCGGAGGGTCTCGGGATCGATCACCGTGATATCCGCAAAGGCCCCTTCCCGAATCACCCCGCGATCTTTTAAGCCGAAGTGATGGGCGGCCAAGCTGGTCATTTTGCGGACGGCCTCCTGGACCGGCACCGTTTTCCCATCGATGGCCGCACGCAAAAACTTTCCGAAGGTGCCATAGGCGCGCGGATGCGGATGATCGTGACTCAACGGCCCCTGCGGTGAGCGCAGCGAAGCATCGGATCCAATCATCACCCAGGGCTTCGCCAGAATGCGCCACAGGTTGTCCTCGCTCATGCCGAAGAAAATGCCGCCGGTAAATAATTCATCGGTCTCCATCAGGCGCAATGCCGCATCCAGCGGATGAAGGCCCCACGCCGCCGCCGCTTCCAACAGGGGCTTCCCAGCGAAGGGGGTATTCTCGAAATGATGCGTGCTTCCAATGGTAACGCCCTCCCAATAGGATTCCTTGCGTTCCGCTTGCATCTCCGCGCGGATTTTCGCGCGGGTGGGCGGATCGCGCAAACGATCCAGGATGGCGGCTCGCCCCCCCTGCCCTGCCCAGGTCGGCAGAATCACATCGAGATCGGTGCAGGACGCGGTATAGGGATAGCGGTCCGAGGCCACGTCGATTCCTTCGGCCTGTGCCGCCTCGATCTTATCGAGCGCGGCTTCCAGCTTGTGCCAGTTGGATTTTCCGGATGTTTTCAGATGAGAAATCTGCAGGCGGACGCCGGTTTGGCGCGCAACGTACAAGGCCTCATCAATGGCTTCCAGCAGCCGGGTTCCTTCGCTGCGCATATGGGTCGCATAGATGCCGTCATGCCGCGCCACAACCCGGGCGAGGGCGATGATTTCCTCCTGTTCAGCAAACATGGCCGGCGCATAGACCAGCCCGGTACTCAGACCGGCACCACCTTCGGCCAGTGCGGCATCCAGCAGCTCTGCCATCTTCGCGATTTCATCCGGAGTGGCCGCCCGCGCTTCGATTCCCATCACGGCGGCCCGAATCGCACGGTGGCCAATCAGCATCGCAGAATTGACCGCCGGTTTCTGTGCATCCAGCAGGGTGCAGTATTCCGCCACGGACTGCCAGTCTCCGGGATAGGTCTGCTCCAACCAGTCCGAGGGGATGGTGTAGCCGGGCCAGCGGGGGGCGGCACTCGCCCCGCAGTGGCCCGTGATTTCTGTGGTGACGCCCTGCCGGATTTTGGAAGGCGAACCGGGCTCAATCAGCAGATAGGCATCCGAGTGGGTATGAACATCGATAAATCCGGGGCAGACCAATCGCCCCCTGGCGTGAAATTCATTCGGCGCCGTCGCTCTTGATAAATCCCCAACGGCGGTGATGCGATCCCCTGCGATGCCGACATCGGCACACAGGACTCCCCCGCCGAGTCCATCCACCACCGACCCGCCGCGCAAGATCCAATCCAACCCATTCGACTTCATTTCCGGCACGATATCACACCTCCACCCCTATCAGAATACTATCCAGAACGCTTTCTCCGCAGATTCCACAAATGACACCGATGGATCCAATCGGCATCGGCATTGAAACTCGCAAATCCAAGGCACAAGCGTTTATCCGGGAAATCGGCGAAAATAACAAGGAAACGGGGCAACAAGATCCGCGGGGAGCTGTTTGTTGTCGGGTGCAGGCCTTTTGGAGGCTCCTGACGCAACCCATCGCCTCGTGGAAACCGGATTGGGGCATCTATCCGCAGGCCCCGTACGCCGGAACAGCCGCAGCTTTCCCGTATGAAAAAATCGCTCAGAAAAATATTTGCTCTTTCCTTGTTATGAGCATATGTTCATTTCCAGTTCTCCCGGACTCCCGGGTAAGGACCCGATATGCACCCCCGTCTCATTTTGGAGAAAGAAAGACACATGGAAACAATCGCGCTGGTCATCGGGACCACAGATGCCGGAACGCTCAGCACCGGCCATTTTGGAGATTCGGACCGCTTTGCCAAATTTGTCCTGCATTCGGACGGGTCTCTCCATGAAGACTGTGATGTTCAGAACCGATCCAAGGCCATGGATGAAACGCATGGCGCGAAGGGAAAGATGAAGGCCATCCTCACGGAACTTGGGCCCATCCATTGCCTCGTAGCGGGACAGATGAGCCCCAATTTCAAGCGGATGGCCCTTCAGACGGCGATACAGCCCGTGGTGGTGAAGTGTTCGGATGAAACTCAATTGATGAACTGTCTTTGCGCAGAGCGACTGCGCTTGTTTGATCTGGTCGGCCGGCGACAACACGGAGAACGAAATCCGGAAATTCCGATTCTCCAAGCGGCGGACGAATTCAGGTCCCCATCCAACCCAGAAAGAAAATAACTATGAACACGATCGACGTATCCATTGGATTCATTCTGGCCGTGGCCGTTATGGCCGTGGCTTTGTGGTTTTTCTACCGCTATATCCAAACTCATTTCATCCAGATGATGATCCGGGAAATCCCAAGTCCCCTCGGCTATGCCGAGACGCTGGAAAAGCTGGAATCCAATATCTCCAGCAAACCAGACTGGCACATATTCAATGTGGTCGATCAGGGCAAGGAAATCGTAGACAACGGAGGAGAGAGCATCGGAAGGATGACCATCCTTCAATTCTGCCATGGCCCCCTCGCCTCCAGGATGTTCTCCAACGAAGGCCGGCGGCGGATGTCCGTCTTTTCACCCCGGAGCATCTCGGTATATGAAAAAGCCGATGGAAAAGCCTACGTGGCCATCATGAACGGCGACCTGATGATGAAATTCACTGATCCCGGCACCCGTGCCGTCATCCAAAATGTCGCGAAGGATGTGAAATCGATGCTGGCCTTCCTGCATTCGTAGCCGTCTCTCTTTGGAAAGGAATCCGCATGAAAATTGTCCTCAGCTCTTCTGCCAAGACATTGGCCGACCCCATCGACATGCGTTTTGGGCGGGCCCGATACCTGATTTTGACCGACACCAAAAGCGGTCGGACTCAGGCCTACGACAACACGCTCAATCTCCATGCGACAAAAGGTGCCGGCATCCAATCGGCCAAAACCGTTGCCAAGCTCGGTGCGAAGGTGCTTCTCACCGGCCGTGTCGGAGCCGAAGCCTTCCGGGTCCTGCAGCAGGCGGGAATTGCGGTTGCCCTTCTGGATACAGTGTATAGCGCCAGCGAGGCCCTGCGCCAATACCCAGAGAACCGGTTACCCCTGCTCGATGCCCCTCCGCCTGAAAACCCGTAGGGCCATACCGCTGCCTTCTCGCAAGCCGACAGGACTCCGAAGAAACGGGGTTCAGACGATAGGAGGAACAGGCCAAAAGGAGGCGGGGAGGGGATCGAGCCGCAAATAAACGCATTGTGGAGAGGGTTATAGCGGGAAACAGTTAAAAGAGAATCCACCCGGACGCCGCGTCGCGGCGTCCCTGTCGCAAGAAAAATCAGCTTTCTATTGGAGGACTTATTCTCTATATATTCGGTGAAGCAGAATCCCGCTAGATGAAAAGGACGCGACCTATGACCACACATGCTCCCTTAGCCTTTCTACTCCCCGTTTGTATCCTTATGGCCGGCTGCGGTCCCCGCAACACCTTCCAGGCGCCGCCGCCGCCGATGGTGACCGTGGCGCCCCCTGCTGTGCAGGATATCACCGTTTATCATACCTTTCCGGGCCGGACCGAGGCCGTGGATTCGGTGCAACTTCAGGCGCGGGTCCAAGGCTATCTCGAAACTATCTCCTTTGAAGATGGCCAGCATGTAAATGCCGGCGACACCTTAATGGTCATCGAGCAGGCCCCGTTCCAGGCCCAGCTCCAGTCCGCGGAAGCCCAGCTGACCCAGGCCAAAGCCAGCCAGTCCCTCGCGCAGGCCTCCCTGGAACGAAAGAAGCGCGCCTTCGCAAACCAAGCCGTATCCGAGCTGGACGTCCTCTCCGCCGAAGCCGACGTGGAAGTCGCCGGCGGCACAATTCAGGCCGCGGAAGCCGCAGTGCAGACAGCCACGCTCAACCTCTCCTATGCGACAATCACAGCCCCCATCGACGGCATGATCTCCCGGCATTATGTCAGTGAAGGCAACCTGGTTGGCGGAGGCGAGGCCACCCAGCTGGCGCTGCTGGTCAGTGAAAGCCCCATCTACTGCTATTTCAGCGTGGACGAACGGACGCTGCTCTTCTTCGCCAACAAACTGAAGGACATCGATCCGGCGGATGTGCCGGACGCGGACCGGATGAAAGTCAAAATGGAGCTGGCCGAAGGCAGCATCTATCCGGAGGAGGGCGTGATTGATTATGTCGACAACACCTTTGACCCGCAAACCGGAACCCTGAATGTACGCGCGCGGTTTAACAACCCTTCAAACGTGCTTCGGGGCGGAATGTTCGGCAAGGTCATGCTCCCTCTCGAGCTCAAGCAGGCCATGCTGCTTCCGGAATCCGCCATCCAGCGGGATATGGTGGGGTCCTATGCGCTGGTTGTCACCGCCGAGAACAAGGTGGAAAGCCGCTACCTCGAACTGGGATCCCTCTATCAAAACCAGCGGGTAATCAATTCCGGTCTGGAGGCCAGCGAGCAGGTGATTGTGGTAGGTCTGCAGCGCGCCCGCGTTGGTATTGAAGTCCGGACCGAATCCCCGGAACAAGCCACCCCGCCCGCCCCCGCAGCCGCCCCGGCGGGAAAGGATTCCTGATACCACCATGTTCAGTCACTTCTTCATCCGGCGGCCGATTTTTGCTTCGGTCATTTCCCTCGTTATCATCCTCGTAGGCAGCCTGGCGCTGTTCACGCTGCCGGTCGAACGCTATCCGACCATTGCGCCCCCGAGCATCACCATCAGCGCCGCCTATCCCGGCGCGGATGCCCAGACCGTCGCGGATACGGTCGGCACCCCGATTGAGCAGCAGGTCAACGGGGTCGAGCGAATGCTCTACATGAGCAGCACCAGCGGCAATGACGGTTCCTATTCGCTGACGGTGACCTTTGAGTCCGGCACCGACCTGGACACCGCCAACGTCCTGACCCAGAACCGTGTTTCCGCCGCACTGGCCTCGTTGCCCCAGGAAGCGCAACGCCTCGGCGTGACCGTGAAAAAGAAATCGAGCGACGCCAACCTCTACGTCTCGCTCTACAGTCCGGACAACCGCTACAGCGATCTGTTTCTCGCCAACTATATGAATCTGCAGGTGCTGGATGAAATCGCCCGGACGCCCGGTGTCGGGGAAGTCAACACCTTCGGTGTCGGCGACTACAGCATGCGGATCTGGCTGGACCCGGACAAGATGAAATCCCGGAATGTCAGCCCCACCGATGTGATTAACGCAGTGCAGGACCAAAATGTCCAAGTGACGGCCGGGCAGATCGGCGAGCCGCCCGTGCCCGAAGGTCAGGCCTATAACCTGACGATCAAGGTACAGGGGCGTCTCTCGGATCCGGAGGAATTCGGCCAGATTGTCCTGCGCACAGGCTCGGACGGCCAAATGCTGCGGCTGAAGGATGTCGCCACGGTCGAGCTCGGGTCCAGCAGCTATATCATCACCTCCAGCTATGTTGGGAAACCTTCCAGCACGCTGGTGGTCTATCAGATTCCGGGTGCCAATGCCATTGCCGTGGCGAACGGCGTGAAAGAGCGCCTGGAGGAGATCAGCAAGAACTTCCCGGAAGGGCTGGAATACTCGATTATTTACGACAATACCGACATCATCAAAGCCTCGATCAAGGAAGTGGTCATCACCCTGTTCTCCGCCCTGATCCTCGTCATTCTGACGGTCTATGTCTTCCTGCAGAGCTTCCGGGCCACCCTCATCCCCGCTGTCACCATTCCGGTCTCGCTGATCGGCACCTTCGCCGCCATGGCCGCCATCGGCTATTCCATCAACCAGTTCACGCTGTTCGGGCTGGTGCTGGTCATCGGCATTGTGGTGGACGATGCCATCGTCGTCGTGGAAAACTGTACCCGGCTCCTTGACCAGGGCATGAAGCCCAAGGAAGCCGCCATGCAGACCATGACCGAAGTCTCCGGTCCGGTCATCGCCACCACCCTGGTCCTGCTGGCGGTGTTCGTTCCCACCGCCGCGATGGGCGGCATCACCGGCACCCTGTTCAAACAGTTTGCCGTGACCATCTCCATCGCCACCATTTTCAGTTCGATCAATGCCCTGACGCTCAGCCCGGCCCTCTGCGGAATCATTCTTCGCCCGAGCAAAGAAACACGCAACCCCTTCTTCAAAGCCTTCAACAAGATTCTCAACCGGACCCGGGGCGGGTACGAAAAAACGGTCGGTCTGGCCTTGCGACGTTGTATTCTCGGAGCCATCCTCTTTGCCGGCCTGGTCGGCATCGCCCTCTATGGTCTGAGCCAGCTGCCCGGAGGGTTTGTTCCGCAGGAAGATGAAGGCTATTGCATGGTCAATCTGCAGCTTCCCGATGCCGCTTCGCAGGAACGCACCGTGGCCTTCTCCAAGAAGGTCGAGCAGATCGCAAAAGACATCCCCGGCGTCAAGGACTACATGACCGTCACCGGATTTTCCGTTTTGGACGGGGTGGCCGCCCCCAATGCCGGCTTCGTTCTGGTGGTCTTCGATCCCTGGGATGATCGCACGCCAGCCGAAAGCCAGGATGTCATTATCGGCACGTTGAACCAGAAGCTCTGGGCCCTTCAGGATGGAGTGGGCATGGCGTTTCCGATGCCGTCCCTGCCCGGCATCGGTATTTCTGCTGGATTCACGGTCATGCTGCAGGATCGCGGCGGAGTCGGCCTGGAAACCCTCCAAAATGTGGGCGAGGAATTTGTCGAGGCCGGGAATGCCCAATCCGGCCTGACGGGTGTCTATTCTCCCTTCCGTGCCAATGTTCCTCAGCTCTTCCTGGATATCGACCGGGAGCAGATCCTGAGTAAAGGATTGAGCATGTCGCAGATTTTCGGCGCACTGCAAACCTTCCTCGGTTCGACCTACATCAATGATCTCACCCTGTTCAACCGCTCGTTCCAGGTACGGGCCCAGGCCGAGCGCTCCTACCGGGCGAAGAACAACGATATTCTGGCCCTGGAAGTCCCCCACCCGGTCAGCGGAAAGATGGTCCCGCTCGGGGCCGTCCTGAGCATCAGTGAAATCCTGGGGCCCCAAAGCCTCACGCGCTTCAACATGTATCCCTCGATGAAGGTCATGGGGCAGCCGGCCGAAGGCTACAGCTCCGGAGAGGCCATGGGGCTGGTCGAGGATATGGCCGCCAAAAAACTCCCGGCATCCATCGGGTATGCCTGGACCGACCTCTCCTTCCAGGAACAGCTGGCCTCCGGTTCCACCAATATCATCTTCGTTTTGGCCATTCTGCTGGTCTTCCTGGTGCTGGCAGCCCAGTACGAAAGCTGGTCCCTGCCTATTTCCGTCGTGCTCGCCGTGCCGGCCGCCCTGCTCGGTGCAGTCATCGGCGTCATGGCCCGGGGCTATGACAACAATGTCTATACACAAGTCGGCATCGTCTTGCTGATCGGGCTGTCGACCAAGACAGCCATTCTGATCGTGGAGTTTGCCAAAACACAGCGGGAAGAGAAACACTGCTCGATTTACGACGCCGCCATGGATGCCGCCCGCCTGCGGTTCCGTGCCGTGCTGATGACGGCTTTCTCGTTCATTCTCGGCGTGTTTCCCCTGCTGATTGCGACCGGCGCTGGCGCCATGAGCCGCCGGGTCATCGGCACCACGGTCTGCTCCGGCATGCTGGTTTCCACGGTCATCAGCCTCATCGCGGTTCCCATGCTCTATTTGGTTGTGGCCAAGACCACGGAACGAAAAAAACCCGTCATCGAGAAGGAGGTCAGCTGATGAATCCCCGCATCCTTCTTCGAACCGCGGTCGCCGGACTCCTGCTCTCCGTCCTTTCCGGATGCATGATGGGCCCCGATTACAAGCGCCCGGAAACCACCGCACCGGACACCTGGCATAAAACGACAGCCGAGATTGCCGATACGCAACCCGCAGTCCTCGACAAATGGTGGACCGTATTCAATGACGAGATTCTGACGGATCTCATTCAGCAAGCCGCGACCAACAATCTCGATTTAAAAGCGGCCTTCTCCCGCATCGATGAAGCCGCGGCCCAAAAGGGTATTGCCAAGGGCGATTATTTTCCCTCCATCAATGGAACCGGCAGCGCCACCGCCAATCGTCTCAATGACATCTCCGGCGGAGCCACGGCAGAAGACCGGACGCCCAACCTGTATTCGGTCGGGCTCGATGCCAGCTGGGAGCTGGACTTCTGGGGCCGGATTCGCCGGAGTGTCCAATCTGCGGATGCCTCGCTGCAGGCCTCCGTCGAGGACTATCGCGACACCCTCATCATTCTCTACTCCGAGATTGCCAACAGCTACCTGAGCATCCGGGAACTGCAGATGCGCATTGCGCTGGCCCAAGGGAATGTGAACAGCCAGAAGGACACGCTCAAGCTGACCCAGGGGCGCTATGATGCGGGGCTGGTGCCGGAAATGGATGTGCACCAGTCCAATCTGAACCTGTCCCGGACGGAATCCTCCGTCCCGACCATGCGTCAGCAACTGGCCGCCGCCCTCAACCGCCTGGCCGTCCTGACCGGCCGGACGCCGGATGAGATTCAGACGCAGGTGGGCCACCGGGACAAAGTCCCCCATCCCGATATCGATATCCTGGAAGGGCTGCCGGCAGACCTGCTGCGCCAGCGTCCCGACGTGCGCCGCGCCGAACAGCAGCTCATCGCCCAAACCGCCCAGATCGGCGTGGCCAAAGCGGATCTGCTGCCTCGGATTTCCCTGAGCGGCTCGTTTGCCCTGGAAGCCAATGAAAGTGGCGACCTCGGAAAAAGTGGAAGCCAGTCCTACTCCTTCGGCCCCGCCTTCAGCTGGGCCTTGTTCCAGGGCGGCCGGATTCGCAGCAACATCCGGGCCGAAGAAGCGCGAACCGATCAGGCCGTCTTCCAATATCAGCAAGCGGTCCTGATGGCGCTGGAGGATGTGGAGAATGCCTTCATCTCCTGCCGCCAGGAACAGGATCGGCTCGCCTTTATTCAGCAGAGCGTTGACTCCGCCCGGAAGAGTGTTAGCCAGGTGAATACGCTCTATGAAAACGGATTGGTCACCTTCCTCAATGTCCTCGATGCGGAGCGGACCCTCGCCGAACAAGAGGACAGCCTAGCCCAGAGCAACGGTCTCCTGAGCCGGAATATCGTCAGTGTCTACCGCTCGCTCGGCGGCGGCTGGAAACTCCCGGACCCTTCGCCCAAACCGGAACCCGCACCCGTGGAGCCCCCAAAAGAAGAGGGCGAAATCGATGAGGCGACGAAAGCACCTGCGAAGTCGTAAAACGCTCTTCCGGATCAGCCCAGCGACCGGTTGACGGCGAATCTGAATCGGGTATATGCTCATTTCGTAGTTGCCTGTACTCCATCAGAAGGAATGTGTGAATGAACTCCCGTGAAGCCCTCCGACTCCTGAAAAGTGAAATCATCCCAGTCGTTGGCTGCACCGAGCCAGCCGCAGTGGCCTATGCCTTCCGCACCCTTTCCCGCCAACTGCCGGCCATGCCGGTTCCCGGACGCCAGGAACCTCTCGAGCTGCGGATATCTCAAGATGCCCACCGGAATGCTTCAACCGCCGTAGTCCCCTATCTGCTGCAACGCGGCATTCGTGCCGCCGTCGCGGCCGGGCTCACGTCCCGCAGGAACGACTTTAATGTCTTTGCCGATTTCGATTTACCTGCGGCTCGGGCCCTGCTGAATAAACGTGGATGGCTGCAAATCCTGCCGGTGAAACGGCGGGGATTCTATGTGGATGCACGAATTCCCGGTTCATCGGCCTCCCTGATTTTGGAAACCCGGCATGACCACATACGGCAGATGATCGTGACCGGCTCCGACTGCACTCCACCGTCCATGCCCCAAGCGGATCCCCCCGGTCTGGATGAGATCTTTGCGCTGGCCCGGCGGCGGAATCCACAACTCGAAGCTCTGGCCCTTGACTTCATCACCCGGCAGGTCTCTGCAGAAAAAGGCTTCTCCCTGGCCGATCAGGTCGCCCGGCGGGTGTCCGGACGCATGTCCGGCTACTCTCATCCCGTCATGACACTGACCGGCTCAGGAAACCAGGGCATCTTCATCGGATTGCCCTATCGGCAGCTCTATCAGGAGAAAGGCGATTCTATCCTGCCTGCACTCGTGTTTTCTCTGTTTGTCCAACTCCATCTCAGTCATCGCCACCAGCGCCTGTCCGGCGATTGCGGCCTGGCGACCAAAGCCGCCCCGGCTCTCGCGGCGGGACTTGCATTCGCCCGGGATGCCCGCTTGTCTGAAATCCGCCAGCTGCTGCGCAATATCCCAGCCCGTCTGCTTCCCATGCGGTGTCCCGGCGCCTGCCCTTCGTGTGGAACCAAAGCGAAACAATGTTTGGAAATGGTTTGGTCCCCCTCTTAATTTATTTCCACTCAGACGGTTCTGTAGGTTGACGGGGCTGGATACACCCGCTATCATTTGGAGTGTCGACGATACAGTATGACAAATTAGGAGCTAAGCTATGACACGGGAAACCATTCTGCTGGTTGAGGACGAACACGATATTCAGGATTTGTTGAGGTTCCATTTGGAACGGGAAAATCTGATTGTCGAAGCGGTGGATACTGGAGAAGACGCTCTCCGGCGTCTGAAAGACTTGGATGCCTCCATGATCCTTCTGGATCTGATGCTTCCGGGAATCGACGGTCTCGAGGTTTGCCGGCAACTGAAAGGCGACCCCAAAACCCGGGATATCCCGATTATCATGCTCACGGCCAAAGATGGCGAAGCCGACATTGTCACGGGCCTGGAGATGGGCGCATCCGACTACGTCTCAAAGCCCTTCAGCCCTCGCGTCCTGATCGCCCGCATGCATGCCCTGCTGCGGCGCCCCTCCAGCGCTTCCTCTCTGGACAACGATGCCGGACCCGTGATTGAAATCGGACCGCTCACCATCGATCCCGGTCGGCACAAGGTTGAAATCAAGGGCAAAGAAATCCAGCTGACCTACACCGAGTTCCGGATTCTTCATCTGCTGGCCGAAACGCCCGGGCGCCCCCGCACCCGTCAGCAGATTGTGGATCAGGTCCGCGGCGAATCCTCTGCCGTCACCGAGCGTATCGTGGATGTGCAGATGGTCAGCCTGCGCAAGAAACTTGGGCCTCTGGGTGATTGGATCGAAACCGTTCGGGGTGTAGGATATCGTTTCAAGGAAATCTAACTCGGTGAAGCGGGCCTCTTACACGCGCCGCTTCACCTTCCTTTATGTCCTGCTGACCTCTCTCGTCATCGTATTGGTGGCCGTATTCAGTCGGATCCACAGCAACCGAATCCATCAGCAGCGGATTCATGAACGCTTTCTCAGTATTCAGAATCTGCTCAAGAGTGCTTACCAGCAGATGCCCATGGATTCGTTTATCCCCTGGCTGGAAAACTCGGATCTGCAGGCCTGGAGCAGCCTGAACTGGAACGCGGTCTGGCTGGGGCCGGATTTGGATGTGCGCTGGTCCATTTATCCGGTTGAATCCACGGACCTTCCTACGCAGCTCATTCAGGAACACCGTTCCGGAGATTTCGTCTCCAAGGGGCCCGGACATTTATCCCCATCCATCGGCACAAGACAAACCACCGCAATCCATCTGGAGGCCTTGTCGCGTTCAGATCCAGAGGCCGGCTGGCTCCTGCTCTATTCCCCTCTCCCCCGCTTTTTTCTGGACGGACAGGAACTCTGGATCACCATGGGGTTGCTGGTTCTGCTCCTGAGCGGTAACTTTTTTCTCTATCAACGCCTGATGCGCCGGCAGGTGCAGAATATCATCGAATCCTCCGGATTGTCCCGCGTTGTGCCACCGCCCAGAAAAGGACAAGCCATCGAAAAATGGGCCCGGCAATATGCGTCTCTGGCCTCGCGTAAAATCGAAGAGTCCCAGGATCAGTTTGACCGCCTCTTTGAAATCCTGCAGGACGGCATTTTTCTGGTGGACTCCCGAAACCAGATCCTCCGGGCCAATTCCGCTGCCGCCGCTCTTCTTGGAGAGCCGCTGGATTCTCTGCTTGGCCGGCCCATCTCTGAGATGAAAGAACATATCGTACTGGAAAACTTCACCTCGGAGATTCGGATTACCACCTCCTATCAGGCCCGTGAAGTGCAGTTGGAATCCAACTCCGCGCTCTGCAATATCGCGGGAATCCCGATTTTGGAAGAGGAAGTGAAAGGCCCCACACCCGTCATGATTATCCTCCATGACCTGACCCGCCTGCGTCAGTTGGAACGGGCCGGCGAAGAGTATGCGGTGAATGTCTCCCACGAGCTGAAAACCCCCTTGACGCTGATTCTAGGATTCACGGAAACTATCCTTTCACATGACGATATGGATGTGGAAGCCCGGAACCAGGCCCTGCACACCATTGAAAGGCATGCCAAACGGATCAGCCGCATCATCGATGATCTGTTGCGGCTGGCTTGGCTCAAAAATGAAGCCTACACCCTCGGCATCCCCCGCGCACTGGTTCCGATTGCCGCCATCATTAATGAAACGGTCTTCATGTGTGATGAATGGTCACGCAATGCCGGAATCTCGATCAAAGCCGATGTACCGGAAGATCTCATGTGGAAGCTGAACAGCGGCCTGATGGAAGAGGCCCTGATCAATCTCGTCAAGAACGCCATTCTCTACGCCATTGTCGGCCCCGTTGAAATTCAAGCCCGGGTACTGGACAACGGTCATCTGCAGTTTGCCGTGATCGACCGGGGTCCCGGTCTCAAACCGGAGGATGCCCAGCACATCTTTGATCGGTTCTACCGGGTCGACAAGAGTCGCGCACGCGCCAGTGGCGGCAGCGGTCTGGGCCTGCCGATTGTGCAGCAGATTGTCGAAGCCCACAACGGCACCGCCCGCGTCGAAACCGCCCCCGGTGAAGGCTGCACCTTTATTCTGGAACTTCCCGCCATTGACTAGCCCCCCCCCCTCCCGCTCAGGCAGCGGCCGCATCCCGGTTTTCCATGCCATGGAAAAAAGGTTCATCGTTTTTCCACACGATGGAAAAAAAGTTTCCACAGTGTGGAACCTTTTTCCTGAGCTCAGCAATCCATCCGCTATTCCCGAAAGCCGTTGGTAATGGGCATGCGCCGGTCGCGGCCAAATGCCTTGGGCGTAATTTTGACGCCCGGGGCTCCCTGTCTGCGCTTGTATTCGCTGCGATCCACCAGGCGCATCACCCGCCGCACCGTGGCCTCGTCATGGCCGGCCGCCAGAAGATCCTTCAAGCCAGCCTCTTGCTCGACATAGAGTTCCAGAATGGGGTCGAGCACGTCATACGGAGGCAAGGAGTCGGAATCCTTTTGATCTTCCTTCAGTTCAGCGGAAGGCGGACGGGAAATCGTCGTGGGCGGAATCACCTCGCCGCGGGTGTTGCGCCAGCGGGCCAGTTCGAAGACGAGCAGCTTCGGCACATCCTTGATCAGCGCGAAGCCGCCGCACATGTCGCCGTAGAGCGTGGCATAGCCGGTCGCCATCTCACTCTTATTACCGGTTGTGACCACCATGTGGCCGAACCGGTTGGAGAGCGCCATGACCAGTACACCACGGGTGCGGGCCTGCAGATTCTCCTCCATGACCGTCCCTGGAAGAGGCGTAGCCCAGTCCACCTGCTTGCAGGCGGGAGCCAGCATCCCTTCCAGCGCATCCACGGCGGGCGCAATCGGAATCTCCAGACAAGGAATGTCCAGGCGCTTCGCCAGATCCAGTGCATCTGAAAAGGTTTCGCCGGAGGTGATTTTGGAGGGCATCGTCACCCCCATCACACGGTCCTTGCCCAGCGCATCCACCGCAATGGCCGCCACCAGCGCAGAATCAATCCCGCCGGAGAGTGCCACCAGCACGCCCGGGAATCCGTTTTTATCGACATAATCCTTCAGACCGAGTCGAAGGGCTTCATAGACCTCCTCCACGGCATCCGGCAGAGTTGCGATGAGGCCATCCTCCGGCTCCCATCCTTTTCCCGAGGCTTCCACATCCACGAACAGCATGCCGTCACAGAAAAGGCCGGACCGGGCGGCCACCCGGCCATCGGAACGCATCGCCATGCCGCCGCCATCAAAGACGAGTTCGTCCTGACCGCCGAGAATGTTTGTGTAGAGCATCGGAACCCCAAGGGCCGCGGTCGCGGCCTGTGCCATTTTCTCTCGCTCATTCTCACGCCCGCGACAATAGGGAGAGGCCGACAGGTTGACCAACAGATCGCACACCCCTTTCAGCCCGGCAAAGGACTCGCACTCCGGCCACCAGGAGTCTTCGCAGATCTGGATGGCCAGACGCGCACCCTTGAACTCGTAGACCAGCGGCTCTGTGCCCGCCGAAAAAATACGACGTTCATCAAAGACCCCGTAATTAGGCAGGAGAATCTTTTTGGCAATGGCAACCTGTTGACCGCCCTGTAGCAGCATAGCTGTGTTGTAGAGCTTCCCGCCCTCACGCATCGGTGCTCCCACCATGACCAGCAGATCCCGGGGAAGTGCTGCAGCCAACCGGTCCACCTCCGCCTCGACCGCATCCAGAAAACGCGGACGCAGAACCAGATCATCCGGAGGATAACCGCACAAAGCCAGTTCAGGGAACACCGCAAGGTCAGCCCCCTCCCGGGCGGCATCCTGCGCCCATCGAAGAATGTCAGCCGCGTTGGCCTTCACCGCACCCACGGTGGGGTTCATCTGAATCAGTGCACATTTCATCAGGCATTCGCTCCCATCTTTTCCACAAACCCATCCGGAAGATTCACGGGGCGATTGGCCGTGTAATCAAACGCCACCATGCCAGTCTTGGCCCAGGCAACGGTTGTTCCATCACCGGAACGTGTCACCCGGTACATCAGATCAAAGGTCCGGCGCTCGACATCCGCCAGCCCTATCTCCACGACCAGCACATCTCCATATATGGCAACCGCCTTATACTGAAGGACCGCATCGCCCATGAGCATCCCCATGCCGCCGATGTCTTCTTCGGTAAAGTCAAAATGGGCCAGAAAGCGCAGGCGGGCCTCATGGAGAAGACCCAGCAGAGCATCGTTTCCCATGTGACGGCCATAGTTGATGTCGGTGATGCGCACTTCCAGCTCTGTGCGGAAGATGAATGCCACTTCATCCAGATTCAATTTCACTCGCGCCATGATGATTTCTCCGGTTCAGAGCCATAGTGAAACAAAACCCCTTTGCAACACAAACGGAAACGCTTACCCTTC
>CAZGMQ010000061.1:0-19917 GCA_964526745.1 uncultured Verrucomicrobiota bacterium
GCTAAAGAAAGAGTGATGTGGCAATGGGAATTTACAGAAACAGTGTTGCACTATCCATTTTTTACGCCCTTTATTCATTTGCGTCCCTCCCTGCGGAAGCCTAGTCTTCGGATTCACGAAGCAGGAAGGAAATCAAAGAATGAAGAAAATCGTCCTCGCCATCTGCCTGGCTGCCATCGCAACGACCCTGAGCGCTCAGGACCCCTCCCCTAAGCTCTATTCATTCTATTTCAATGGCTCCCAGCTGAATGCCGTCCTAGATCGATTACAGGCCGTCACTGGAAAAGACATCACCGTGGATCTCGGGCTCAGCGCGACAATCACCGTGAATAGAACCCAAAACCTCACGGCGGATGAAGCCGCTGCCGTCATTGTTCAGGCCCTCCAAGAAGAAGGTCTCCGGGTTGAAAATCTGGACGAAAACACCCTTCGCGTCAGAGGCATCCCGAAGCCGGAACTGAAGCCGACAAGCGTTATAAGTGATAAAACTGTAGAAATCATGAAACAGCGGGAGGCATTTGAGACAAACGGCAAACCGTCAACCTATGCGGAACGCCGCGAGCAGCGAATGCAGAACCGCCAGAAACCTGCAGAATCCTCCCCCCCGGCCAAGGACAATGAGCAACTTGAAAAACAACTCCAGGCCTATCAGATGGAAGTGATTCGAGAGGGCCTCACGCCGGAAAATACCCCCGCCCTCGACAGCGAAAGCGTGCCTATTCCCGCAGAAGCAATTGAAGAAGAGCTGTCCCCACAAGCTGATCACAATGGGACAAACTAGAATAATCGGAACAAAATAATGAGCACCCCGCAGAACAATAAAAACCAGGGCATGGCAACAGGAAGTCTCGTGTGCGGCATTTTGTCGCTCACTTGCTTTAGCGTGGCGGCGGGGATTCCGGCGATTATCCTAGGGCATGTGGCCGTCTCGCGTGTCTCATCAGACCCGGAGCGCTATGCCGAAAAAAACGGGGCTTGGCCGGATTGATCATGGGGTATCTGTCCATCCTCTTCTTCCTGTTGGTGACGGCTGCACTGATTGCCGCTCCGGTTGCCGAGACCGATATCACCACCGACAAGGCGGCCCTCCCCATTGAAACTGTCCCCGGAATCACCGACCTGTCGGACCTTACCAGCCAAAATGACCCCGTCGAAATCTTCGGTGTTATTCAATCCAGCCTCGAGCAGGACCGGACGGACGAGGCGGCACTGGCCTACTGCCTGGCGATGGCCTACGGGATGTATGACAGTCAGCGCGTTGCGGACAAGACCGCGCATCAAGCCACCCGTGTCCTGCAGATCAACTTCGGGATGGATCTTGCCGAAGAACAATCGAAGGCCCTCCAGGAGGCTCTTGATGACCTGCTAAACAATCCGGACCGGGTGAGCGCATTCCTGAACAAGGTCGGCAGGCCGGAGTACCACCCCGACTACATGATCCGGCACGGCATGGACGCCTATTCGGGCAACATCGCCGGGGACGGCCTGGTTCCCGATTTTGATTCCGACCGGGCATGGGAAGAAACCGTGAACACCATGAGGGAGTAGCCATGTCAGAGAGCAAACAAATCTGCATCGCCATCCTCCCGGATGAAATGAGCGCGGAAGTGGCGAGAATGAATCTGGAAGCCGGCGGCATCCCATCGTTCATCTCCAAAGACGACTGCGGCGGAATGGTCCCCTTCCTGAGAGTCTTCACCAAAATCCGCCTGATGATTGATTCCACCCATGAAGCGGATGCCCGGGCCATTCTGCATGCGCTCGACATGGAAACGGAATGAAATAGATATGAAACGACACCTGATAAAAACCGGGCTGTTGCTGACAGCGTTGCTTCTGGCCGGATGCGGGGTCGCCTTTCTGCCTGAGGCGGTCGAGGAACCGCTGGCCCCCGGCGCGCCGCTCGGGACATGGAAATACACCGCTGAGGATGGGGAGAGCACCATTCTGCTGGAGGTGAAGCCGGACGGGAGCTTTGCCCAGGAGGTCCGGCCGGCTGGAAAATCCATCTCCTTCAAGCAGGAAGGCAGATGGGAAATGGATGAGCGAAACCAGCTCACCTTTGATGCCCTGCTAACGCCTGACCGGACGAACAAACAGGGGAACTGGGTGCCGGAGAAAACCTGGTGGTACATGACCCAAGGAGTCGGAGACGGCCCCGCCCACGTCATCTTTGGCGGTACACACCCCGACCCCGACACCTGGAAGTCATTCAAGAAAATCCGATAGCGGCTCGCATGAATCTCCTCGCCCACCTGCATCTATCCGAAGGATTGGCTACAGCCGCCGCCGCGGGCAATCTGCTGGCAGATTATGTGCGGCGGGTCCGAACCCGGCCCATCGATGATGACTTCAAGGCGGGGATGGCCTTCCATCAGGCCATCGACATCTTCGCCGAACAGGATCGCGATCACCAGGCGGCACGGACATGCATCCAGGCCCCCTACCGGCGGCTGGCTGGCGTGATTGTGGATGTGGCGTTCGACTACTGCCTCTCGCGGAACTGGGCGGATTTTTCCGATGAACCGCTGGAGACCTATGTGGCCCGGCGGATCGCGCCAATCCAGGCGTATGTCACTGCCTCAGGGTCGCCACTGGGACTGCTGCTGGACCGCGCTGTCGAACAGGGCTGGCTGTTGTCCTATTCGACTCCCGAGGGACTCCAAACGACCTTCCGGCGGGTCTCCGGTCGCTCCCGCGCTGCCGAAGGACTCCTGGGAGCAGAAAAAGAGATCGTGCGACAGCTGGAGGGCATGGAGCCATCCTTCCGGACATTCTATCCGCGCCTGCAAAAGGCGGCGGCCGAATTCGAGACCCCGTAACACTCTCCGCAGAATACTGGTGGAAAGGAAATGCCCCTTGGGGTAAACTCTTCCCAGTTTCTTCCAACCGCTGAAATGAGAATGTGTGTATGACAAATCCTGATGCCGCTGTGAAAACCCCTCTCCCCACCGATGTGTCGATCATCACGACTTATCGGTGCTGCATGAAATGCAAGATGTGCAACATCTGGCGCTACCCCTCCGAAATCAAGCGGGAGATTCAGCCGAAGGAACTGGAAATCCTGCCGCAGCTGAAATTCGTGAATATCACCGGCGGCGAACCGTTTGTGCGGCGCGATCTCGACGAGATTGTTGACATCAGTTTCAAGAAGGCCCCCCGCGTGGTCATCTCCACCTCCGGCTATCAGGTGGATGAAATCCTGAAGCTGGCCGAGCAGTTCCCCAACATCGGCATCCGGGTCAGCATCGAAGGCCTCTCGACCATCAACGACTATCTGCGCGGGCGCGACAGCGGGTTTGACCGCGGGCTAAAAACACTTCTCGGTCTGAAGC
The DNA here is from genome assembly GCA_964526745.1 of uncultured Verrucomicrobiota bacterium. Taxonomy (GTDB): domain Bacteria; phylum Verrucomicrobiota; class Kiritimatiellia; order CAIQIC01; family Lenti-01; genus Lenti-01. The sequence goes on from CAZGMQ010000061.1 coordinate 3,336, forward strand.
GAATGGGCGTGAAAGACATCGGGTTCGGCATCACGGTGTCCAACAACAACAGCGCCGACATGCTCGAGCTCTATGATCTGTCCAAGGGCCTCAAGATGGAGTTCGCCACGGCGGCCTATCACAACTCCTACTATTTCCACAAAGATGACAACGTGATCACAAATGAGGATGCGGTGATCGGCCACTTCTATGAACTGATCGACCGGCTGCTCAAGGAGAACAGCCCCAAGAGCTGGTTCCGCGCCTTCTTCAACATGGGCTTGATCAACTACGTGAAGGGTAACCGCCGCCTCCTGCCCTGCGAGGCCGGCACGGTCAATTTCTTCATCGATCCGTATGGCGAAGTCTATCCCTGCAACGGGCTGGAGGAGCGCTACTGGAAGGAAAGTTTCGGCAACATCCGCGACGTCGATTCGTTCGACCAGATCTGGACCGGGGCGCAGGCCGACAAGGTGCGCTCGCTGGTCGCCACCTGCCCGAAGAACTGCTGGATGGTCGGCACGGCCGCTCCCGTCATGAAGAAATACATCCGCCACCCCGCCACCTGGGTGGTGAAGGAAAAACTGAAAAGCCTGATGGGCAAACCCTTCGACCGCGGACCGCTGCCGGAGCCTTTTGATGTCGGCCAGAATCCGCATCAGGGAGACCTGCGCGAAACGAATCCCGTCGAACCCGAACCCTTTGACAACTACAGCGAAAGCGAAGAGACCGACCGGCGCCATACCGTGGTGGTCCGGGAGGTGGTCGATCTGAGCGAGGAGGTCTTTCTGCTGCGCACCGAGCGGAACGGATACACCTTTGCCACCGGACAGAATGTCAGCATCGGCCCCCATCTGGCCTATCACAAGAGCAAGGATTTCTCGATCTGCTCTGGCGAACAGGACGATTGCCTGGAATTCATGATCAAAAAGAATCCAGGCGGCGCCATCTCCCCGATGCTGCGCGACGTGAAGAAGGGAACCAAACTGGATCTAACCGGACCCTATGGCGAATTCTTCGACCGGAAGGATGAGCCCGGACGAAAGGTCTTCCTGGCCACCGGCATCGGTATCAGCCCCTTCCGCTCCTTCCTGAAGAGTGCCGCCGTCGATGATTATCTGCTGGTTCACGGCATCCGGAAGGTGTCCGATCTGAAACTCTCGGAAGGGCTGGATGCGGCCCATCTGGTCACCTGTATCTCTCAGGAGGACGGCGGCTCCATCAAGGGGCGGATCACCGACTATCTGGAAACAGCCGAATTGAAACCCGACGACCGTTATTACCTGTGCGGAAACCCGATTGCGGTGAAAGACATCTCGAATGTGCTGGAGCAGAAGGGTGTCGCACCGGATCGGATCATCAAGGAATTCTATTACGCGTATTAATGGGAACAGAATTCAGGAGTCAGAATTCAGAAGCCAGAATGCGGCACAGGGGCGCACCGTCTCCACAAGAGATACGGATCAGAGTGCCGGGGGCTGCAGCGCCTTATCCTGTGCGCGCTTGAAGTCCATCGCCTTGGAAATCACTTCGGCCAGAGAACTGCACTCGAGCTTGCGGCGGATGTTCACGCGGTGCACATCAACCGTGCGGCCGCTGAGTCCAAATTTCTCTGCAATTTCCCGGGTGGTGAGACTGCCGCCGATGGCATAGAGGATTTCGCTTTCGCGCGCCGTCAGGCTTTCAAAGCCTGTGGAGTCTTTGTCGTGGGAGGAAGCCGCGCCATGCCCGGCGAGCAGGGCTTCCGCAGCAGGGCTGAGATAGGTGGTGCCGGACCGCACGGTGCGCAGCGCAGCCACGAGGGTTTCCTCGGCCTGGTCTTTCATCACATAGCCCTGGGCGCCGGCGCGAAGGACCTTTTCGGCATAGATGCCTTCGTCGTGCATCGACAGAACCAGAATGGTTCCTTTGTATCCATGGACACGGGCTTCGCGGATCCAGTCGAGCCCATTGCGGTCGCGAAGGGAGAGGTCGAGCAGCACGCAGGCGGGCGCATGGGCCTCCAGCGCGGCCAAGCCTTCTTCATAGGTGCCAGCTTCGGCGCAGACATCGAAATCCTCTTCGCGGGCGAGGAGCGCGGCCAAACCCTGGCGTACGATCGCGTGGTCGTCGACCAGCAGGAGGGAGGTGGGTACCGGTGCGGTAGCCATGGGATCAGTCCCGCTCCGCGCGGGGATCCCGGCGCATCAGTTCGATCACGGCCTCTTCGGGCTTCTTGCCGTGGTGAAGAATGGCATCCACCTGCTCAATGACCGGGACCGGGACGCCCGCTTCGTGGGCCCGCGCCAGCGCGATGCCGCAGGTGCAGACCCCTTCGGCGACTTGCACCATGCCGTCGAGGATCTGAGCCAGAGTTTCGCCCTTGCCCAGGCGCTCGCCGACGGTGCGGTTCCGACTCTGCGGGCTGAAACAGGTGACCATCAGATCGCCGATCCCGCTCAGGCCATAAAAGGTCTGCGGGTGTGCGCCGAGGGTCACGCCGAGGCGTGTCATTTCGACAAGGCCGCGCGTAATGAGTGCGGCCTTGGTGTTGTGGCCGAAGCCGAGGCCATCGCACACGCCGGCGGCAAGCGCGATGACATTCTTGAGGGCCCCGCCCAGTTCGACGCCCTGAACATCGTCGCTCGTATAGACACGGAAGGCATCGCCGGAGAACAGGTCCTGAAAGCGGTGGGCAATGGATTCGTCGGCACAGGCGATCGTCACGGCCGTGGGGACGCCGCGGGCGGTTTCGGGAGCGATGCTCGGACCGGAGAGCGCGGCGGGTGTCGCCACGCCCCACACCTCGGTGATGGCCCCGGTCATCCGTTCGTGCGTCGATTCATCAAAGCCCTTGGTGGCGCTGATGACTGGGAGTGAGCCTGCGGCGTGAAACGCCGGGGCAAAGCGCTCGAGCGTGGCACGCACATATTGGGACGGAACGACCATCACCACCGCAACGGCCCCTTCCAGGGTCTCCGCGGGATCGGCGGTCCATTCCACTTCGGCGGGCAGGTCCACGCCGACCATAAATTTGGAGTTGGTCCGGGTGCGGCGGATCTCGTCGATATAGTCGGCCGACGGTCCCCAGACGCGCGGAGTGTGGCCGTTGCGGGCCAGCGTCAGCGCCAGGGCTGTCCCCCACCCGCCATCTCCGAGCACGGCGACCTTCACTTCGAGTCTCCGGCTTCGCTCACCACGATCTCGTTTGAGATGGGGGGCAGATCCACGCCCTTGGCATAGGGCGTCGTCAGATACACATGCTTGATCCACGAGTTGAAGAACTCATTGCGGTTGGCCCGCCAGTTGTTGACCGGATGCTCCGCATCGAGATTCTCGAGCGGGCCGACATCGGGACGGTCCTTAAGCTTGTCGCGCCTGGCTTCGTCCAGCAGGCGCTGCGTGTTGTACTCCTGATGCCCCAGATGCATGATGAACTGGTGGTCCGGCGTTTCAAAAATGGTGTAGCCGCCCTTTTCAGCGTGGGCCAGCAAACGGACGCGCCCCTCCGTCTCCGCCTCTTCCAGAACAGCATCCTCGATGCCGGAATGGCGGCTCTGGGGACACCAGAACACATCATCGAGCCCGCCGGTCACCGGATGATCCTTGACCAGACTGCGGGTGGGATAGACCCCAAACACCTTCTGGGGATACATGGTCTTGTCGATGCCAAGATACTTGGCCAGCGCCAGCCCCCCCCAGCAGATGCCGAGCAGCCGGGTGCCGCTGACCTTCGCCACATCAATGATGCGGCGCAACTCCTCCCAGTAGGTGACGGATTCCCAGGGCAGGGCCTCGACCGGCGCGCCAGTCACAATCAGGCCATCCAGCGAGGCCACGGATTGCGCCCAGTCGAACGGGATGTAGTGCTTGTCCAGATGCTTCTGATCGGAACTCTTGTATTCATGGTCCCGGAGACGGATCCAAACGGGAATGATCTGCAGGATGCTCCGCCCCATCGGCGCGAGCAGATTGAACTCGTAGTCCTCTGCATGCGGCATAATGTTCAGGATACCGATGCGCAGGGGGCGGATATCCTGATGCTCGGCCGCCTCTTCGCCCAGCCACGCCACATGGTGCTGATCGAACAGGGGCTGCAAGCGATGATTAGGTGTCAGTCGAATGGTCACAATGTAGTCCTCACAGAGCGTTTATCCTGCCACCGCGCACCCATGCCTGTCCATCCTAGAAGTAGATGTCCCGCTCGCCGGCGACGATTCGTTCGTAGTTTTTTGAAAAGGCCTCCCAGATCTTCGGCTGCTGGGTCCGCACTGCCTCGAGTTCCTTCCGGAGAAGCGCCTCGCCCACGCTCTGTGTCTCGGGCGTGGCGAAATCATCCAGCCATTCCTTGAAGGTGAGCACGGCATTCAGCTTGCAAAACTTGCCTTCGGCGCCGGTCCGCAGCAGATCCATGATGCACTTGCCGGTCCGGCCGCACCGGTAGCCCGCCGTACAGAAGCTGGTGATGCAGCCCATGCCAGCCCATTCGCGGATGCACTCATCCAGGCCGCGCGGATCGCCCAGCAGGAACTGCTGGCGGTCGCCTTGCTGGTTCTCCTGCCCGTCGGCATAGGCGCCCACCCCGATGTTCGAGGCGGCATCCATCTGCGTGACACCAAACGGCAGGAGCCGGCGGCGCATCGCGGGGGTTTCGCGGGCGGTGATGATGAGACCCGCATAGGGGATCGCCAGGCGCGACAGCACCACCAGGCGCTCGAAGTCCTCGTCATTCACCCGCCACTCCGGGTTCTCCACAAAGGGAGTGTTCACGGCGGGCTCCAGGCGCGGGAAGGACAGGGTGTGCGGGCCGATGCCGCAGAACCGTTCCATCTCAAGAGTATGGGCCTGCTGGGCCAGCAGCTCAAAGCGCCAGTCGGTCAGCCCGTAGAGCACGCCGATGCCGTTGTCGTCGATACCGGCATCCTGCGCCCGGTGCATCGTCGTGAGCCGCCAGTGGAAATTTCCCTTGATGGTTTTGGGCGGGTGCACCCGCGCATAGGCGCGCCGGTCATAGGTCTCCTGGAAGACCTGATAGGTCCCCAGCCCGCAGGTCTTCAGGCTCTGCAGTTCGCTCACGCTCATCGGCGCGGCATTTACATTCACGCGGCGGATCTGGCCGATCCCTTTCCGCGTGGGCACTTTCACATCATATATGGTGCGGATGCTCTCCTCGATGTACTCCGCTCCCGATTCCGGGTGCTCGCCGTACACGACCACAAGCCGCTTGTGACCCAGCGTTCCGGCCAGGGCCTCGGTCTCCAACCTCACCTCATCCATGGTAAGCACGCGGCGCTCGACCGCATCGTTCTCGCCCCGCAGCCCGCAGTAGGCGCAGTTGTTCACACACTTACTGCTGAGATAAAGCGGCGCAAAGGTGACAATGCGGTTGTCATAGACTTTCCGCTTGATGGCCCCCGCCGCCTCGCACATCTCCTCCCACAGCCCGGGATCCCGGACGCGTATCAGAATGGAGAGCTCCTCCTGCGACAGGGTCTGCACCTCCATCGCCTTGGCAATCAGCCCCCGGACCTGCTCCGGCTCCGGCTCGCCGGTGTTCTCCAGCAGACGGTAAATCTCCGCATCGTTCACATAGTCCGACCCGTCCGGATTCAGATATTTGGTTATCTCCGCCGGTTTGATACGATCCCGCACCCAGGTTTGTCTTTCCTCCGCTGTCATTGAATCTTCCAATCTTTTGCTTCCGCCGGGAATGCCGCAGTCTGTAGAATCGAGACCTTCCTCAGGGTAAAACGCTTGATAAAATCACCTTCTCTTTAATACACCACATCCGGGCATTTCACAACTATCGGCTGCGAAACGGGGCACGGGCGTTCTTTTCCTTGCGGAAGCCCCCTGCGCCCCCTATCCTGCTATGATTATCCATATAACACTGGAGCCGCTTGATGACCCATTCCGCCGAAAAATCCCCTGACAGCAAGTTGCGCACCCTCGCGCTGATCCTCCTTCCCATCTTCGGTATCGTCCTCGTCGGTGCCGTCATCTACAGCACAAAGACTAAAGACAAAGCAGCGGTCACCGTCGTCTATTCGGCCGAAGAGGCCACGGACATCAACACCGGCGATATCATTGATGCGACCGCCCGCGGCGCCGTCATTGAAGCCAAGTTGGGCTATCGCTACAAAGTGTTTGTGAATGATGAGAGCGATGACCGCTCCTCCGGAATCGCCAAACTGGGTGGCCTGGTCACCTTCATCCCCGGCGCTCGCCGTGGCCAGACCGCCATCATTGATGTCACCCGCGTGCGCGAACGCGTCGCCGATGCCGTCCTGGTGCAGGTTCTGTCGCAGGTCGATCTGCCTCCGAAGGCTCCCCGTGGACCCTACTCCCCGCCCGCCGGCGACTCCACCGCGCATATCATCACCGGTGCGGAGATGGATGTCATCATCTCCGAGGCCTCCACCAAGAACCCGGAAACCGAGGGCGTCGCCCGCGTCAGCGGACTGGTCATTTTTGTCAACGGCGTACCCACCATCGGCGAACGCGTGAATGTACGCATCACCGACCGCCGCGAACGCCTGGCCTTTGCGGAGCCCACCGGCCAGCCGGCCGGCACCGATCCCCTTCCCGCCTCCAGCGCGCCGCGCCGTCAATCCTTCACCCCCGCCTCCGGAGATCCGGTGGTGGTCGGTGCCGAAATGGATGTCATCATCTCGGAAGCCTCTTCCAAGAACCCGGACACCGAGGGTGTCGCGCGGATCAATGGACTCGTCGTCTTTGTCGATGGCGCCACCACCATCGGTGAGCGGGTGAATATCCGCATCACCGGACGCCGAGACCGTATGGCCTTTGCCGAAACCACCGGCAAGCCCGCCGGGGAGGCAGAACTGGCCTCCGGCAGCTCCACCCGGAAACCCCGCCATAGTTTCACCCCCTCCCCCGGAGACTCGGCCGCCCACGTCATCGAAGGCGCTGAGATGGATGTTATTATCTCTGAAAAATCCTCCAAAAACCCCGACACCGAGGGCGTGACGCGCATCAATGGCCTTGTGGTCTTTGTAGATGGCGCTACTGAGATGGGCAAACGAGTCAATGTCCGCATCACCGGGCGGGGTGAACGGATGGCATGGGCTGAACTGACCGGCAAGCCCACTGGCACCTCCGCCCTGCCCAAGTCCACCGCCCGGCGCAATGCCTCCCGCGCTCCCCGAAAATCCTTCGTGCCGAAGGCCGGTGACGCCAATGCCCATATTGTTCCCGGCGTAATCCTTGCCACAACCATCCTGGAACCCTCGACCAAGAACCCGGACACCGAAGGGGTTGCCAAGGTCAACGGAATGGTCATCTTCGTCAAGGGCGCTACCACGCCCGGACAGACTGTGAATGTGCGCATCACCGACCGCCGCGAGCGCGTCGCGATGGGCGAAGTCACCCTCGACGCCCCCACGGCAGCAGAAGAAGCGTCCCCCGAACCGACCGTCTCGCCGGCCCCGTAACCGCCTTCCCCCCATCGGAGGTTCCCATGGCCCAAACCCTAACCAACGAACGCAGTCTTCTTCGGCGCCAGGAAAGCATCGAAAAGGAGCTGCAACTGCTTAAGCGCATGCGGATCATCGAATGGAGTGGCGCAGCCCTGTTCATCATCTTCGGACTCATCTGGAAGTTTTTCGTCGAAAGTGGCACCTCTGCCTGGTTGATTCTAGGCGGCGGCCTGCTGTTTCTAGCCCTCGGTCACGAGGCGCGCCGGAAGGAAAGCATCCAGGAACACGCCGATACCCAGAGCACGCGCGGCACGAAAGAAGAGATGGCCCACCTGCTGGATAACAAGCTCGCGAATGATCACTTCATCCTCAATGACCTGCGCCTCAAAGTCGGCCGGGAAAAATGCTGGATCGACCATCTCGTGGTGGCCCCTTCCGGCATGTTTGTCATCAACACGCTGAACTGGAGCGGCAAGATCATCGGCGACACCAGCCGCCAGTCCCATACCTGGAAGATCCGCGCCACCGACGGCACCCTCCGCCCGGCGCGCAATCCGGTCGGCCGGGCGCTTCGGGAACGTCGCATCCTGTGCAACTGGCTGAAAGGCACTCAGCTCATCTGGGAACGGGTCCATCCGCTGGTCATCCTGGCGAGCCCGGACGCGGACATTCAAGTCACCAACTCGGAAAAGCGCGTTTTCACCCCAGAACAGGCGGTCGCCTTCATCAATGACTTCTGCTTTGAAAAGCCCATCCTCTCGAATGAGGAAGTCGAGAAGCTGGCCTCCGGACTCAACGAACAGCAGGAACAGGCCTGACCGGCCCGATCCGAGGACGATCCATTGGCCAAGATTCTCCGTAGCGAAAGCAGTCTCCGCATCCGCCAGGATGCCATTGACCGCGAATTGGGACGGCGGAACATCATCCGCGTCATCGTCTGGGGCCTGGCCCTTTCGCTCTCGGCATGGGGTCTGGCCGCCTCCCTCCTTCACGGGTCCTATCTCGGGGCGCTGGGGGCCCTGCTGATCCTCGTTCTCGCCGTCGGTTATGAAATTCACCTTCGCGAGATCGTGGTCGAAAGCCATAACCTCGAAGGGGGACGCCGCGGCGAACAAAAGATGGCGAACCTGCTGGCGGAACGCCTCGCCGACGACCATGTCATCCTGAACGACCTGGAATTTTCAATCGGACGCCAGCGCTGCCAGATCGACCACCTTGTTCTCGCCCCCTCCGGCATCTATGTCATCGAGTCCAAGTTCTGGGCGGGCACGCTCAGCGGCGATGCCCAGGACACCCAATGGACGAAGTGTCGAAACAAAGGGAAGACCCAACTGGTCAAAAGCCCCATCCTGCAATGCGAGCGGCAGCGGTCTATGTTCATCACGCTGCTGACCACCCGCGTCCCAGAAGACCGGATCCATGCCATGGCCGTCTTCACCCATCCCGGGGTCAACTTGCAAATCACGAATCGGGAAAACCGCGCCTTCCGATTCCCTGAGGCCATCCGCTTCATCAATGACCGCTGTTTCGATCCCTCGGTTCTCACGGGTGAACAAATCGAGGTAATCGCCCAGCACATCAACCGGGGTCAGGCATAGGCCCCCGACTCGCGCAGCATGAACTTCCTCTGCGATTTCCACCTGCACTCCTGCCTCTCCCCCTGCGGCTCTCTCGACATGTCGCCGACCGCCATGGCACGCGCGGCGAAAGCCGCCGGTCTCGATGCCATTGCCCTCACTGACCACAACTCCGCCCTCAACACGCCGGCCTTTGCGGCCGCCTGCCGGAACGAAGGCCTCCACGCCCTCTTCGGCATGGAAGTGAACACCCTCGAGGAAATCCACTGCCTCGCCCTGTTCGAGACGCCGGAGGCCGCTCTTGCGTTCGGCGCCCTCCTGTTTGACCACCTCCCCGATTTCCGGAATATCCCAGAGAAGATCGGTGATCAGGTCGTCGTCAATGAGCACGAAGAAGTGCTCCAGCAGGTCAGCCGGTATCTCGGAGGCGCCACCGACATCCCTTTCAGTCAGCTTCCCGCACGGGTCGATGCCCATGGGGGTCTGTTTATTCCCGCCCACATCGACCGCCCCGGATGCGGGGTCCTGGCCAAGCTGGGCAGGATTCCCCCCGAAAGCGGCCCCGTTCTCGGCGTCACCCGCTTCCAACTCCAAGCGCTGCGCGATCGCCTGGAACCCGACTATACTCTCGTTACCTTCTCGGATGCCCACTATCTCAACGATATCGGACGGGCCGCCACTCGAATCGAAACCGACACCTTCAGTCTCGCCTCCATCCGTAAGGCCCTCCTGGCCCATCGCGCCATTCCCGTCCTCCGGCCGGAGACATCCCGGAGCCATTCATGATAGCCACCACCTGTCCCACACATCTCAGCGCTGCCAGTCTGACCTGCTTTAAACGCATCCGGACTTGGCTGAGGCGGGAAGCCAGCCACCACACCGGCCCCTTCATTGTGGGCATCGGCGGCCCGGGCGGCTGCGGCAAAAGCACACTCTCCCGCTGGCTCCGGCATCAGGTGGATGGCGCCCGCATCCTGTCGCTCGACGACTTCCGTCTCCCCCGCCGGCACCGCCCCGCCCACGGACGCTATGGTTCCCATCCCGACGGCAACGATCTGCAGCGCCTAACCCGCTGCCTGAAGGATTTTCGAAACGGTCTCCCCATCCGGCAGCCGATTTTCGATCCCATCGCCGGAGAGGCCATCGAAGAACGGCAGGTGCCCGCCGCCACGATCCTGTTGGCCGACGGGGAACTGGCGGCGCATCAGACGCTCCGCCCCCGCTTCGACCGGCTGATCCTGGTGGATGCGCACTGGCGCACGCAACTCAACACCCGCCTGACCCGCGATCTGAAGGAACGCCATTGCACGCTGGAGAAAGCCATCGATGTCTTTCTGCAGAGCAACCTGCGCGATTATCCGAAATTTGCCGCCGGGGCGCACGAGGCCGCCGATGTCCGGCTCTACTGCGATACCCGCCACACCTTTTCCCTTCGCCGCATCTGACCACCGCCGACCCGCCGCCATTTCCAGATTGATTCCACCCCCTCCCCGCCCTACCCTGTTCAATGAAATGAAAATCCTCCCCATTCTTCTCATGGAACTCATTCTCGCAAGCGGTTGTGCCCACACCGGTCCGGTTCTCCTGTGCCAGGCCAGCGTGGAAAACCACACGCCGCGCGATCTGCACAATTTTCGCATCATTCACCATCCGACCGAACGGATCCTGAGCAGCAATCAGATCCTGGCAGGGAAAGACATCGGGCTGGGCGTCCCCCATCCTGAACTCAAAGCGACCTCAGCCACGCTCACCTGGGAAGATCCCATGTGGGGGCACCGCCAGGTGGAGGTGCAGATCCCACCCCCGGAAGGGACTGCCCGCCTCAAACAGCTCATCTACTCCATCGGCCCCTCCGGGCTCGTGGATGTCCGCCTGGTGCCGTGCGAGTGATGCCCCCGCGCGCCTGAGCGCCGCCCGGGCAACAAAAAACCCACCGGACGCATCCGGTGGGTGGGTTGGACAAAATCCTCCGCGCTACGGAACCAAGAACTTTTCGGTGAAGTCGATCACCTCGCCCTTGATCTTCCGCTGCAGCTTCTCGTTGTCCGGAGAGGCCACAATCTGACCGACCCATTGGGCGATCTGCTTCATTTCCGCCTCGCGCATCCCGCGCGTCGTGATGGCCGGGGTTCCGATGCGGATGCCGGACGTCACAAAGGGCTTCTGCTTGTCGAACGGGATCGCGTTCTTGTTCACGGTGATCAAGGCCTGATCCAGCGCGGTGGAGGCATCCTTACCCGTCACATTCAGCGGGGTGAGATCGGCCAGCATCAGGTGGTTATCGGTGCCGCCCGACACAATGCGGAGGCCCGCTTTTTCCAACTCGGCAGCGAGCGTCTGGGCATTGACGACAACCTGACGCGCGTATTCTTTGAAGGCCGGCTGCTGCGCTTCGAGGAAGCATACAGCCTTGGCCGCGATCACATGCATCAAGGGGCCACCCTGAATACCGGGGAAGATCTGCTTGTCAATGTCCTTGGCGAAGGCCTCTTTGCAGAGGATCATGCCGCCGCGGGGTCCGCGCAGGGTCTTGTGGGTGGTCGTGGTGACAAAGTCGGCATAGGGAACCGGGCTCGGATGGAAGCCGGCAGCCACGAGACCGGCAATGTGCGCCATATCCACCATGAGATAGGCTCCGACATCGTCCGCGATGGCCCGCAAGCGCTTGAAGTCGATAATGCGTGAATAGGCACTCGCACCGGCGCAGATCATCTTAGGCTTGTTTTCGATCGCCAGCTTTTCGATTTCATCATAGTCGATGCGCTCCGTTTCCGGGTTCACCCCGTAGGAAGAGACGTGGAAGAAACGGCCTGAAAAATTCACCTTGTGACCGTGGGTCAGATGACCGCCGTGATCCAGACTCATCGCCAGAATAGGGTCGCCGGGCTGCAGCATGGCGAAATAGACGGCCATGTTGGCACCGCTTCCGCTGTGCGGCTGCACATTCACATGCTCGGCACCAAACAGCTCCTTGGCACGCTCAATGGCCAGGCGTTCCGCCTCGTCCACAAATTCACAGCCGTTGTAGTAACGCTTGCCCGGATAGCCTTCGGCATACTTGTTGGTCAACACAGACCCCTGCGCCTCGCGAACGGCCCGGCTGACATAGTTTTCCGACGCAATCAGCTCGATGTTCTGCCGCTGGCGCTTCACCTCGCCCTGAACCGCGGCATAGACATCGGGGTCACGCTCGTGAATGGCCTCCGGCTCTGTCACACGAAGGGCACAGGCATTGATTTTCTGAACGCGGCGATCATGGCGGCTGCCCGGTTCGAACTCGCCGGAAAACCAGGCATCGAGCATTTCGGGAATCTGCTCTATCGGGGTCACACTCGAGCCCAAGGCCAAAATATTGGCATTATTGTGCTCGCGGGCCATACGGGCCATCTTCGCATTAAAGACAAGGGCGGCCCGCACCCGCGGGAACTTGTTCGCCGCCATGCTCATGCCCACGCCCGTTGTGCAGATCAGAATCCCCTGCTCCAGCGCGCCATCCGATACACGACGCGCCACTTCCACAGCAAAATCCGTGTAGTCCACCGACTCGGGGCTGTAGGTGCCGAAATCCGTCACCTCCACGCCCTCGCGTTCGGCCAGAAGATCCTTGATCTTCTGTTTCATCTCAAATCCACCGTGGTCTGATCCAATTCCGATTTTCATGATGACATCCCTTTCCAAGATGAGTATCCGTTCATACCCCAGTCTGGATCAAAAAATCCACAAATATCCCTACAAAACGGTCTCTGTTCCGTTTGATTCCCCCTGTTAATCAACTTTTAACCATCAAACAATAACAACCGCCCCCCAAAATATAATGTTCAATATGTAGACCTATTCTGCTCCCGGAAGGGCATCCACAAAAACAACATAGCGAGCAGTTGAGTCAGAACCTTCATCAATCTTATAGGTGGGTTCGTATCTGAAGTCAGGACTATTGATATCTTTAAGTGTACGAATCTCCCCCGAAATCAAGTAAAATGCCCCAAAGTCAACTGTCAGAGGAATCACTTGAACCGTATAGTGAGATTGGTTGCTAAAGGTCAGTTGCTTGGCTTTCTCTTTGGTGTCATCGTCCCCTAATAAACATCCTGTCAAACCAAACGCCAACGCTATCATTACAATACTAACTATAACTTTTTTCATTCCTACCACCTTGTAAGCAAAACCGTCTTTTTCGCCGTTGCTGATATTCTTATCAATTCATTCATAGACTAAGCTTTGACCTTCCTTCAGTCAAGCCATCCGCTCTAATAACCCATCTTAGAATCTGCCGTAAATTCGACATAAATATCCCTAAATCAACTCGTTTTTGACCCCATAAATCATATTCACCAATCTTGCCCATGCCTTCTGGTAACCCGTTCTTTCCTATCGATCCCGTCTGCTCTTTTAGATGAAAAGTGGCGCGCCCGGCAGGACTCGAACCTGCAACCTTCTGATCCGAAGTCAGAAGCTCTATCCAATTGAGCCACGGACGCAACAAAACCTGCATCCTAAGGATGAGGAAATCTGAATTACAGCTTATCTTCGGTGCGGAGACGATTCCAAATCTCGTCCATTTCGGCCAGGGTGCAGTCCTTCATCTTACGACCGTTGGATTCGATTTCCTCTTCCACAACGCGGAAGCGGCGTTCGAATTTCGCGTTGGTCCGCTCCAAGGCAAAGGCGGGATCCACTTTGACGAAGCGAGCCAGATTCACCACGGAAAAGACGATATCGCCAAGTTCTTCGAGGACATGCTCGCGATTACCGGATTCGATCGCTTCCTTGAACTCGGCCACCTCTTCGTTCAGCTTGTCATAGACATCGGAGATATCAGGCCAGTCGAAGCCCACACGAGCGGCGCGCTTCTGAAGTTGGTAGGCACGGTGCAGAGGCGGCACATGTTTGGGCACGCCATCCAGCACGGACTCGCGGCTTTTCTTTTCCTTCTTCTTGAGGTCATCCCAATTACGGAGGACTTCGGCGGAATCCGCCACCTTCACATCCCCGAAAATATGGGGATGGCGAAAGATCAGTTTGTCGGAAATACCTTTGGCCACATCCGTGAAGGTAAAGGACTTCTCCTCGGCCGCGATCTGCGACTGGAAGGCAATCTGTAGCAGGACATCCCCGAGTTCTTCAACCAGATGGTCCCGGTTGCCGCTCTCCATCGCATCGAGGGCCTCATAGGCCTCTTCGATCAGATGGGACTTGATGGAATCGATATCCTGCTCGAGATCCCATGGGCAACCGTCCTTGGGACGGCGCAGGCGGGACATAATCTCCAGCAGGCGGGCCATCTCGTCGGCGCCCTTGCGGATCGCTTCAGGTTCTGCCGTTGGGGCGTGCGCTTGTTCTTTGGCGGCGACCTCTTCCGAGGTTGGGGAATCAGAAGCTGATTTCTTCGAAGAACACATCGGGCTTCACGTCTTTCAGGTCGGAGCAGACCAGATTGGCACCACAGAAGTCCTGGAAATCGGTGAACTCATCCGTGACCACGACCACATTCATCATAGCGGCGAGCGCGGTTTTGGTGGTGGCCATACTGCTGACAATGGTGAGACAGCGTTTGGGACTGCGTCCGAGGGCTTTGGCAATGCGGAGCCAATGCTCGGCACGCGGGAACGCCTTCTCTCCGGGTGCGCCGGAATAGACATTCACATCCCACCGGTCGAAGCCCAGATGGGCGGCGACGCCCTCTGCGGAATCCTGCGGAAGCATGGAAGCGCAGGCAATGACCGCGCCGCGAGCCTGGGCTGCATCCAACCACTTGACGAGGCCTTCGCTCACCAGAGTGGACTTCTGCATCAGACGGGACGTGGTTTCATTGATTAGCCGCTCGACGACCTGCTCGGGGGTGACGGCGGTGTAATTCATCGCCTCAAGAAATTCCGGCATATAGGCCGTCGGGGACGGATGCAGGCAGTGGCGGGAGAACAAAATGGGGGTCAATTCAATCCCCTGCTCTTTCAAAATGCCCGAGAGCACTTCATAGCGGATCTGCCGGGCGCCCAGTGCCACATTGTCCATTTCAAAAATCAGCGCGCTTCGTGCGGAAGCACCTTCGGCTTGCTCTTCAATCACTTCGTTTTCCATCTCTTCTCTCCTACGGTTCAGTCACAAAATCTCAGACACTCTAAAACGCCAGCCACGGCGGGTCAATCGGTTTCCTAGCTGTCTGCTGGATTCCGATTGATAAAACTTACGCCTCCGGCGCGCTCCCGCTCTCTTTCGAAGGGGCTCCCTCAGACGGGCTTTTCTTCCGCCAAACAGGGCGCGATCCATCGCCATAGGGCTTGCGGGAAGCCGGCTTACCACCCGAATCACCGGGCTTGCGGAATCCACCGCCGGCCCCATATGGCTTACGGGGTCCTCGGTCATCTCCGCCAGGACGGGGACGGTATCCGCCGCCGCCTCCACCACTGTACGGTCTGCGCGGGCCGCGATCATCACCGCCGGGACGAGGACGGAATCCACCGCCGCCTCCACCACTATAAGGTCTGCGTGGGCCGCGATCATCGCCGCCGGGACGAGGACGGAATCCACCACCACCACCGCTATAGGGTCTGCGGGGACCGCGATCGTCACCACCGGGACGAGGATGGAATCCACCACCGCCACCGCCGCTATACGGTCTGCGGGGACCACGATCATCGCCTTCCGGACGCGGGCGGTATCCGCCGCCGCCTCCACCGCTATAAGGTCTGCGCGGGCCACGATCATCGCCGCCGGGACGAGGAGAATATCCACCGCCGCTGCCGCTATACGGTTGACGGGGGCCGCGATCATCACCGCCAGGACGGGGACGGTATCCGCCGCCGCCTCCACCACTGTACGGTCTGCGCGGGCCGCGATCATCACCGCCGGGACGAGGACGGAATCCACCGCCTCCACCGCCGCTATACGGTCTGCGGGGACCACGATCATCGCCTTCCGGACGCGGGCGGTATCCGCCGCCGCCTCCACCGCTATAAGGTCTGCGCGGGCCACGATCATCGCCGCCGGGACGAGGAGAATATCCACCGCCGCTGCCGCTATACGGTTGACGGGGGCCGCGATCATCACCGCCAGGACGGGGACGGTATCCGCCGCCGCCTCCACCACTGTACGGTCTGCGCGGGCCGCGATCATCACCGCCGGGACGAGGACGAAATCCTTCGCCGCCGCCGCTATACGGTCTGCGGGGGCCGCGATCGTCTCCACCGGGACGGGGGCGGTATCCGCCACCACCGCCGCTATACGGTTGACGGGGACCTCGGTCATCTCCGCCAGGACGGGGACGGAATCCGCCTCCTCCACCGCTATACGGTCTGCGCGGGCCGCGATCATCGCCTTCGGGACGCGGGCGGAATCCACCGCCTCCGCCGCTATACGGCCTGCGGGGGCCACGATCATCGCCTTCCGGGCGGGGTGAAAAGGGTTTACGAGAGCCATCGCCGCCACTGCCATACGGCTTGCGGATCGGACGGGACGAACGCGCGGCGTCACCGTCACGCGAGGGCTTTTTCTTCTTACGATAGCCGAATTCGTTGAACGAATCGGGTGTAGGGGGTGTTTCCATAGGCGCGACACCCTGCGCCCCCGCTCCCTATAAAGCAAGCCGAAAGAGACGGTCCCCGCCCGGGT
>CAZGMQ010000062.1:0-19273 GCA_964526745.1 uncultured Verrucomicrobiota bacterium
CGGCCCCTCGTTCACCGCCCCTTCGGTGTCATACTTATTTGAGGCAACACGGCCTGCCGGGAGTCTGATACTGGATTTCACGACAAAAGAAGAAGAAAGAGACTATGCGGGAAAAAGGATTCTTTGGACGCTTGTTCGACTTGTCGTTCAGCGAATTCATTACAACCAAGATCATTAAGGTGCTGTATATTATCGCCATTATTGGATCAGCCTTCGGGGCTCTGGCTGTCATGTTCGGCATGTTTGTGACCAAAACACTCTTTGGCATCGTAGGCGGCCTCATTGCCGATTGCCGGGGCGGACTCTTTTCCTGTCGGAGCGCTTGCCCCGCAACATGGATCTGTGGCAGGATGCAGGTCTATTGGGTGTGAGTTTCAATCTGAAAGCGAGAGATTATGGCAAACGGGAAAGTAGATATTGGCGCGTATATTTCTGAATCCATCGACCTGTATAAGGCCCACTTCGGCCTGATCTTCCTGGCGATGCTGGTGGCCGTCCTGCTGGGCGGGTTTACCTGCGGCGTGCTGGCCGGACCGATGATGGCGGGGGTCACCTTGATCCTGTTGCGCGTGGCTCGCAAGGGAGAGCCCAAGCCAGAGGTCGGTGATGTGTTCAAGGGCTTTGACTTCTTTCTGCAGGCGTTCCTGCTAACCATTGTCATCGGCGTGGCTTATGCGGCGGCGAGTATGGTCCCCTTTGTGGGAGCGGTTGCCGGCATTCTGATTTCACCTCTCGTCATGTTTGCGATGTGTATTCTCGTCGACAAAAAACTGGAATTCTGGCCGGCGATTGTGGCGAGCTATGAAAAAGCCAAGGATGACTATGTGTCCCTGCTGGTTCTGGCTTTGCTGGCCAGCCTGATGTCCAGTCTCGGTGCGATCCTCTGCGGCATCGGTGTCTTTCTGACCCTGCCGTTCAGCGTGGTGGTGTCCGTGGTGGCCTATCGGCACCTGTTCGAAGACGGTGCGGTCGAAGCCGCGCCGGCCGTGGAAGCCGGAGAAGCCCCCGTCGAACCGCCGCTGGCCGTGGAAGAGCCTCCCCTGCCGTCGGCAGAGGGGAACTAAAGCCGACCCTTCAGAGTCTTGAATTGGCATCGCCCGTCCCGGAAGGGGCGGGCGTTTCTTATTCAACGAAAGAAACCGCACCCGCGCCCCCCCCCTCCTCTTCCGTCTTCTGTATTCCCCATCCCCAATTCCCAATTCTTAATTCTCCTCCCCCTCCCCTTGAATATTGAATATTCTTCTTCTCCTCCGCCTTCTCCCTTCTCAATTCCAAATTCTTAATTCTTAATTGTTAATTCTCCTCCTCCCCTTCCCTTCTCGACAGGCGTGGCGCAAACGGCTATCGTACATCCTATGGAAGGGAGCAAGTCAGCCAAGGCCATGGACAAGACATCCGACAACACGCTGTTTGCCGATCGCTACACCATCCGACGCCCCCTCGGCTCGGGCGGGTCCGGGGCGGTATTTCTGGCATGGGACGAGCAGCTGCATCGATTTGTCGCCATCAAACGGTGGAGCCCCACGGAACCGCTGCTCGACGATCCGGAAGGGAACGAACGCCTCTGGCGCGAGGCCATGACTCTGGCGGCTATTCAGCATCCCAACATCCTCACAATCCATGACTTCGGCGTGGACAAAGAAGGCCCGTATGTCATCACAGAATTCGTGGATGGCGAGACCCTGGAGGATGTGGTCAAGCGCGGGCCGTTCGACTGCGACACCTTCGCCGATGCGGCACAACAGACGCTGGAAGCCCTGATCGCCGCGCATCAGGCTGGCCTGATCCACCGCGATCTCAAACCGCAAAACATAATGCGCACACGCCTGCCCAGCGGCGCCTGGCAATACAAGATTCTCGACTTCGGCCTCGCGCGCTTCGTGAGCCAGCCCACCGTGCAGAGTCTGGAAGGCAACACCTCCATCTACGGTTCCATCCTCTACATCGCCCCCGAACAGCTCCGCCACCAGCCGCTCGATGCGCGCACGGACATCTACGCCATCGGCTGCGTGTTCTACTTCATGCTCTCCGGCCAGCACGCCGTCGAGGGCGACACCATCCCCTCGCTCATCACCAGCCATCTCGAGCACCACTTCAAGCCCCTCTCCCAATGGCGCTACGACCTGCCGGTGCCCCTGTGCGACTGGGTCATGAAAGCCATGGCGCAGAACCCGGAAGACCGCCACGCCTCCGCCGCCGCCGCTCTCACCGAACTGCGCCAGATCCTGACCGGAAATCATCGCCCCACCTCCATTCGCGTCGGCGCCTCCCCCTCACTGCAGGTCGCCCCCTCCATCCGGATCATGCCGCCGCAGCCGCAAATGACGGCGGCCCTCCCCGTCGTCTCGTCGCGCAACGCCGCACTGCGCTGGGCCCTGCCGATTGTTGCCGCGCTCTTCCTGGTCATCGCCGGGGCCGTCGTCCTTCTCCGGCCCCTTTCGGAATCTGCAGCGCCACCGCCCGAGGCCGTGCCGGCCGCACCCGCGGCTCCGATCCGGTGGGAAAGTGACACCCTCCCCGTTGAAGAGATCATTACGATCTGGCCGCCCAACATCGCCGAAGCGCGGCGCCCCAAGATTCAGCGCTACTTCGAGCAGATGCGCGATCTGCAGGATCCGCATTGGGGCAGCATCGGAGCCGTCCTGGAAACGCTGGCCATCGTCCAGTTCAATGCCCGGAACAACCCCCGGGAATTCCGAGCGGTGGGCAACCTGACCTATCACGACACCACCGGCCGGACGCTGGGCGAACTCGATGTCGTGATCTGGAATATGCGAGAGAACCGCGCCGAAGTCGTCTATGAAGCCGTCGTCTCCGACCAGCTCCACCGCAAGGGAACCTCCAGCCGCAACCAGGTCCGGCGGTTCGAAACCGCGATCAAAGAAGGCAAAGTCGAACGGATCCTGCATCCCCATGACACGTCGTGGAAATTTGAACCTTCCCAGTTCGAGCAGGCTCGGATCGAAATCATGGGCAGCCAGGGCGCCATCGCCGCCGGGTTTGAATCCGAAGTGGATATCACCCGCTTCGAAACTGATTTCCTGCAGCGCAAACTCCTCGACTGGCGCAATACCCATTACCCCAAGAAGAAAAAGAAAAAGGGGAAATAGCCCCGGTCGGCACCCGCGCTCTCACAGAGTCCACCGTGACCTCCTGCCTGTTTCGTATCTGTCGCTTCTCCACCCTCACTGGGGCAGCGCTGGACAACATGTGCGCGTCTTGCGTTAGAACTCTTTAGCCCTCTGCATCAATCCTTCCGTATACTCTGCATCTCACTGCTGCCCAGTTTGTTATTGGCAGATAGCAGACCATAAGACCCGCGGGGGTCACTTCGCATTTGACAGAATCAAACCTTCCTGTTTATTATGTTTATGTTAGATATATATCACGTTTGTATTAATGCATTAGGCCAAGTCGGAGACCATCATGGAACAAATCATCCATTCTGCGTGTTTTGGGGGCATCATTCTGTGCGGTGCACTGTCGCTGCTCCCGCTGCGTTTTTCCCGGAGATGGAAATCCTGGTCCCTATACCTCCCCATCGTCGGCATCGGGCTCTTTCTCCTGTTCGAATGCCCATGCTTGGCAATCGAGAACATGCAGGCTGACCGGATGGTCCTCCTGCCGATTCTGCTGTTCCTGTGCGTCAATGGCATGATGAAGGTCGGACTGCTGCAGGTGATGATGGCCTGGACAGGCGACAATACCTCGCGGCTGCTGGCCCTTCCTCAGCGCAGGCTCCAGGCGGCTTTCTCAACACTGATCCTGACGGGCGGCGTGCTGCTGATTTGATTTGGGAAACGTCCCCGGTTTCTTCACAAAGAAGAGAAATCCATCTTCTTCGCAGATTACGCAGATTCTGTGATCGATTAGGGCAGAGCACCATTGTTCATGCCAAGACGGAAATTCCTCCAAGTTTCAAACACAAAATCTGATAGAAACGATTCTGGATTGGAAGGAGGGGGCATCCGACCCATTTCTTACCCTTTGCGCTCTCAGCGTGATAATTCTTCAAGCCTTAACCCTGATCAGTCTGGAAGGCCGGATTCAGTCCGCTCACATGCGTTTGCTCGCGACAAGCGGCCCAACAGAGCCCAAAAGATCAGTTTTGGCTGTTTTGGGTTCAAAACACGCATTTTTAGAGGTTTTCAGACCATAAATGGCTGTTTGTCGCAAGAAAACGGGCTGGAAGATGTCGCGACTATTTCGTGAGGGCTTCGAGGTTTTCGGGAGTGAAGTCCTGCTGGTGGGGAGTCGGCGCTTTGCTGAGGCGGGAATACACGAAGAGAGAAATGAGCAACAGCGCGATGATCAGCAGGGCGATCCGGGAGATCCAGTCGAGGGGCCGCTTGAGGCGGGCGCCGCACCAGGGGCATTGTCCGGAGCGCGGATGGTTCCGGTTGCCGCAGGTCTTACAAATTTTATACTTTTCCGGGTTCATGGGTCTTCACTCTTCTGAGGCGGGTTTGATGAACGGCTTCTTTGAAACCCGCCGTGACGGTTCAACAGGCATACTCCGCCTCCTGCTTGCAAGAGTTTGTACGCGATTATGCTGACGGAAACAAGCTGGGAGTGCCGATGAACTGCGCCCACGGGGAACCATGAGCAATTAAGAAATAAGAATTGAGAATGAAGAAAGAAGGATACTCAATATCCAACCTCCAAGTCCTGGAAAGTGGCGAAGACGGACAGTTGGACGATGGTTTCGATGGTTTCGATGGTTTCGATGGCTTCGGTGGCGAAACTGTTCTCGCCAGGCATCGGCGTGTTGCCGCGGAGGAAACACACAAGGAGGCAAATGAGCAACACAACAATGAGAAGGAAGGCGGCCGGGCAGATCCAATCGCGAGGTCGATATAGCCGGGCCCCGCAGTGGGCGCATTGGCCGGAAAGAGAATGATTCCGCTGGCCACAGGTTCTACAAATCTTAAACTCCTGTGCTTGCTTTTCTTGTCTAGCTGATTTCATCTGGTCATCCCTGTTCGGGCGGCATGTTGTGCCGTTTAGCACCAGATACGTTAGCAAGCGGGGGACCGGGGTTCAACTCCGCGGGGCGGCCCTTACGTGATTTTAATGGTGCGAAAAATTACTGTTCTCCGTGAGCGTAGCGGATGATGCGCACATCCACCCGGGTGATCAGCCCCCCGCAATGGGATTCCTCGAACAGCCGATCCAGTACGGGCAGGAACCCCTCGACCTTCTCCTCGACATCCGTGATCTCAATAATAATGGGCATGTCGGCGGAGAGATCCAGGATCTTGGCGGTGCGGATCTGACTGGTTGGGCCGTAGCCCATGAGTCCGCGCCAGGCCGTGGCCCCGGCCAACCCCGCCTTCTTGGCCTCCTGCACAATCACCTCGAACAGGGGCCGATGGTGAATTTTGTCTGCTTCCCCGATGAATATCCTCAGCAGTTTGGCTTCGCTTTGCGGTTTCATCATTTCCTCTATCCTTTCATCAGCCACCGGAGGACCAGGGTTCCGGCCCAGAAGGCGGCGGCGCACCCGACGAGCGTTCCCGCGAAATAGAGCGCGGCCATGGCATACTCGGCCTCGCGGGTGAATTGCATCATCTCATACATGAAGGTGGACATGGTGGTGAAGCCGCCGCAGAGGCCGGTGGCCCAGAACAGGCGGAGGTGCGGCGTGAGGATCTCGGTCTCAGTGGCGAGGGCCATGACGCCGCCGAGCAGAAGGCAACCGAGCAGGTTGGCCCAGAGCGTGCCGTGCGGAAACGTGACAGAGAACCGCTGCGCGGCCAAACTGAGCCCGTAGCGCAGACCGGAGCCAACAAAACCGCCAGCGCCGACGGCCAGCATGGAGAGGAATATTTTCATTTCGGATGAAGCATAGGCTCCCATAATGAGATATTCAATGACGAAGCCTGAAGACCCCAAGCCCAGAGGACTGACGAAGTCCCACGTCCGCCAACAAGGAAGTCTCTACGACATTGGATATTTCTTCATACGGATTTCTCCTCCTATGCTTGACTTGTCGGCGCCCCGTTTGCCATAGTTCGCGTCTCATTGGCGCCAAAGTAGCTCAGTTGGCAGAGCATCGCATTCGTAATGCGACGGTCGTCGGTTCGAGTCCGACCTTTGGCTCCATCTTTTTTCGCCCCCCGCCCGCATCTAGGCACGTCTTTTCTGCATTCGAACCGAGTTTCCCCGTTGACGCGGTCCTGTTCGACTCCTATTCTGAAGACCTGTCGGAGGTTCTACTGGTTGAAGATGCACCTTGATGTTGAAAAGGCCCATGGGGGCGGTTCCGGGACGGCGAGTCACGCATGCGTATGGACCGTTTGCCTGGCTGCTGCAGTTCTTGGGTTCCTTCCTATTGTGCTGTCGCATACCCGGGGGCATCTGGTTTATTTTGACCTCCTGATCTATTTGATGCCGCTGGTACCCGCAGCGGCCATCGCCTGGGCGGCTTCTCGACAGTGTCCGGAGAGGTGCCTCCCCTTTTCGGGCTGGAAACAAAACCTGCCGTTGCTGATTCTCTTTGCCTTTCTGCTCCTCTATCTGTGCAGTAGCGCAACGCGGGACCGCTGGTTCTATTTTGTGTCCTGGCGCCCAATTTACGAGAGCTCGCTCGAATCGGGTCTGTTCCAGTTCGCCCTGCTCACGATGGCGCTGACACCGCTGGTGCTGTTCGGCCTGCGCAAACCGGGCTGGACGCTGGCGGGACTGTTGCTGGCGGCGCAGGCGGTCTGTCTCGTTCAGTTGATCCGCATGACCGACGGGGGTCTGCTCTATTGCAACGATCATCCGTCTTTCCTGTTCCGTCTGCATGAGTTCGCCCGCAATTTCCCGCAGGCGGTCAATTACCTGCCGCAGTGGAACGCAGGATGGGCTCACTGTTACAGCACGACATCCGGCACGCCGTCGATCGGCTTGTTCTACTGGCCGCTGTGGCGTTTTCTGCCGGTTCATTCGGTCTATACCGGGATTGTGGCATTTTCGTTCATCGGGCTGGGCCCGTGGCTAGCGGCGGCGGCGGTCCGGCTCAGCGGCGGGCGCGGACCGACTGCGGCGGTGGGCGGTATGCTCTTCCTGGGGCTGGGTCACGATTATTTCCGATGGGCATTTGATTTCGGAACGGTGCCGGGGGTCTTCGCTCTGGGCTTTCTGCTGCCATTCGCGGCGGGGGTGTTCCGGGCCGCATGGTTCCCGCGGCGCGACTGGCGCCTCGGCACCATTCTTGTACTGAGCGGTGGCCTGTTGTTGCTGTGGCCGCCGGCGGTGCTGGTGGCGCTGGCGCTGGGGGTGCCCTGGGTGCTCCGGCCCTCCCTCTGGAGCCGGGGCCGATGGCTCTTTCTGACGGCCTGCGCGACGGCCATCATGGTGCTCTGCGGCCGATGGTTCGCTGTGGATCTCTTCAAGGCACCGGAAGTAACGGGGTATTTCCATGGCACGGTGAGCCAGGCGGCGGCGTGTGGCTCGCCGCTACAGTGGGAAGTGCTTGTCCGGTGGCTGGGACATCTGGGCTTTCTCCGGCGGACGCATCCGCTGATTGTCTATCTGGGAATCGCGGCGGCGTTTGTCTCGCCGTTCCGGTCGGTCCGGCGCTGGTATCCGCTGGTGTTTCTGGTGCTGTTGGCGGGGGTCTGGTTCGAGGCGTGGGAACCACGGCTGCAACTGGACCGCCTGCTGCTGCCCCTGACGATGCTGGCGGTGATCCCGGCGGCGCTGATGGCGGGACGCCTGCTGCGGGGGACCGACCCGCGTCTGGCGCCGGTGCGGGGGGCGGTGCTGGCCCTGTTGGTGCTGGGGGCCGTGAACCAGGCGCGAATCGACGCGAACCACGGCCAAGCGAAGGCGCATGTGCTGGACGCACCGCAGCAGAAGCTCATCGAGGAACTGGCGGCGGGCGGCGCCGGGGGCCGGGTGCTGTTTGCCGGAGCGGCCAAGCAGGCCTACGGAGATGGACAAGTGGCCTATCTGCCGGTGCTGACCGGACGGGAGATGATGGCGCTGGACTATTACCACTTCCCCGACGACTGGACTGCCTCCCCCTATCCCCCTCCCCCCTTCAATGAAAGCGCGGAATCCCTGTTCCGCTTCATTGAGCTCTTCAACGTGACGGATATCGTAACCTACGATCCGGAATGGATCGCCTGCCTGCGAGAAGAGCCCGCCCGCTACACGGAAGAGCTTTCGATTCACTATCCCTACGGGGCGGTGGGGTATGATGCCTGGATCTTTCGTGTCCTGCGCAAGCCGTCGTTCCTGCTGAAGGGCCGCGGACGAGTCGAAAGCGCCTGCAATCGCCTGAGTGTGACGCTGGAAAACCCGACTGACACCGTGGTGCTGAAGTACCACTGGGCGGACGGGCTTCGCGCAAAGGCCCCGGTGGAAGTCTTCCCGTTCGATGCCGGAGATGGCATCCGCCTCATTGGCGTGAAGCCGCACGGGCAAGCGACGTTCGACATCCGGTTCCACAGCGCACTGTAAGCGCGACAGCGCCCGGACCCTATCCCGCCGGGTGGCGGGGCGGCGGCGACTTTCCCTTGTCCCATGGTGCAGGTGCCTTTACACCGGCCCCTTCCCTCCCCTATAGTCGGAGGCTGTTGTATGAATGAGTTTCACGACCCATCTGATTTGCCCGGCTGGCTGGCCTTCGCATTGCGCTGGCTGAAACGCCTGGGCCTCCTGCTTGGTGTGCTGGTGGTGATGCTGGTCGTTCTTGAAGGACTGTCCTATCTGTTCTATCCGGGACATTCCACGCGCTTCCTGCTGAGCAGCGAGTCGAACGGCAAACCGGCCTGGATCGATAATCAGTTTTTCCCGTATCGCTTCTATCCCTCCCGGACCGCGGAACCGCCGCTGCCGATCGTGGCACTGAAGGAACCGGCCGAGGAGACGCTCCGCGTCTGTCTTCTGGGCGGATCGGTGGCGATGGGGAAGCCGGATCCGTCGTTCGGCGTGGGCCGTCAGCTGGAGCTGATGCTGCAGGCGCGCTATCCGGACCAGGCGGTCGAGGTGATCAACATGTCCCTGCACGGAGGCAACACGCATGTGCTCCGCGAAGTGGCACGCGACCTGAAGCGCCTCAAGCCAGATGCGGTGGTGGTGCTCACGGGCAACGAAGAGGTGGCAGGACCCTATGGCCCGGCATCGGATCTGGGACGCTTCCACCACAGCTCGCGCATTGCCCGCCTGATGACGCTGTTCTCCCGGACACAGGTGTCTCAGCTGTTTATTTCGATCATCAACCATGTGCGGCCGGCGCGAGGCGATCTGAATGCCTGGCGCAATCAGGAGCCGACGTCCCTACAGGGGCGGATGGGTCCACAGGACCCGCGTCTGAAAACGGTGTTCCGGTCGTTCCGCAAGAATCTGGATGCGATTCTGGAGGAGGCCCAAGAGGCCTCGCCGGTGGTGATTGTGTGCACGGTGCCGGTGAATTTGCGTGACTGTGCGCCGTTCTCCACGAGCTATCTCCGCGACGAGACCGCCGCCCAGAAGGTCCGCGAGGAGCTGCGGGAGGCGATCGCGGCGGAGGCATCGACGAACCGCATCAAGGCAGCGCGTCTCTATGGGGACATCATCCGGCGGAATCCTTCGCATGCGGAGGCGCTGTTCCGTGCGGGACGGATGGCGCTGGAGGAAAATCACACCGCGGAGGCGGCGGCGCTCTTTTCCCGCGCGCGGGATACGGATGCCATCCGGCTGCGGGCGGATTCCCGCCTGAATGCCATCATCCGCGAATGCGCAGGGGCAACGGATGTGTCGCTGCTGGATGTGAAGGCGCTGTTTGCGGTGCGCTCGCCGCAGGGCATCCCGGGACGCGAATTGTTCCTGGACCACATCCACTACACCTTTGAGGCCAACCATCTGCTGGCATCGGCGCTGCTGGACCGGATGGAGTTCCTGCATGCGTTCGATGCGATGCCGAGTGGACGTATTCCGGATGTGGACGCGATGGCAACGGAACTGCTCTATACGCCGTGGGGCCGTGCAGACCAGCTGGATGTGATCATTGATGAGCAGATCCGTCCCCCTTTCCGCAATCAGCTGAACAATGATGAAACCCTTCAGCGCCTCAAGATGGAAAAGAAGCTGTGGGATGCGCGGGTGAAGGCGATCTCGCACATCAATACGCAGGCGATCTTTGCGCGGCGGCAGGCGAGCCGGCCGGATGACAACTGGCTGGCGGCGCGGGCGGCGTGGTATCTGATAAAGGCGAATGCGGCGGGGCGGGCGGAAGTCGCAGCGGACATCGCCTATGAGGACTGGCCGCACCGGTTTGATATCCGTGCGCTGCTAGCGCTTTCGCGCTCGCTGCTGGGCGAGGATGCGCAGAAGGGCATCGATCTAATCTGCGGCACGGACGGCGACACGGGCTATTATGATGTGCGGATGGCGATCGGCGTGGGGACGATGCTGCTCGAAAAGCAACAGGTGGCAGCAGCGCGTCCGTGGCTGGAATATGCCGTGGAGCGGGACCAATGGAATTCCGAGGCGGCTATTGCCCTGTCGAAGACCCTCTATCAGCTGGATGAGAGCGACCAGGCGGTGGGACTGCTCCAACAGAGCATCGAACGGAACCCCCACAACCCCCTTCTCTGGGAAGAGATGGCTTCGCTGTATTGCCTGGTCGGACGCTGGAGCATGGCGACACGCTGCTTCTTGAAGTCAGAGGAACTGGCCCCCTATCGCTATGAGCGGCTGTTCAAGTGGGCGGATGCGCTGGTGCGGCTGCGCCAGTATGGCCGGGCGCAAGGCCCGATCGACCGCTATCTAGCGGCCATTCCAGATGACCCGGTCGGGCTGGCCCTGCAAGCGACGATTCTGTCGAACCTTCCCCCGAAGCCGGAGAAGGATCAGGAACCGGTCAAGGCGACGCCCAAGAAGACATTCCCCTGGGAATAAGCGGACGGGCCCCGTCCCCACCCGGTCAGAGGACCGATTCCACTGCCCGACGGAAGCTGGTTGTTTTGGCCCTCCACATGACATAGGCGGTCATGGCATAGGGCAACAGAAACAGATAGCGCGCCTCGCGCGGCAGTTCTGACAGTTGGGCCAGGACGGTCAGGAGTCCGGCCTCGAGTAGCCCGGCGCGATAAAAGAGCCACACCAACGCCATCACCGTGCAGAGGCTGAGCCATACCACCATCATCCAGCCGGCCTGGGATTCCCGCCGCAGCGCCTTGTCGCCCATCCATCGGGCGCATTCGCCGGCGAGCCGGTTCAGTTCCACAAGCAGTAGCAGCATGACGAGAGAGTGAACGGCAACATTGGCCGCAAAATAGAGATGCATGGGCGAGAGTTTCCACCAGACCCAGAACGGGCAGAGATAGATGGACACCAGAATCAGCATCGTGAGGCGGCCAAGACGGGTCCCCCATCGCGAGGTGAGGAGGCCACAGGCCCGCAGGGTCCACAAGCCGCAAATCATGGGCATGAAGCTGACCAGCAACAGACCGAACATCCAGCGCATCGGCAGCGGGGAGATCAGCACATAGGCATAGGAGAAGGCCAGTAGCGGGAGGCTCCAGAACAGGCAGGCAAAGCCGCGCGAGACCCGCAGCAGGCGAGCGGGCTGAAGCGGTTCCGGCAGGAGCGGCGGAGTCGCGACGGGTTCCACGGTCAGAGGATCTGCTTCGGTCATCGCACAGGTCCCTCCATGAGGCGATCGATCTCGCCGTGCAGACCTTCCAGAAAACGGGCTTCGCTGAAGCCTTCCGCATGGGCACGGATGGCGGCAGAATTCCAGTCCATGTGTTCCGCTTGATGAGCCGCCTCGGCCAGCGATTCGGGGGTCTGTTCGGAAAAGAAGACACCCGTGGTGCCATCGACCACCGTTTCAAGCAGGCCACCCTGGCCATAGGCCAAGACGGGCTTTCCACAGGCCTGGGCTTCCAGCGGCACGATACCGAAATCCTCTTTGCCGGGGAATACCAGGAATCGGCAACGGCGATAGAGTTCCCGGATGTCTTCATCCGGGACGCGACCGAGAAATTCCACATTGGGCGCAGCGATTTTCCGGAGCGCGTCCATTTCGGTCCCGACCCCGGCGACCTTGAGAGGGGCGCCGGTCTGCGAGTAGGCCTTCACGGCGATATCCACGCGCTTATAGGGCACCAGGGCCGATACGACGAGATCATAGCTGTCGTGGTCCCCCCGCCCGTCGGGCGTAAAATAATCCGTGGCCACAGGCGGATAGACGACGGAAGCCTCCCGGCCGTAGAACGTTTGGATGCGATCTTTCACATAGTGGCTGATGGCCACAAACTGATCGACGCGGGCGCTAGCCTTGCGGTCCCAGCGGCGCAGGCGGGAGAGCACGAGATCGAGCGCGGCGCGCTTGAGGGGATTGCGTCCGAAATAATCCTCCTGCATAGACCAGGCATAGCGCATCGGAGTGAAGCAGTAGCACAGGTGCCGGGCGCCTGCGGGTTTTCGTAGCCCTTTCGCCACGCAGTGGCTGGTGCTCAACACCAGGTCCGTTCCCTCCGGCACACGGAAAGATTCGATGGCCATCGGGAAGAGCGGCAGAAACCATCTGTAGTGCTCTCGAAATCCCGGGACGCGCTGCAGGCCGGACGTATGCACCGTCCGGTTCCGGATCGTCTCCGAGACCAGTTCGGGGCGATAGAGCAGCGTGTAGAGTTCGGCCTGAGGAAACTCGTTGCCAATCAGGTCCAGGCAGCGTTCGCCGCCGCGCATGCCGTTGAGCCAGTCGTGGGCCAGAGCTACCGTCCAGTCGCGGTTCATGAGACCTCTCCATAGAGCCGCAGAACAGCCTCAGCCGTTGTCTGCCAGGAAAAGGCCTTTGCCTGCTCCAGCCCTTTGGTGCGCAGCTGCGCGGCGGCTTCGGGATTCGTCAGGATCTCACGGAGGGCGGCAGCGGATCCCAGCGTATCGGAGGGATCCACCTGCCAGGCGGCGGTGCCGGCGACTTCAGGCAGACTGGCGGCATTCGAACAGACAACGGGGGTCCCGCAGGCCATGGCCTCGATCACAGGCAAGCCGAAACCTTCATAACGGGAGAGCAGCGCAAGCACATCGGCATCCTGATAGGCTTTCAGCAGGCCGGCATCATCGAGATAGCCGGACCATTCCACGCGGTTGGCCACCCCCAGCCGCTGGGCCACCTGGCCGGCTTCCGGATACCGTTCATCGGGAGATCCCACAATCCGCAGCCGCGCATCCACCCCGTCTTCCCGGACCATCTGCGCAAAGGCGCCTACCAGGCCCGGCAGATTTTTATAGGGATCGCATCGTCCCACGTAGAGAATGGTCTTGGGGCCGCCCTGCACCGAGGGCTTTTCACCGCCGGGCACATAGCGCTCATCCACACCATCCGCCACCACGGCGATGTGGTCTTCTTCCACTCCGAGCATACGCATGATGTCGGATTTTGCAGACAGGCTTCCGGTCAGCACTACATCAGTCCGGCGAACAATCTCATGCATCAGGCCACGGTAGACCGGGAACAAGCGGGTTTTCAAGGCGCGGGGTGTAAACTCGGGATGCACCAGCGGGATTAGATCGTGAATATTGCAGATGCACTTCACCGCATGCGGGTGCTTCCGGGGAAAGGCGGGCAGCGGGATCATGAAGTTGGTGGAGTGATACAGATCCACCTTTCGCTCCCGCAGCAGGTGAGCCGCCGCAAACTGACCGCGAGGAGAAAAGACGCCATGGGGCAGTTCCACAAACTCGACATGCTCGCGACCGACCAGACCGGCGGCCTGCTCGATGAACGCCTTGCGTTCAGCATCGCGAACCAGAACGAGGAAGCGAAAGTCGCCCCCTCGCTCCCCCAGCTGCCGCAACAACTCCAGCGTATAGCGGCCGATGCCGCTCAGCTCACGAAAGACCCACCGCGCATCCACGGCAATCAGCTTTTTCTCGACCGAGTTCATTGGGCGCAGTTTAGCTGTCCAACCGCCTTTGAATCCAGCCCCATTTCTTCCATGGTGTGGAAAACATTTTTCCAACCTGTGGAAAACTGGTAGAAACACCTTTGTTGCTCGGGATGATTCCGCGCACAGGAGAACTGAATATGACCGCTACTTTGATCAAGAACGCCACCATTGTCACCCTCGACGATTCCCAACCCATACTCCCCAACGGACAGATCCTGATTGAAGGCACCAAAATTGCCGCCGTCGGCCCCACGGTCGAAGCTCCTGCCGATGCGAAGGTCATCGATGCCAAGGGCATGATTGCCACCCCCGGCCTCATCAATACACACCATCATCTCTATTCCTCCTTTGCCCGCGGCTTCGCCCCCCCGGGGGAACCCGCCGCCAACTTTGTGGAAATCCTCGAGCGCATGTGGTGGAAGCTCGATCTCGCTCTCGATCCCGAGGCCGTTCGCTATTCCGCGCTGGCCGCCCAGCTCGAAGCCATACATACCGGCTGCACCACGATCATCGATCACCACGCCTCCCCCTCCTGCACCGATGGCTCACTCGACATCCTTTCAGACACCTTCCGCGAAGCCGGCCTCTCGGGCTGTCTCTGCTATGAAACCTCTGACCGCAACGTGATGGGCGATGGCGTGGGAGAAAACGAACGCTTCATCAAAAAGACGCAGGCTTCCGGCGATGGCCAAATCACGGCCCTGTTTGGACTGCATGCGCAGATGACGCTCTCTGATGAAACCCTCGAAGCCACCGGGCGTATCTGTAAAGAGAACAACGCTGGTGTTCACATCCACGTCGCCGAGGATCTTTCCGATGAACTGGATTGTGAAGAGAAGCACGGCTCCCGAATCATCCAGCGCCTGCATAAATTCGGTCTGACCGGAAAGAAGTCCCTGTTCATTCACGGCATCCATCTGGATGAATCTGAAATGGATCTCATTGCCGAAACCGGCACGATGATGGTGCACAATCCGGAATCGAACATGAACAATGCCGTGGGAACCCAGAAGATGCTGACCCTGCTGCAAAAGGGCATCCTGCTCGGCCTCGGGACCGACGGCATGACCAGCCATATGATTTCTTCCGCACGCGTCGCCCATCTGCTGCAGCGATGCACCCTCGGTGACCCGCGCGTGGCCTTCTGCGAAGCCTGCGACATGCTGCTGGGCAAGAATGCCGCGATCGCCGACCGGTGCTTCCCGGAGGCGCGCGGACAGCTCATCGCCGGGCAGTTGGCGGATATTGCCTTGTATGACTACGTCCCCACCACCCCGCTTGAAGAGGGCCGATTCCTCGGCCATCTCCTGTATGGGCTCAACTATGCGCGCGTGGACACCACGATTGCCCGAGGTCAGGTCCTGATGCAGAACTCCAAGATTCTGACGCTCGACGAACAGGCCGTCTGCGCCAAGGCCCACGAAGCCGCCCGCGCCACCTGGGAACGATTCTAAAAGGAAAGAATTCAGGAGTCAGGAGCCAGAAATCAGCATGGGGCAAAGGAATTGCAGGAACTGAAGCAACATGATCATTCAAATCATTCTGACTACTGAATTCTGACTACTGGAACCTATCTTATGAAAATCGGCATCGACCTCATCTCGTTTCACACCCCCTCGTATGTGCTTGATCTGCGCACGCTGGCAGAAAAGCGCGGCGCGGATCCTGACAAGTTCATCATCGGCATCGGACAGGAGCGGATGGCAGTCACTCCGCCGGATCAGGATATTGTCACCCTGGCCGCGAATGCCGCGCTTCCGATTGTGGAAAAAGCAGGATGTGAAAACATCGAGCTGCTGCTCTTTGCCACCGAATCCGGTGTCGACCAGTCGAAAGCCGCCGCGATGTTCTGCCATAAGCTGCTCGGGCTTCCCTCCACCTGTCGTTGTGTCGAAGTGAAGGAAGCCTGCTATGGCGCGACCGCCTCCCTGCGCATGGCGATGGCGATGGTCGCGGCCCGCCCCCACACCAAGGCGCTCGTGCTCGCGGCCGATATCGCACGATACGATCTGGCCTCTCCCGGCGAACCCACGCAAGGCGCCGGCGGAGTCGCCATGCTCGTCAGCACCAAACCGCGCGTGATGGCGCTGGACCCCGAATCGGGCTTCCACGCCGAAGACATCATGGATTTCTGGCGGCCCAACTACCGCGAGGAAGCCCTCGTGGACGGCAAGTATTCCACCAAAATGTATCTCACCACGCTCATCCGGGCCTGGAAAAACTACAAAGAAGCCTCAGAACGCGGATTGGATGACCATACCCACTACTGCTTCCATCTGCCCTTCAGCAAGATTGCCTACAAAAGCTTTTCCCGCCTCTGCAAAACCGAGAAGATTCCCGAGCCGGAGAAAGAAGAACTGGACCGCTTGCTCGCGCCCGCCCTGCAGTACAACCGCCAGACCGGCAACACCTATGCGGCCTGTGTGTTTGAAGCCCTGACCTCCCTGCTCGATAATGCCCCAGCCCCGCTCGATGGCAAGCGCATCGCCCTGTTCTCCTATGGGTCCGGCTGCATGGCGGAGTTTTTCTCCGGCGTGGTTCAGAAGGGCTATCAAGAGCATCTCTTTACCGATACGCACCGCGAGATGTTCGAGACCCGAACTCCGGTCACCTATCGCCAGTACGAAGACATCTTCAACTACGGCATCCCAAAAGACGGCGCCGACCATGTCTTCGCCCCCTATCGCAGTGGCCCCTTCCGCCTCGCCGGCATCAAGGACCACAAACGCCGCTACGAAGCGAAGTAGACGGAGGGAAGTAGACGGAGGGAAGTAGACGGAGGGAAGCATTGACCTGCTTTCCTGTGCCCTCTATTCCTCATGACCCCCATCATCCGTTTTCTCAGTGCCTCCGCGAAATCTGCCTGTTTGTCCCGACCGCGTCACGCGATTGACAGCCTCAGGATACCGAGCCTATAGTGCCCCATATGGACGGCAAATACGAAACCCGGAACTTCTTCGGCTCCGCTATCCTTGTCTTTGCGGCTGCTCTGCTGGTCCGCATTCTCTTTCTGAACCGCACGGCCTTGTGGGGCGACGAAACGCTATTCATCAAGTATCTGGCTGACGTCTCCCTGTCTCCTTGGCAGATTTTTCTCGATTATTGGGATGCCTGCACCGATGTGGGCCAGCTTCCCCTTGGCGGCATCATCCTAAACGTCTATCTGCACCTCGTCGGCCGATTCATTCCAGATGCATCCACCTCTGTGCTCATCCTGCGAATTCCCGGCGCCCTCGCCGGTGCCCTCGCCGCTGTGGGTGTGTTTGCCCTGGGCCGACGCTGGGCCAGCCGCCCTGTCGCCTGGGCCGCAACGGCCATGGCCGTGTTTTTCTTTTTCCCCGTCTACTACTCCCGCGAAGTCTACTGCTATCCCTACGTCCTCCTATTCGGGGTGTTCGCCTCCCACTATTTTCTCAAAGGCCTGTTCGATGAGCGCGTTGGTTTTCCGACCGTTCTGGCATTTTTTCTGTGGGCCGCCGGGCTGGGGTTGTCCCATTATGGCTGCAGCGTGCTTCTCGCCGCTATGGGCATCCTCACAGCCGGCCGGTGGGCATGGTATTCCCGATGGAGGCACCGCCCTGACCTAGCCCGCCGCGCTGCATGGATGGCCGCGGCCTGTGTCCTCGCCGGCTTGACCGTGGCCCCCTATTGGGTGCGCATCCTTATAACGGATAACTCGTACATCGCCGCGGAATCAACCCTCTCCGTATTCCACATTGTGAACGACGTCGTCAGCAAGCTCTTTCTGGGCGATCGGCTGGTACCTTCCGCGCTGGCCTGGCTGCTTCTCGCAACCGGGCTAGTCTCCATGGGCCGCCGCACATCGGATGCTGGTGCCGCCCGCACCGCAGCGAGCCTGCTAGTTCTTTCCGCGATCATTCTGACCATCCTCACCAAGAAATCGCAATATGCGTCGGTTCGGTATTTTGCGATGCTTTCGCCCCTTGCCTATCTCGTCTTTGCCGAAGGGCTCTGGACGGTTTCCCTCACTCTTTCCCGCCTTATCCGCCGTCCGGACGCGGCAACGGCGATGTTCTCCGCACTGACCGCCGGCGGCGTGGCGGTCCACATCGGCCTCTTCCTCCCGGCGATGTACCGCCTGACAGAAAAGGGCGTTCCCTACGCCACCACCGCCCGGTGGCTCAACGAAAATGCGGTCCCCGGTTCGCCCTATTTCTTTGATTGCGGGGCTTATGATCTGCGCTACTTTCCTAGATTCTATGCCACCCCCGGCCTCGTTCCGACCGTCGAGATCGCTGGCAACAGCCCTGGGTTCATCGACGACGTCCGCGACATCCAGCGTCAGATTATGGCGCGCTTCCCTATCTCATATTATATCCGGAATCCGGCCATCCCCTGGGATGAAGCCGACCGCTTCTACCGCAACGTCATGGAATACCGGAATCCATCGATGGCCCAGCTCCGCCGCTACGGCATCGCCCCCTTCACCGACATCGGCAACGCCAACGACGATGTCCGCGAGATCCTTTACAACACGCGTGACGACGCCATCGCCATGGCCCAGGAAGCCGGCCTGCCCATTTTTGTCGACTACCCCGGATTCCGTTGCGCACCCGTCATGCCGGGCGTCTACGGCCACGTCGTCAACGGCCGCTATGCGGAACTGGACATCCTCAACTTGCACGAAGCGCCCCTGCAAGGCGTCTTCAAAATCACGGGCGCCCTCTCCTCCGAAAGCCCGCAGGCTTCTGCAACCTTGACACTGTCGTCGGGCGATACTGTAGCCACCGTCCTCCCCTGCGAGAAAATCTGGATTTGGAAAACGATGGCCCTCTCTCTCCCCGCCGGCACAACTCGCCTCTCCCTCACTGTGAACGACCCCGCTGTGGAAAAGTGGCTCATCATGGATGTCCAGTTCATCGAACACTAATCCGTGCAACCGGTCGGACTTAATAATCCACGGCATTTATAATTTTTTGTTTTGCAAACGCCAGCAACGACAAAGATAGGACGTACCATGTCTTCGCCCCGTATCGCAGCGGCCCCTTCCGCCTTGCCGACATCAAAGACCACAAGCGGCGCTACGAAGCCAAGTAGAGTTCCGATCTTCTCAACGCCAATGGCGCAAAAGCCCGCAATCGGAATATAATTCCGACGCCCCGCCGGGCCATCTTCCAATCTGCGGACCGCCGGATGGTTCTCACCAAGACCGCAGAGGGCGCAAAAAAGCTTTGAATGGATCCTGCGTTGATTCACATTCCGCGTTCTATTTCGTCGCACGAATATATGGAATACAGCTTGATATGATTAACTCCTGATGGAGCCCCGACGACCCCCTCGGGGTTGCAAGATCGGCACGCGGGTGTGCCGGCTCCACCTAGTGTTGTGTGCGCTTAACCCCGATTTTAGGACCACTAGCTTAAGTAGAATCTGCGTCC
>CAZGMQ010000063.1:0-19225 GCA_964526745.1 uncultured Verrucomicrobiota bacterium
AATCGGCCCCTCGTTCACCGCCCCTTCGGTGTCATACTTATTTGAGGCAACACGCATGCGCGACGGCACCGAGAGCGGCGATGGCAACATTCCCGACCGGGCGGATGCTGTGGACCATTTCGGGACGCTAACACCGGATGTGGGCGATGGCACCGGCCTGCTGGAAGGCGCGATTGCCGGCGATGCGACTGCGGGCCGCGCAAAGTATGCGCTGATTGCCCATGCCAACCAGTCGGTCAACACCCGCGCCGGCACCCGGGGGCACATCTATACGGACCGCAGCGATGTGGACATGCACCCGGGCTTCATCCGTCTTCTGGACACCGCAGAAATGTTCAACATCCCCATCAATCTGCACATCAGCGGCACGCTGATGATGTCGTTCCTCTGGGCAGAGCAGGATCCCACCGACAGCGACTATCCCGACCAGGACGGTCCGACCTTCATGGCCCGCTGCAAGGATTTTGTGACGACCGGACCCGGGTCGCTGGTCGGCGGCGTGCTGGCGGAGCACATCATGCCGTACTTCGAAGGGGAAGTGAATGAGAAGAGCATCGAACAGAACAGCGAACTGATTCAGCACTATTTCGGCCTGTCGGAAGAGGACATGGGCGTCATGCATGTTCCCGAGCGTGTCATCCGCACACAGACCAACCACCCGAACGTATCCGCTTCCGGACCCCTGGACGGCAAGACCTTCGAGGAAATCGAAAGCAGCGGATTCACCGCGACGGTTCTCGATGAAGTGACCCACCTGCATTGGTGGTTCTACCCGAACGAAACCAACAATGTCGGGTGGGACGACAACGATTCCGGGCGCTGGGCCGGCGGCCAGGGCAACGACGAGGAGACCTATCACCACAAGGTGCACAAGATCAACGGCGTCTATACGTTCATGATCAACGACCGCGAAGATCAGTCCAAGTTCGGCAACGATGACAACGGCATGGCGAATGACACGCGGTATACCCTCCTCCAGAAAGCGATGGATGCCGACACCGCCCAGATCACCATCACCTTCGACGACTGGGAGGCGCTGGCGGGCAATTCCTTCGCCTCGCCCGACCCGAATAACAATGCGGACCAAATCCACCGCACCCTGCGCTGGGCCGCGAACCATCCCTGGATCGAAATGAAAAATCTCAAGGATGTCCTAGTGTGGGCCACGAATGATGCCAGCTGGGTGATTGATCACGGCTATACCTACGACCACTCCTCCCAGACCTATGAATGGCTGAAGCGTGCCTCGGAAATGTCCTACGATGATTGGTACTACGGCTCCGGCCTGGAGGAGAGCTTCTACAGCCGCACCTCCGAAGTGCATAGCGGCTGGGCCCCCGCCAGTATGAAGATGTACGGCGACATGAACACGCCCGGCACCCTGATCCGCGACTCCTGGGACACCATTCAGAGCATCAGCTCCCCCACCCTGAAGAAGCTGTCGGAATGGTCCTACAGCGCCATGATCTATGAGACCGCCTGGCACGATGAAGATGCCGATCCCGATCAATACAAGTCGCGCAACTATCAAGTCACGTTCGACCGCGGTCCCGCCGAAGGCAATGCGGACACTTCCGTCTCCGACACCACGTATGATGACACCTCCGGGTGGGCCCTTCGCTTGCACGGACACGTGCGGGACATGGGCGTGATGAAGGCGGCCTCCGACTGGATCGAGAACATCAAGGACGGCTCGCAGGGCGCCGCCACGACGGTCTATGCGGCGGATATCGACGACGACACGCTCGATGAATACGTCCTCTGCAACGACAAGGTGTTCCTCTGCATCGAACGCTGGGGTGCCCGCCTCATCAAGGCGTTCGTCTACGATTCCGCCATGGCCGGAGGCGGCGATGCCCGCATGGTGATCGGTGTGCCGGTCAGCAATCCCCCGGAGGAATCGGAGGAGGAGAAGGCCAACCAGAACCGCAACTCCGTCTTTAAGGATCACTGGA
This sequence comes from uncultured Verrucomicrobiota bacterium, assembly GCA_964526745.1. Classification (GTDB taxonomy): domain Bacteria; phylum Verrucomicrobiota; class Kiritimatiellia; order CAIQIC01; family Lenti-01; genus Lenti-01. Next base: position 1,956 of record CAZGMQ010000063.1, read on the forward strand.
GCACCGGACAAACCAACAACGACTATATCGATATGGACTATGCCTCGCCAACGGCGCCGGTGGCGGGCACGGATTCCTGGACATTCCAGTCGCAGGATGGCCGGATCATCAAGACGATCCGCCTCCCGGCCGGACTGGATGCCGCCTATGCGCACTATGAGACTTCCGCCGATGTCGGCACACTCTATATCCGAAACGGTCTCGGCCCGAACCAGCTCGATATCATGCTCAACGGCCCCGCCCATCTGACGCGGTATAATGACGACTCCTACCGCGGCCTGGCCAACAGTCAGGGTGGCGAGGTGTATCTCGTCAGCGGTAGCAACGCAACGGTCAACACCGGCAGCATCGCCGATGCCGGATGGGACAACCGGGACCTGCCGATGGCCGAGGTGTTTGAAGCCTACAACACAGGAGGGGCCACAAACTTCTCGCTGGCGGCGGCCTTCAGCCGGGCCACGGCCTGGGACAGCGATGGGGACGGCCTCAGCAATACCAATGAATGGATCACCGGCACCGATGTGTTCAATTCCGACACCGATGGCGACAGCATGGATGACGCCTGGGAAGTCGCCAACTCGCTGAACCCGCTGAGCAACGGCGATCGCGATCTCGATCCGGATCTCGACGGCATGTTCAACTGGCAGGAATACATCGCCGGCACCCTGAGCGGCGACAGCAACTCATACTTCTTTGTGGCCGACAGCCGCTGGGTGAACGGAACCAGCGAAGTGCAGTTCACCGCCCAGAGCAACCGCTACTATCAGATCTATTTCGCGGATGAACTGCTGGACTCCGCCTGGAGCTGGAAGCCCTTTGCCCAAACCAATGCCCCGTTCGGCAGCTACCTGCATCAGATCGCCGCCGCCACGCACACCTTCACGGATGACTTCACCTCGGGCACCAGCGGCTATTCGCCGACGAATGGCGTCCGCCTGTACCGGATTGAAGTCCAGGTCCCGTAAGAGGGACCTGCTCTCAAAATCCGACCACCTCCGCTATCTTACGCTTGCCCTGAGACCTCCGGCCAAGCGAAGATGGCGCCAATGCCCAGCATGTATGAAATCTATCAGCAGCACCGCACCGAATACGATCAGCTCGTAGCGGCGGAAGACCATCTTCGCGCCCTGCCGGCCTTTCTGCGCTCGGCGGTCGACTGGCGGGACCGCACCGTCCTCGAAGGCGGCACTGGCACCGGCCGGGTAACCGAGCTGTATGCCGCCGAAGTCCGCCGCATCACCTGCCTGGAGCTGGAACCCCATATGCTGGAGGCCGCAGCCAAGCGGCTCTCCGCATTTGCCGACCGCATTACCTTTCAGGCCGCCGACAATCTGAACCTGCCGCAGCTGCCGGAAAAGGCGGATCTCTTTATTGAAGGATGGGCCTGGGGCCATTCCATTGTGGACCATCCCGGCACGGTCGAGGCCACGACGGAACGGCTGTTTGAGAACATCCGGAAAAACCTGACGCCGGGGGCCGAACTCATCCTTATTGAAACCATGGGGACCCATCGGCACGAACCCGGAGCACCCCTTCCCCGTCTCGAGGCGTTTTATCAGCTTCTGAAGAAAAAGTACGGAATGAAAGAAACCATCCTGTCCACTGACTATCAATTTCCGACGGTGCAGGAAGCAGCGGACATCCTCGGCTTCTTTTTCGGCGAAGAGATGAAGCGGGACATCCTTGAAGCCGACTCCCCCCTCGTCCCGGAATGGACCGGTGTCTGGACCGGCTACCTGCAGAGTTGAGTTCCCGATGAAATGGTTTCTTTCCAAACGGGTGATTCCCCACGGACTCGTTGGGCTCGGCGCCCTCGCACTCCTTGCCGCCTTGTTTGGCCTCTCTCTAGCCCATCGTCCCATGCCCCGCCAACCGGAACGGATCGCGCTCTGGGACGGCGAGGGAACGGACGAAGCGTCCCAAGCGTATATCATGGTGTACCGCCCCGCCAAGGAGAACGGATGCGCGGTCATCATCTGTCCCGGAGGCGGTTACGGAGCCCTCGTCCTTGAGTCGGAAGGGACCCAGATTGCCCGCTGGCTCGCGCAGCGCGGGATTGTGGGCGTGGTGCTGGAGTATCGCCTTCCAAACGGCCAACCCGAAATTCCCCTGCTGGATGCCCAGCGCGCCATCCGCCTCGTTCGCGCCAAGGCGGATGAGTGGGGGTGCCATCCCAACCGGATCGGAATTCTTGGCTTTTCGGCGGGAGGACACCTCGCCGCAACCGCCTCCACCCGTTTTGATGCCGGTGACCCTCACGCCCAGGATGCCATCGCCCGCGAAAGCTCCCGCCCCGACTTCTCCATCCTGATTTATCCGGTCATTACCATGGGACCGCACACAGACCGCGGCACTCGGCAGACCCTCCTGGGGCCCGAGCCGGATCCAGAGACCGTCGAGATGTACTCCTGCGAAAAATGGGTGACCAAAGAGACGCCTCCTGCCCTTCTGATCCATGCCCTGGATGATTCCGTTGTGTCACCCGTCAACAGTGAACTGTATGTTCAGGCGCTCCGATCCAGACAGATTCCGGTTGAATACCTCGAGTGGCCGACCGGCGGGCACGGGCTGGGATATGGTGGCCCCCGGCGGAAACAATGGCAGAACGAAGTGCTTCGATGGCTGGGCACGCAGAAAATGATCCCCGGTGGGACCGGCCGTTCCCCCTTCGCAAAATAGTCTGGAAACGGGTTTTACAGCGTCAGCCCAATACGCTACGACTGTGAAGGTTCCTCCACCACCACAGGGTTGAAATGTGATGAAAACGAAGTTCAAAAAACCTGGCATCCGCAGCATCCGGCTGATTCATCATATCTGCGTCATGATCCCGCTGTATGTTCTGCTGCTGGTCGTGATTCTGGTGATCGCCACCGATATCGAAGACACCCCAAACATCCATCTGATGCGCGCGGCTCTGGGCCTGCTCCTGATTTTTGCCGCGGCCCACCTAATGCGGGGCAGTATCTTCGCCTTCGGCCGCTGGGTGGTCACGCGCACCACCCGGGAGTTCTCACCGGAACCGTCCTTCAACCGGTATGCGGAATGCCGTCAGCTTCAGCATGTCGGAGGGGCCAAGAAAAAGCATGTCGTCATCCTCATCCACGGGTTCACCACCTCCCCGATGGAATGGGATATTCTGGCTGAACGTCTGCGCAAGGAGGACATCGATTTTGTGGCGCCCCTCGTCTTTGGGTTTGGCCAAATTAAGCAGGACTCCCTGCTCTCCCTGCAGAAAGAGGACTGGTTCCGTCAGATCATCGACCTGGTCGATCTGCTGGCGGAGCAATATGAAAAGATCTCCGTCGTCGGCCACTCCATGGGCGGAATGCTCGCCTGCTATGTGTCCCAGGTGCGCCCGATCCATGAGCTGATCCTGTCCGCCCCTGCGCTATTCCCGGAGCGGACCCACTGGCTCTATGCGTGGGCGGCCAAAAGCCAGCTGGCCACCAGCCTCGTGTCCTGGTTCATTCCGATGATCCCCAAACCCATGCGGGGAAATCGGGGCGGCCCCGCCGACACGATGGACACCGAATCCTCCTATCGCTATTTCCAGTATATGGCAGCACCCGTCCGCCTGCTCATGGCCCTGCTCAAGGCCCAGATGGACATCCATCCCGAAAAAATCCGCTGCAACCGCCTCTCCCTGCTGTACGGGGCGCATGACATCACCGTCAACAATGTCGGCACGGGAAAGCACCTCCAAGAAGAGGGGCTGCCCTTCCAGCGGTTCTGCTTCGCGGATTCCGCTCACAACATCTTTGTGGATTACGATCGCGACAAAGCGAATGAGCTGGTGGTCTCGCTCCTGAAGGATGCGTTCACCGAGCCGGATCCGACCCGATATGATTTTAAACGATACGAGGCCGCTGCGCCCAAAGGAGAATGAAGATGGAAACTCGCACGCTGACCCGCGGAGAAGTCATCAGCATGGTTCGCGCCTATACGCAGGAGCGCTTCGGAACCCAGCCCGGTTTCAAGGGGGCCTTTCTGATCGGATCCATCAACGAGATGCCGGATGACGTTCCCTTCCCCATCTATCGCGACGTCGATGTAGGGGTGATCACCGATCAGGTTCAGGAAATGGAGAATCTCGAAACCAGTGTGCAAGGCTACATCGTCGAATCGGTTCTCTATGCCCCGAAACTCTGCGAAAATGCCGAAACCCTTCTCTCCGACAACCGGTATGCCAGCAATTTTGCCGCGGATAGCTCGCTCCTGGACCCCCGGGGCTTTCTGGCTCCCATCCACGAGAAGGTCCGGGACGAATTCGCCCGTCGGAAGTGGGTCGCCGCCCGCTGCGCAAAAGAACTGGATGAGGTGAAAAAGGGCTGGACGGAATGAAAACCGCCACGAGTGCAGGTGGATACATGATGCACTTTGGACGGCATGTGATGTACCGGACAAGTGCGATCACAGCTGCCCATCTCCAGGCGCCGACGCATCGGCGCGGTCTCCTCCGTCTGCGGACCACCCTGAAACAGGCCGGATGCATGAACCTGTATGAGCAGCTGCTGAAGGCCTCCGGACTGGCCGACATCACCCCGGCGGATGCGGAAGGATTCCTCAACGATGCCATGCTGTCTTTTGACCGGGCGGTCGAAGTGTATAAAACCCCCATTCCCTATGCTTATAAACTGGAACCCTTCATCCGGCCCTACCTGCTGGATGGCACCCGTGAACTGTTCGCGGAAAATGGCTATCGCGAATCGCTCTTCTGGATCGCACGTTTTCTCATCATTGCCTGTCAGGTCATCCTGAACGACGGAACCGATGATGAAAAACCCGGGGTGGCGGCCCGGCTCGGGCGCTTTACGAAGGCTCTCGGTCTGGATACTGCAGAGGCACGGGCTAAACGGACACAGGAGAGCGAAGACTTCCTGGTCGTGGCCGAAGTACATATCGCCAAGACTCTGCAGGACTCCCCGGATATCCGCGACTGAACGTCATGACGGAACCTGCGCCAGCCCCCACACGCCCTGCGTCCTTCTACTGGACGCTCCTCATCGGCATGCAGCTCTGCGTGTTCATGTGCACCTTCGATGCCGGCGTTGTAAATCTGGCTCTCCCCGTCATTCGCGAAAAAATGATGCTGACCATGGGACAGGTCAAATGGGTCGCCATCAGCTATACCGCCACCGCCGCCCTGACCCTGCCGATGGCCGCATGGCTGGGACGGCGGTTTGGCATCCGGCGCATGTTTCTGCTGGGCGTCGCCCTGTTCAGCCTCGCCTCCGGCTTCTGCGGCATCGCCTGGGACCTCACCTCCCTGCTGGTGCTGCGCGTCATCGCCGCACTCGGCGGCTCCCTGATCCTCTCCCTGAACAAGGTGATTGTTCTCCGCGCCTTCCCGCGGGCGATGCACGGGCGCGCTCTGGGTGTGGCCGGGACCACCTTTGCACTGGGCATCCTGTCGGGACTGGGTGCCGGCGGCATTCTGATCCACCTATGGACCTGGCGATCGATCTTTTTAATCAGCCTCCCCATCGGGCTCCTGGCCTGGCCCTGGAATGCCATCATGACGCGCAAGGCCGGCATGCCGCCGGACACCGCACCCCCACCTTCATTCGACTGGCGCGGACTGCTCTGGATGGCGGCCGGATTCGGCTCTGTGGTGTGGATTGCAAATCACTGGCTCAGCAAGCCGGCTGAATCCATTCTGATTTCCGTGATGGGGACCCTGGCCGGGGCCTCGCTGATCGTTGGCTGGCTGCATCACGAAATGAATACCGAAGACAGCTTCCTTCACCTGCGGCTTCTAAAAATCAAGCCTGTCGGCTATAACTTCATGAATGCCTTCTCCGTCCGCATCCTGATGGGGGTCACCAATTTCATCATTCCTTTCTATCTGCAGGACGTCCTCAACCTCAATCCGGCGCGGGCAGGACTGGTGCTGGCCTCCGGCGCCATCTCCATGGGACTCATCGGCCCGTTTGCCGGCGGGATGTCGGACCGGCGCGGCATGCAGCGTACGCTGGCCATCGGGCTGGGGCTGATGACCGTCGGCGTCTCCGGTTTTATTCTCCTGCCTTCTGCCATCGCCAGTCCGGAATGGCATGTCCGCTTCATTACTGGCATCGTGGTCATGCAGTCCATCATTGGATGCGGCAGTACCTTTTTCAGCGCTTCCAACACCAATAGCTGCCTGCATACGGTCCCCCATGAGGACCAGCCCTCCATTGCCGGCTTGCTGTCCGTCAATCTGATGGCCGGTTCCGCCCTCGGGTCCACCCTGGCCGGTGAATATTTCAGCCGGATCGGCGGAGTGCAGCATATCCACACCGCCACTGCGCAGAATGCCGCACTCGTTTTCTCCCCGCACGCCTTTTCCTGGTTATTCGGCGCCTGCGCGGCCTGGCTGCTCGTCCTGACCCTGACCGCCTGGCGACGACCTGAAACCATTGCCCCCCTACCCCCCAAGACAGGAGATCCCACATGAGCACCGAACGCACCGTTGGACAGGTCATTGAGTTGGCCCGGAAATGGATTCAGGACACCTATGGCGACCGCCCCGATTTTGTCGGCGCCCATCTGGTCGGGTCCCTTCATCACATGCCGCTGGATGCCCCCTTTGCAGCCTATCGCGATGTGGACCTCGCCATCCTTCTGGATTCCATCACGGAGCAGGAAATCGATGATGCCTTCTATGAAGGATTGATTCTCGAAGCCATCGTTGTCCCGGCCAGCCGGTATGCATCTGCGGAGCAGCTGCTGGGAGATGCCTGCAATGCTTCCATCCTGGCTGGAGAGCACAGTATCCTGCTCGACCCGAAAGGCAAGCTGGCGCCACTGGCAAAACAGGTGAACGCGGAATACCCTCTTCGGAAGTGGGTCACTGCCCGGCGCGACGATATGCTCAAGGAGGTTCACAAGGCGCTGACCGACCTGACCCAGGCCACGGATGTCCAGCAGGCGGCCATGGCGCTGGGCACCCTCAACATGTATCTGATTGCCGTTCTGACCACTGTGCACCTCACGCCACTGACACACCGGCGGAACATGCTGCAGCTCCGGGGCTTGATTTCCTCCGACGAAGAACAGGCCGTCTTCGAGAAACTCCATCAGCTGCTCGGCTCCGACGCGATTACACCGGAGGCCGCCGAAATCCTGCTGGACCGGGCCACCCGAGCGTTCGACACCGCGGTGCCCATCCACAAAACGCCCGTCCCCTATGATCACAAACTCGATGTGTGCGTACGCCCCTACCTGGTAGATGGCACACGCGAGATGTTTGCCGAAGACGGCTATCGCGAATCCTTCTTCTGGATGGCCCTGTTTCTGATGATTTCCTGCGCGGCCATTGCCGCTGATGGCGACAAGGCCGTCCAAACTGAATTTCTTCCGTATGCCGGCGAATTGCTCCAAACCATGGGGCTCGACTCACCGGAACACCTGAAATCCCGCATTCAGTTTGCCGCGGCACTTGTGGAAGAGGTCACCGCACTCTCCGATCAGATCATCGCCGCCAACCCGGATATCCTTCCCTAGTGGATGCCGCTGAATTGCAACACTACGAAGCGCGTCTCATCGCGCTTCGGGCCACCCTTCAGTCTGAACTGAAACAAGCCAGCGAGGAATCGGCGCCCGTGCAGCTCGACAGCTCCATCGGCCGGCTCTCTCGCGGAGGTGCGATGCAGGCGCAGCAGATGGCGATGGAAATGAAACGCCGCCGGGAAGAGCGCCTCCTGCGGATTCAATCCGCCTTGCAGCGCATTCAACGGGGGACCTACGGGACCTGCGGGCGATGCCGGCAACCCATGGGTGGAGCCCGCCTCACCGCCTTTCCCGATGCCGTGCTGTGCGTGAAATGCACGCCCGGCTCAAAGTCCTGAGGACTTCAAACCGGCCATTCCATCTACATTAATTCAGCTGTGCAGCAAAGGTGCCGCGGCCTGAACCATCCTCACTGCCCCAGGTGCCGCGAACGGCTCCACCGGCATCAATCGTGCCCTGATAGGTGCCCAAATAGTTTCCGCCCACATAGGCACCCGCCGACAGTTCCCCGGCTTCGTTCACATCCCCGCTGATTACATAATCCAGATTATCCAGCATAGAGTGAGCCGTGCCGCTGATGATGCCGTTCCCATCGATGGTGAAGGCCATGGCCCCCTCATCCGTTCCGTTGAACCCGCCGTCATAGCTTCCCTGGTAAGCCCCGCCGCCGCCGCTGCCGCCGCCCCCATCGCTGCCGCCACCGCACCCGGCCAATCCCATGATCGCCATGCCGGCCACCCACACCGCCACCCAGCGCCAACCCGTTGTGAATTGCATCTTCATCTTTCCGCTCCCTCCTGAGGTTGTTCTCGTCCGGGGACGGCCGATGCACACGCATTCCCACTCCGCCCCAACAGAGCCACTGCACAGGGCAAGGGTCTCAAACGAAGGCCCGGGACGCAAACCTTGACTGAAAATCCGGACAACAAAACACCCGACCCCGCAAAAGGGGACCGGGCGTTGAATCCATACAAATGGACTGGAACTAGAATTGGTAGCGGCCGCCGACACCAAAGAAGGTGTCGTCAATATTGGCCACTTCCGCATACAGTGAGAACTGCCCCGTCACCGCAAACAGCAGACCACCAGCAATGGCGAAATCGGTCTCGTCCTCCGACTCGCCTTCCCATCCGCGGATTTCCGCCTGGGTGTCCACATAGTTAAAGCCCACAAATCCGTACGGTGTGATCTGCTCGATGGTCTTGCTGACCAGGACCCCCGCATTGAAGTTTTTCATGGTGAGCTCGCCGCCGCCTTCGAAGTCGTTCTTTGAATAGGCCAGAGATGCGCGCAGCGCCATATCAACCGGCAACTCCAACGGCAGGGTGAACTGGCCACCGCCTTGGATGCAGCCACCGGTATCCATACCCTCCCCGTCCGGATCCAGCACGCCCACATCCCCGAACAGCGTCAGTCCCTGAACCGGCGAAAAGCTTCCCCTCACGCCATACAGGTTGAAGTCGTCCTGAAAAACGGCCCCGCCCGAAACCGCCACCTTCATCACCTCCGGTGCCGCAGCACCGCTCGCGATCGGCAGACCTGCAAACTGCGCCATCGCAGGAACGGCGAGCATCAATATCACCAGCACAGCAATCCACTTTTTCATCGGCTCTTCTCCTTATGGTCTTTTTTATTTTCTGTATTGTCAGGACCGTCCATCCTCGGTTGACGCGCAACGCGTGCTTTTGGATAAACCGCCCACAGCGTCATCTTGAAGCAACAGCCTGAAGACTGTCAAACGGAAAATTGGGTTGACTCCGATGGGGACCGACTAGGCTTCGAGATTGAGGAGGCGCACGCCGCCGGTCCGTTTGATCTGCTGGAAACAGCCGCCCTCCTGAATCACACGAATCACATCGGAAGGATCAGACACGCGCGCGCCGCAAACGGCATCAAAACCCAGCCCCAGCGTCTCCCGGCACAGAGGCGCGGAAGGACCGACCAACAGCTTCCAGGCGGACGCAGGCGCCGCCTTCAGGAGGTCGTCAATGGTCCCGTTAATCAGGGCGGACGCCGTGATGCACAGTCCGTCGCACCGGGCCATCCGGGCCGCCCGCTCTTCGGTCAGGGTATAGCCTGTCTCCGGGTCTTTTTCGAACACCTCTACGGCGGCGACTTTCTTCAGTTGCGGGATGAAGGGGAACCACCCCACGACACCAATGGTTTTCCCGGCCCCCTTCTCCGCGGCCAGCTCGCCGGCATTGCGTTCCGTAATCGTCCCCGTGGGGTTTGGCAGCAGCGCATTCAGCGCGGCCATCCCCACGCTTCGTTCCAACGGAAACTCCGAAAGAACTCCCTCCGCCAGTTCATGAGCGGAAAGCTGCGTCAGGTGACCGGCTCCGGCAAACCGCTGAGCATGTTCGCCGTGCGTGTGGCCGGCTCCTAGAAGCGTCGTGGCCAGCCCCGTTCCATTATCGGTCTGTACGGCCGTCCAATACGGTCCGATCCAGACACCGCGAACCGGAAGACCGGTTCGGGGCAGACGGCTCCACAACTGTTCAAGGAAGCTCATCAGCCGGCTGCTCAAATCCGTTCATCAGGATCACAGAACTCAAGGGCGGGATCGTGATTTCGCCCTTCCAATCTGCCGGCCAGACCGGCGGAGGCTGACCGGACAGTCCGCTCAACGGTACCAGACCCTTACGATTGATTTCGCGGCCGTTGCCGATCATCTTCCAGGCGGTCTTGCCACGCAGGTCCACCTCGATCTGCTGGGGGTTCACATCCGCATTCAGCAGGACAGCAAACCCGCGGCCCGCATGAAGATGCGGCACATTCACAATATAGCCCATCATCTTGGGATTCCGCGGCAGGATCCATCGGTAATAGCTTTTGGGTGGACGCTGTGCCACACGGAAGGCGGCGCCCTCCTCACTCATGCGCAGCTGTACCAGACCCATGTAATAGTCCAGCGCCTGACGGGCCAGCGGACGCTTGCGGTCCGTCCAGCGGATGGCATTGACGGCATCACCGCGATTATAGGTATTCTTGATTCCCCATTTGCTGCGAAGGAACTCCTGACCCTCATAGAGCATGGTCTTGCCAAGGGAGGTGAAAAGGATGGTGGCCGCCAGCCGGTTCAAGGCCGCATCACGGTCATTCAGTTTGCGCCCGTCATGCTTTGGATTGCTGCTGATCTCATCCATGAACGCCATGTCGTCGTGACTTTCCAGATAGTTCACCGGCTGCAGCGGATTCAATGCCCAGGTATCCACCGAACCGAAGACGCCCTTCATCAGCCAGTCACGGTTTCCGTACCCTCGGGCAAAATCCTTGGCCGCATAACGGAAATCATTATTCCAGGCGGACCAGCGCGTCCCGCGCAGCTGGAACTTGTTCTCTCCGCGACCAGGGCTCCACGGCTCGGAAATCAGAATCACCTTCGGATTCACCTCTTCCGCCGCATCCCGGATCGCCAGCATGGTCTCCATATCGATCAGCTCTGCCAGATCCAGACGAAATCCGTCTACATGGAATTCCTCCATGTAATAGATAATGCTGTCGACGATCAGCTTGCGCATCATCGGCGACTCGGTTTTGATGTCGTTCCCGCAGGCGCTGTGGTTGGAGAAGCTCAGGTCGGGGTTAAGGCGGAAATAGCATTTCTTATCGATCAAAGCGAAGAGGTTGGGTCCCCCGACGTGGTTATAGACCATGTCCAGCACCACGGCAAAGCCCGCCGCATGCAGATCATCCACCAGCTGCTTGAATTCATAGTAGGCCGACCCCTTCTCCGGCTCGCTTCCATAGCTGGATTCCGGTGCAAAGAAATAAACGGTGGCATAGCCCCAGTTGTAGGGATCCTTACTTTCGGAGAACTCACTGATGGGCAGCAGTTCAATCGTGTTGGCGCCCAGCGCCTTCACGTGATCCAGACCCGTACCCTCTCCGAGGGTCGCCGCCAGCCCCGCATATTTTCCGCGGGTCGCTTTCGGCACACCCGAAGAGGGATGCACCGTCATCCCGCGCACATGACATTCATAGATCACCGAGTCCTGCGGATCCGGCGTCACCCACTCCTGATCGGTCCAGCCCTTGAACCAGCGATTGGTCGCATCCGGATCGATCACCAGGGTCAGACCATCGGCAGTCGCGGCCGCCCGGCCATACGGATCGCCGATTACATGGAAAGCATCAAAGGACTCGGCATCCCCTTCGGGACCCTTCACCTGGAACCCGTAATACCGGCCGATATCCAAGCCGTGCGTGGTGATTTCCCACACCCCATCCTTCGGGTCTTTCCACATCGGATATTTCTCTGCGGGCGGGAAGCGTTTGAACTTCGGCTTCCAGGTCACAGCCATCGGACGGTTGTAAAAACAAAGCGAAACGCTCTTCGCACGCGGGGAGAAGAGGCGATAGGTCGTTGTGTTGCGCTCCCGATTCAGGATAACACCCATCTCCTTGTCGCTTTGGATCCGGTTGAAAATCCCTTCCGGCGTCGTCAGCATCCCCAATGGGCGGTCCGTCACACCGTCAATTTTCAGCACATAGTTCTGAGTCAAATCCAGCGGCTCTTTCGTATGCACACGGATTTCGGCACCGCCGCTCCGCATCAGATCCAGACGAAGATTCACACTTCCCTTCCCGTCCGAGAAGGCATTTTTTGCATCTGCAGGAGGCGTGAGCCAATCCGTCCCGTTGATCACATACTTGAAGATCAAGTCCTTTTCACCCGGGGGTAGCCGCATACCGCCCAGCTGCGCCGTCCCCTCCCAGGTTCCCTTTACCCGGCCGCGCTTGAGCACCCACTTGCCGCCGCCACCGTTGCCATCCCAGCCGGTGAAGTTTCCCGCCACCGCCACCTGGGCATTCCGGGGCAGGTCCAGCCCATACACCGCCTGATCAAACAGGAAGGTCACCACGCCCTGCGAAAGCAGATAGCCAGTCTTGCGGGCGTCTTCCAGTTCCGTCACTACTTCTGTCCAGGCCACTGGCACCGGCGGATCCAGCGTGGCGGTCGGCTGAATCCCCTTCGGCAGGCTTTCCTTGAAAGAGACTCGGATCAGATTGAAATCATCCACCACCGCCCGCTGCACCATCGCCGGCGGCCGCTCAATCTCGCCATAAAGATTGATGGGAAGCACGCGGTTGTCGCCCTGCTCCCATTCGGCATTCACAATGAATTTGAATTCATGCCTCCCCAACCGGGCCCCCAGCGTCCGCGCGTCCAGTTCCCAGAGATGCTCCTCCAGCTGCTTCATCGGATAGCGTCCGGTCCAGGAGGTCCAGGTGCCCGCAATCGTCACATTCGTCACCGGGGTGCCCGGCGGCTCATTCGTCAGAGACAGCGAGGAATCAAATCGCAGAAAAGGCGTCGGCTCATTCCCCAGCACCGGAAAATTAGTCGCACTCTGTGGAACCTCGGCACGAAGCATGCCCGCGGTGAGTCCAGCGAGGAGCATCCCCAGGAAAGCCAATCTAGTCTGATGTGCCGGCATAATTGTTGTCAGGTCACGGAATACAGCAATGGCGCCCTGAACCGAACCAGTCCAAACATAGCGCCATCTAAGTCAACCGTTATTACAAAAAACTGCTCATCCGTCAAAGAGTTAGCGTTTTGAATCAGACCGCATCCGGGCAAAAAAAATGGCACCCCCAACCGGTTTCGAACCGGTGTTACCAGGATGAGAACCTGGCGTCCTAGGCCTCTAGACGATGGGGGCGCATGGAAAACGGGGACAGAATGCCGAAGCCCCCCCTTTTTGGCAATCAAAAGTTTGCAGAAAAACCGATAAGAACGGCCATAGAGAGCGCAGAGAAAATCCATCTTCTGGCATTCATCTGTGTCCATCTGTAAAATTTGTGGAGAACTTCTTTCTATTCTTTCCTCCCTCCTGCTGCCTCGCTATAGTGCCCCGCATGAAGAAATCGCTCCCCGAACAGGCCATCGAATACCTGGAATACCTCAAGGAACAGGGCATCACCCATGTCCCCGCCTCCGGTAAAACCTTCGCCCCGGCCCCGAAAGCCGCCCCGGCAGCCAAACCGGACGCCGTCGTTCAACCCGAAAAGAAAACCCCTGTGAAGAGAAAAAATACCGACGCAAAATCCAAAGTCCCCGACGCCCCGAAAAGCGGGAAAGATACCCTTGAAAGCCTCGTCGCCGAAGTCGGCGCCTGCCAGGCCTGCGAGCTGGCCGCCACCCGTACGAACACGGTGCCCGGCGAAGGCTGCCTGAATCCCGATATTATGTTCATCGGCGAAGGCCCCGGTGCCGACGAGGATGCCCAGGGCCGCCCCTTTGTCGGCCGCTCCGGCAAGCTCCTCACCAAAATGATCAACGCCATGGGTTACAGCCGTGATGAAATCTTCATCGGCAATATCGTCAAATGCCGCCCCCCCGGCAACCGTGTGCCCACACCCGATGAAATGGCCGGGTGCATCCCCTATCTCAAGCGGCAAATCGCCGTCATCAAACCCAAGATCATCATCTGCCTCGGCGCCACCGCCTGCCGCGGCCTCGTGCAGGAAAAACTGCCCATCGGCAAAGCCCGGGGACAGTGGCGTGAATTTGAAGGCATCCCCGTCATGCTTACCTTCCATCCGGCCTACCTGCTGCGGGATCCCCGCAAGAAGGTGTTTGCCTGGGAGGATCTCAAGACCGCGCTGAAGCGCCTGGGGAAAGAACCGCCGGCGGCGGCTAAAGAAGGCTGAAGGCTGAAGGTGAAGAAAAACACGAAGCTCGCGACCGGACTCCTGGCATTGACGGCCCTCATCGTCGTCATTGTGCTGTTCATGTTTGATCCCGCGACCACCCCCGCCTATCCCGGATGCCCGCTGCACACCCTCACCGGTCTCGACTGCCCCACCTGCGGCGGGTTGCGGGCGGCTCACCTGCTCCTGCATGGAGAAATTCGCGCCGCCTTTTTGATGAATCCGTTCCTCTTTTTTGCCCTGCCCGTAATCGGCCTTTTCTGCCTGCGCCCCGCCCTCGCCAAACCCCGCTGGATCCCCTGGGCGGCCCTCGGCATCCTCCTCGCTTACTTTTTCTGGCGCAACTTCGCCTAGCTCCACGCCTCTCACCACGCGAGCCAAGCCCCAGGCATGGCTTGCCAGGCCAACGGCGTGGTGCACAGAGGTCAGATAGAATCGGAATCGGCCGTGAGATGAGGCGTGGATTTTCAGGGACGGTCATGCTAGGACTGACAAAAAGGAGCGTATGTCATGAAAGTTAGCGAAGCGAAGCAAGGACGGGTATTTATCATTCGGCTGGAGGATGGGGAAATTGTCCATGAGGTCCTTGAGGGGTTTGCGGCAGAAAAGGGCATCACCCATGCGGTGCTAACGATGCACGGCGGGGGCGATACGGGCAGTGTCCTGGTGACCGGGCCGAAAATGGACCGCTGCCCGCCGCCGATCGAGCCGCAGCAGAGCGTCTTGAAGGGCGTCCATGAAGTGATGGGCACGGGAACCCTGTTCCCCGACAAGGCTGGGAAGCCGATCCTTCATGTGCATCTCGCCTGCGGGCGGAATGAAGAAACCATCACCGGCTGCATCCGGACAGGGGTGAAGGTCTGGCATGTCCTGGAGGTGGTCATGGTGGAGCTGCTGGACTGTTCGGCCCGGCGCCTGCCGGACGAAGCGACAGGATTCGAGCTCCTCATTCCATAAGAACTGAAAAGCCCCGCAGCGAAGTGCGGGGCATCCGGAAAAGAATGGTGGGCGTTACTGGAGTTGAACCAGTGCCCTCGTGCATGGGGGGATGCGGACTCAATAAGCAAAGGAGCCCTCCAACATCGGAATTAAGCCAATTCGGGGTGTGGGTTGTGGATATTCAAGCGGGTGTATCATCCATTTCAGCAACCCCGTTGGGGGAATCGATAAACGGTCATTGAACTTATCCCTACGAGAGGATATGCTCAAAGCATCAACGCTGTAAGGAGTCCCCAAAAAAGCCAATAGCTGGAATGAAGCGACTTGTTCGACGAAAGAAGGTTAAATCCATAAGGAGCGGCGGGATGAAAAGAAAGATATTGATAGATATTTCAGTTACTGTTCTATTTTCGATCACGACAGCACTGGCGCAGGATTTGATTTCGTTCGGAAATGATTCCCTATCCTTCACCAATATGAATTCCAACCCATATTATTTCACGGTTGAATCTCTACCTAATCTTGATGGACTTGAAGAACGGGATAGCACATACAATGGCTTACGGAATATTCATTTGCCTGATGGCACTATCACGCTACCTGTCGGCAAATATTCGCGTGGAGTGGGGAGAACTAATCCCATCTACAGCGTCGGCGGAAATGCTGCGGCCGGTGATATTCTGACCGGGAAAACGGCATATGTTAACGACGGGGAAATAAACGGGACGATGCCGAATAGAGGAACTGTAAATTTTACGCCAAGTACTGCAACACAAGTTATCTCACAGGGGTACCATAGTGGATCCGGCAGTGTGGCTGGCAGTGCAAACCTAGTCCCCAGCAATATTAAGCTGGGCGTCAATATTTTTGGCGTTAATGGCTCCGTTGTCGGGGCGACGGGATCTGCTGCCGATTCTTCCGTTCTGGCCGGACAAATTTTTTCGTGTGCCGGTGCTGTTAACAGAACGGGAACGATGCCAAACAGATCAGGCCATGTTTCGGCACAGAGTAGTTCGATATCAGGGACAACTCTGCGTTTCCGGCCTCAATCAGGCTATTACGCGGGGACTTCGGGGAATAGCGCACAGTTTAGTGATGCCAATTTCATCGCAGCCAATATTAAATCTGGCATCAGTATCTTTGGTATTGCGGGCACATATTCAGGTGTAAGCATGGCGGTTGCCCGTACAGGTCAGTCCATCTCATATCGGAGCGGAGACGATGCTTCCGTGGGTGCAGGGGCAACTTGGCCAGTGCCTAGGTTTTCCGTACAGTCAAACACCAATGTTGTTCTAGATAACTTAACAGGCTTAATTTGGGCGCGGGATGCGAAAGGAATATCAAATGAGACTTGGAATGACGCAATCGACTACTGTAACGAGTTGACGTTTGGCGGATTTTCAGATTGGCGTTTACCGAACATAAATGAACTATTAAGTATAATTGACTGGAGTCAAAGAAATCCATGTCTCCCATCTGGACACCCGTTTACAAATGTTAAAAATCTTATATATTGGTCGAGTACTACAGATGCCATTAATGCTGCACACGTGCCGTCTGTATATTTAGTTAATGGTCAAGTATTGCGTTGCGATAAAGCCTTGCCTCAACAGGCGTGGCCCGTTCGGGGCCCCTGACCCTGAACTCGTTTCACTCCATCCCCCATCGACGAGATTCTCGATAACACCTTCGAAATCCTAGTGTACTATGTCAGCCTCGCTACCTTGGCCTTGAAGGTAACATGCAAGAGGATTATTTTTCGTCAAGAATGGCTGAATGGGGTGAAATCAGCAGTTCAAGACGAGAGTAGAGCGCGACCTGAAGTCTAGAGTTCGGAGGGCATGCGAAAATATGTTGCATGTTTGTTGCGTGTTTCGGGTCGTTCCGAGGCAATAACAGGCATTTGGGGGCGCAAAGGATGGATGCAAGGAAACCCGCAAAATAAAGCATAATAGTCTTATTTTATGGGAAAAAGAATGGTGGGCGTTACAGGAGTTGAACCTGTGACCTCGTGCATGTGAGGCACGCGCTCTAACCAACTGAGCTAAACGCCCATTCTTTCAAAAGAAGTGGAAAGCATACGGTCTTGGAACAAAATGTCAAGCGGGGCGCTTGCCCCGGTGGAGCCTGCGCATTGCCTCAAAATAGATGACACCGAAGGCCGAGGGTGGTGAGGGAGAGAA
>CAZGMQ010000064.1:0-19105 GCA_964526745.1 uncultured Verrucomicrobiota bacterium
GAGGCCGTAGTAGTGAAGAGAGCCGCTGAAAGGCGGCAGGAGCGAAGGGCCGAAGAACCAAGAGAAAGCAATCAACCAACCAGCCAAGTTACAGAGCAGGGATGCCGAAACGGAAAGGGCCAGAGCCTCGAGGATGGAGAGGGAGCGCAGGAGTGGATTCTCCCGCAAAGCCGAACCATGGCGTCCGAGTTCTCTGATTTGCGTAGGAAGGGAAAAGAAGATGCTCGAAGAGAATACAAGGCAGGCAGCAACGCTTGAATCGATGCTGTCAAAAGAGAACATGACTGCGGCTTGGCTGTCGGTGAAAGCCAATGGTGGAGCCGCAGGAGTGGATGGTAAGAGCATTCAGCGGACAGAAGAGCTGTTGCGGGAGCATTGGGAATCCATTAAAAGCAAGTTGCTGGCCGGGACATACCGTCCAGCAGCGGTGCGGCTGAAGGATATTCCCAAGTCCAGCGGCGGGACTCGGACGCTGGGGATTCCCACCGTGGTGGATCGGATGATCCAGCAGGCCATCCACCAGAGGCTCTCTCCGTTGTGGGAAACGGAGTTCAGCGAACATAGCCACGGCTTTCGTCCCCACCGGAGCGCACATGGTGCGATACGGGAGGCACAAAGCTATATTCAGACCGGAAAGGTTTGGGTGGTGGATATTGACCTGAAGAGCTTCTTCGATGAAGTGAATCAAGACATTCTGATGCGCCAGGTGGCGCAGAAGGTTGAGGATAAACGGGTGCTACGGCTCATTGGAAGTTATCTCCGGGCCGCTCGGCAGTCCCCCGGTGGAAGCAGGGAGAAGCGTATAAAGGGAACGCCGCAAGGCGGGCCTCTCTCGCCCCTTCTAGCCAATATCTACCTCGACCCGCTGGACAAGGAGCTGGAAAGTCGGGGTCTATCGTTTGTGCGATATGCCGACGACATCGCCATCTTCACCTCCAGTGAGCGTTCTGCGAAACGGGTGCTTGAAAGTGTGATTCGCTGGATTGAGAAGCATCTGAAAGTCCCCGTGAACCGCGACAAGAGTGGGAGCGGGCCTACGGACCAAAGCTCGCTACTGGGCTTTCGTCTCTACTCGGATGGAAGGATAGGCGTTTCGCCTAAATCCATCCAGCGGATGAAAGCACGGGTGCGGGATCTGTGGGATGCACGGCAGAATCGGACCAGTAAGGAACTGCGGGACCAATGGCGGAAATTCATTATCGGATGGTGGAACTACTTCAAACTGGCCGATGGCCAGTGGGAGGTTATTGACCTGTCCGGATGGATACGCCGACACATCCGAAAGTGCTTCTGGCTCCGATGGAGTGTGCCCAGAGGCCGTTTCAACGCATTGAGGCGGCTGGGCATTCGGAAACGTTCGCTGGGAATGGCTTGGAGTCGGAAAGGCGCTTGGGCAATCGCTCGATACTGGGTGATGCATCAAGCCCTTCCCAATACCAGACTAGAGCAATATGGGTTCACGGTGCCTTGGATGATCGCGAAGGCAAGAAATTGACCTTGGCTCGGTTCAACCGCCGGATGCGGAAAACCGCATGTCCGGTGGTGTGGAAGGGTCACGGGGCGCAATCCCCGTGACCCCATCCGATCCTCTTTGACCGCAGGGTACAGATGCGGCATTTCAATCGTGAGTTGCTATAGCGTTGTCGGGGCGCCATGACGTGAGCAGGTACGCTCCGATATTCTCGTTCAGGGAAACCGTTCAGCGGCCGCGCTGGCCAAGCCGTTCGGCCTTGTCCAGCCAGAGTTGCCTTTGGGCAGGGGATGAAAGCTTGATGGACCCGAATGAGGAAATTCGAACGGGGTTGACGCCGCAGAATTTCAGAACGGAGTTCTTGATCATCTTCTGGGAAGGGGCTCCGATCAGGTGACGGTAATACCAAGGCGGACTGTCCATGGTGCAGAGTATCCGAGCCGAGCGTCCCGCCAGCTTCTTTTCCTGAAATATGCTGTCTGGGTTAAACTTGAACGCAAATCCAGGAACAAAGGTGCGGTCTAGAAAGCCTTTCATCTTGGCTGGCGGCATTCCCCACCAGACAGGGAAGGCAAAGACCAGGTGATCTGCCCAGATAATGTCTTTCTGGATAGAAACGAGGTCGGGTTCCAGTTCCTGAATAGTGCGATATCCCTCATGCAGAATGGGGTCGAAATCAAGAGTCTCCAGATGTTGCATGCGGACCTCCGCTCCGGTCTCCCGTATCCCCTTGATGTAGGCGCTGGTCAGCGCGCAACAGTAGCTGTCGGCGAGTGGATGACCCTGAATAACCGTCACCTGAGTGGGCTTCTTTCTCATACTATCTCCCTGTGTTCTATCTCTACAGTTGTAACGTGTCGCAGACCGTGCGAGCCAGAAGCGGCTCGGTGCCGCGGAAGAAATGATCATCACTGGCTACGGTGTGGATAGCCATGCCCGTATTGTCGCAGAGCTCCTTCGCCTTGTGGGTAGGACAGAACGGATCGTCAGGGGCGACGAACAGGTGTAGATCACCCTCCTTCAGCCACGGGCGAAAATCATATTCTTCCAGCGGAGGCGAAATGCCCCCTACGGGCGGCCGTCCAAGCTGAGGGGCGCTCTGCAGGGCCATGTAGCACCCGAATGAGTACCCAGCCAGCGCGCAGCAGCCCGGGGATCCAAAGGCTGTTTTGATCGCGCTCACAACGGCCACGGCGTCCTCGATGATCTGGCTGAAATCGCCGCCCGCGTTCAGGGCTTCCCAATAGGTCATCATGTCCACATCTCCGACGCGGCTGCCGTTGCTGCCGCGGTAGTCGAAGGTGACCGCCAGCGCTTGACGCTTCACCGCTTCGGCAAGCAGAGCCTGGACGACGTTATTTCGGCTGTCTCCGCCGAGAATGGGATTGGGAGGAAAGACAAGCAGCATCCGATCGACATCGGTTTCGTCGCAATAGGCAACGGTTGCCTGCAAGGGGTCGCTGCCGGTAATCGGGACGTCAATGGTTTCGCCGAGATACGCGTATTCGGAGGCCTCATTCATAAGTGCCGATCCTACGCCCGATAGGGGTATTGTTCAAAGAAAAGGCTAAGCAGCTTGGCCAGTTTCATGCCCTGAAACAGATCCCCCTTGATATTTGTCTTTCGTGTGAAGAAGGCCTTCTGCGGGGAGATTGCACCCTCTACAATATCCCAGAAAACGGGTTCTGTGAGATCAAAACGGACCTGGGGGCTTGGCGCGTCTGAGTCCAGTATACGGATTTCGCTGATGCAGCCGTTGGTAATGTCGATCCGCCAACGCTCGCTCCTGTCGAGAAAATGGATTTCGCACGTCATGTCGTAGTGCTCATAGCCGGCAAGGAGCGGCTTATGCTGCAATGCGGACAGATGGCGTTCAAAGAAATCAGCGACAGATGGCAAGGTTTTTCCCCCAGGCGGTTTGTTTGCAAAAACTCAAAAGTCTATCCAGATAGTCACCGTCAAAAGGCATGGGTTGCCGCGAGGATGCCAATCGGTTTCTCGCTTGGCAGCCGAACTTCGGTTCTCCTTGAAGATAGGCCAGATAGGCGGCGTTTCCTGCCACGGCTGCCCGGTTGAGCTTGCTCGATTCTTCGCTCGGTTTTCGGTTGATAATGTTGAATCCCATCCTCTCTTTAACCAGTTCTCTGAAATCCCGATTCACGATGGGCTTGTCATTAACGAGGTGGTACGTGCTTCCCCAGAATTGTGGACCGCGCAGGACTTCTTCCATCATGTCGGTGAGCCGGTCAATCGGGATGTAGTTCTGCGTTCCGTCGGGAGCATATTCCAGATCGAAATTCTCTCCCGGATGCCGCCGGGCAAATGCAACCAGAGCCCGTAAGACGCGATAGAGCGTCATGAATTGGAAGGTGCGGCCGGTTGTCCACTCGCCCGTTACAATCGAGGGGCGAAAGACCGTCAGCTGTTCGGGCCTGTCGTCGTAGCGCTCCCGAACGAAGCGCTCGGTTTCGAACTTGCTGCGCTCGTAGTCGTTGCGAAACGCTTGTCCGATGTTGAGCTGGTCCTCCCGGATGGTGGGGGCCATGCCGCCAACGTAGGCTGTGCTGACATAGAAGAGACGGGCATGGGCCGGGATGATGTCTAGCAGGTGCTCAGTGCCCTTTCGGTTTACCTGCCTGTTGGTTTGCTTGTCCGTGAATGAAGTGCTTGCCGCCACATGGACGACATCGGTGACCGTCGACTGAATCAACTCCAATGACTCGGGTTGCAGGCCGATCCCCGGTTGGGAAATACAGCCCACATGGATGCCAACCCGGTCTGCCAGATCAGGTAGGCCGAAGTACTGCCCCAGGGTGGCTACGCGGTCACGGGCGGCAAGGAGAGTCTCCGAGCGCACCAGCACATGCAGCTCGGCATCTGGATCGCGTACAAGACGATCGAGCAGGTATCCTCCCACCAGCCCGGTCGTGCCGGTTATGAAGAAGCATCGGTGTTTCATATCGCCCTGACTTGCCATTGTGTATTCGTGACGTGCATCAGTCATGCCCAAACGTTTCTGCAAGGACGCCTTCCAATGCGGTCAGCAATTCCTCGACATTCGCTTCCTTGATGACAAGAGGGGGCATGAATGTCAGAACGTTGCGGTTTAGTCCGGTCTTGCCAATCAGGAAGCCTCGATCTTTCATCGACTCGAGGATCTGGTCTGTCTTCTGAGACTCTGAGCCATCGTTACACTGGATCTCAGCGCCCAGCATAAGGCCCCGCCCGCGGATATCGACCAATTCGGTGTACGTGGCCTGCAGGGTTTGGAGCCCTTGACGCAGGCGCTTGCCCAGGTGCTCTGCTTTCTCTGGCAGTGCTTCCCGGGTCATGTAGGCGAGGACTTGCCTGGCGGCGGTTGCGGAGACAGCGTTGCCCCCGGTGGTAGAAGCTCCGGGTTGGGTGTAGCACACGGCGATGTCATCGCGTGTGCAGAACGCGCCGATCGGGAATCCGTTTCCAAGCGCTTTGGCCACGGTCAGGATATCCGGTTCAATGGACGTGTGCTGAAAGGCGAATCTCCGTCCGGTGCGGCAGAACCCCGTCTGTATTTCGTCAAATATTAACAGGGCCCCCGCGGCGTGGACTATTTTCTGGAGTCGTTCGAAATACCCATCGGGGGGCACAATGATGCCGCCGTTGCCTTGGATCGGTTCGGCGATGACGGCGGCAATATCCCCATGGCTCTTCAGCCGCTCGGCGACAGCATTCAGGCACGCGTACTCGCAGGCGGGGTGGCTCAGGCCCAGGTCGCAGTCCCTGCAGTGCGGACGCGGAGCCTGATAAAGATTGGGCGGCGGCGTTTCATCCGTTCGCCACATCGGGATCTGGGTCAATCCCATGGTCAGCGATGTGCGTCCATGGAGGCCGCCACGCAGGGAGATGAAGCCCGACTTTCCGGTATAAAGCTTGGCCAGCAGCAGGGCACCCTCGTTGGCTTCGCTGCCACTGTTGACGAAGAACATCCGTTTAAGCCGATCGGTGCGATCCGGAGCACCGCTGTTCAGAAAGTCGCCTAGCTCTTTGGCCAGCTCGTACATGGGACGGGTCAGGTAGATGGAGGTGGTATGTTGTAGGGTCCGGATCTGCTCGATGGCCGGTTCGATAATCTCAGGGTTCGCATGGCCGCAGTTCATCACCGTGACTCCGGAAAAGCAGTCCAGGTATCGTTTGCCTTCCGTGTCGAACAGGTACTGCATCTCTCCCCTTACCAGCACCGGCGGGTCCTGATAGAAGTGATAGAGGCAGGGAATGGTGTAGGTCGATTTTAGCTCGATGATGCGTGATGCGTCACTGGTCGGCATTCTTTTCCTCCCGTTTCAGGTCGATGCGCGATATCTCCTCATCGCGACAGATTCCCCGCGGGTAGGCTCCCAGCGTGTGCTGGTTTGCCGGAAACTCACCCTCAAAGTCCGCCTCAATGGATGGCCTTTGGTCGGGAGTTGTCAGCCATGTACGGTACAGGTCAATCAGGTGCGCGATTTGCTCTGGAGAATAGAGTCGCCCGTCGATGCGCAGAGAGCGCGGGCCTGCTGCGAGCAGGGAATGCAGTCTTGGCAGGGTTGCTAAATCGTACTCCATGAACAGGTGGCTTCGGCAATATCGGTCGGGGCGAATCCGCCGTCGATTTCCCTTCTTGTCGACGAGACTGAACTGGTCGACCGCACAGGGCATCGGGCAGAAATCGCTCTTGCTTGCATGGAGGATGTTCATGGCAATCAGACAATGTTCTAGCAGCATTCCCGTGAGAGGCCCGTGCGCCAGGAAATCAAAGTCGCAGCCGGGGGTGGCCTGCATCATCTGGGTGATGGAGGGCAATGAGGCTTCGAGGGCGGGCATGATGCGTGTGATTCCGTGGCGTTGGAGCCATTTTGCCGCCTCCGCATTGAGTACGTTCATGGGCGCATCCGCCCATAGCAGATGGCCCTTCTCTCCCAGGATATCCAAGGCACCCACGGATGCGAGGGCGAATCCACTGAGGGGAAGTTTTGCCTGTGCCAGTTGACGTAATTCCCGGGCCGAACGCTCATCCAGGACGCGGGGGGTGCTGAGAAGAACCGGGATGGATTGAGACCGCCCCAGATCCGCGAGCTGCTCGATGTCGCCAAGCGTCCAGCCACTTTCGGCGGTTAAGTTGCCTTCCCAGGAAAGAATGAGATGGTCACAGTCGGCCGCCATTGCGGAACGGGCTCCTTCGGGGGTTCCGACCACCACGGAGATTTCGGTTTGGGCCGGACGGTCCGTTCGGCCGTCGCTGTCTGATTCGGTTGGTGGTTTAGCTTCAAGGATTGTGCGAATGCGCCCGTGGGTCGAGAAGACGATGGGCTCGCGTTTCCCTGTGATATCCATGAAGGAGTCATCCGGACGCCGGAATGCGAACCCCGTGGTGAAGTCGCGGGTGCGCGCCCTGCGCTGTGCCTCCGTTGCAGAGAAGCTTTTACTGGGAGCCAGCGGATTGGCGAGGGTCCGATCGAGTGCCTCCCGATAGGCCTCGACAACCGGTACAAGCGTTTCGGCGGGCCGCATTCTGCCCTCGATCTTGAGCGAGTCGATCCCTGCATCGACCAACTCAGGGATGTGCTGAAGCAGGCAAAGGTCACGCGAGGCAAGTAGGAATGCCCCTTCTTTGACCTTTTTGCCGGTGCCCTCGGAGAGCAAATCGTAGGACCATCGGCAGGGCTTCATGCATTGCCCGCGATTGCCGCTCTTACCAAAGATGAGTCCGCTGGTTAGGCACTGTCCGGAAAGAGCCGAGCACATGTCCCCGTGCAGGAAGTACTCCACTTCAATGTCGCACTGCTGTTTGATGTGGCGGACGGCATCGATGGTGATATCTCTGGATGTCACCAGCCGGGTGAATCCCCAGCGCTTGAGCTGAGTGGCTGTTTCCGCACTGCTCACGTTCATCATGGTGCTTGAGTGCAGGGGGATTCCCAGGTTCTGTTTGTGACAGAGCCCAACCACAGCCAGATCCTGGACAATGACGGCATCTGCGCCGATGTCGTTCAATTCGCTCAGATAGTCGCGGAGAGCCGCCACCTCGTACTGTCCCACCAGACTGTTGACGGTCACGTAGAGCTTGCGGCCAACCTCATGTGCCTCCTTGACCGCCGTGGCCAAGTCCTCGGGAGTGAAGTTGAAGTCGCGGCGATGCCGCCGCATGTTGAACTGCTTTCCCGCCACGTAGACGGCATCTGCGCCTGCCTGCAGTACGGCGCGGAAGACGTCCAGTCTGCCGGCGGGTGCCAGCAGTTCCGGTTGGGTTCTTGGCTGTGATGTCTGCATCAGTAAAGCAACTTTCCTTCAAACTGGTGTTGGGGGCGGTGCGGATTGCAGATGCCCTCTTCCGTGCGAATGGCGATGTCCTCTAGAAGCATGTTCAGGATAAGAAGGGTCTCGTCGTACCGGGACACCAGTATGCGCCCCTGTTCGCCGGGGTCGCATACACGGAATCCGCCGTCTGCGAGTTCTTCTACCACCTGGACGTCCAGTCGCTCAGAGTCGGTCCGATACTCGATTCCTTCGGATGTGGTGTTTGTTTCCGGGAACATTCCGAAAAGGGAATTGCCATACCCCGACATATGTACGGCGTTGGGGAATGCCTGATGGAAGGTTTCGTACTGCTGGCTGGATATGGCCATGCCTGCATAATGGACCCCCTTGATCATTTCCCGACGAGGCGGGGGTAGACTCTCTGCAAGAGCGGCGACCACGGGCGGGGTCGCGTAGAGAACATCAATGCTTTGCCGCGAGATGATATCGTCAATCTGTTTGAGGATATGCTGGAAGTAGCGGCGCGCTGAAAGCGCTCCATGGGCTTGGGCCTTGAACCAGCGGGGGTCAAAATCGACGGCGAAGGCATCTGTTCCCTGAGCCACGCGAAGGATTTCCCGCAGGGCCTTTCCTACAATATGGGGACCGGACGGTCCTGCCCACAACCAGTTTCCTGCCAATGGGAAGTGCACGACCTGTGCCTGTTTGATAAACGGATCGACGAAGCCCTCCCTGAATTCCGATTCCGTGAAGCAGGTCAGAACGGGCATCCCGGAGAACCCGGAGGTCTCGCCCGTGATGAGGTAGGGGCGATTTACGCGCAGGGTCTTGGGCAGGAATCCTTCGATGCTAAAGGGGCGAAGCTCCTCCGCCGTCATGGGAGGAATTGCGTCGGGATTCTCAACCACATCCTGCCAAGTCAATCCCAGTCGCTTCAATCGGTCCTGCCAGAATTCCGAACCGGTATCCGGGTGCGTATGAAGACGGCAAATCGTCTCTCGTCGGGTAGGGGGCATCACTTCTTCTTGCTCAGCTTATCGATCCGCTCTTTTGCCACTTCTTTAAAGGTCGGATCCTGATGGTCCGTCACGGGCAGCTCGATCATTTTTTGGTAATTGGCTATGGCTTTGGCCGGCTCCTTCATGGCTTCGTAGGTCGTCGCCAACTGAAAATATGCGTATCCACTTTTCGGGTCCTTTTCGACGCCCTGCAACAGCATGCTTTCGGCATCTTCAAGGGTTCCGGATGGCAGACCGCCGAGCAGTCGTTTGGCGATCAGGCGCAGGAAGGGATTGAGTGAGGCCACCTCCCGGTAATAGACCCCCATGACGACGTATCCGGGAGCATAGTCCGGATCCAGAGCGATGCACTTCTGGGCATCTTCGGCAACATGCCGGGATAGCGTGACTTTCTGTTTGCCTCCCCGGTGAAGCCCCAGGTTCCCGCTGGTAATGGCCGAAAGGAACCAGGTCAGGGAATCATCCGGCGCCAGTTCCTTCAGTTCTTCGCTATAGGCAATGGCCTTTTCGAAATACAGCTCAGATTCCTTGGAATCGAGATCTTCGCCTACATTGTTGCAGGTCCACGTCAGCCGGCTCAGCAGCTGGGGGTCTTGCTTGTCGATGAGCCAGGCTTTCTCGTAATAGCCCAGAGCGGTCAGGTTCTCAAACCGGTCGAATGCCTCGTCGCCCTGGCGCCTCAGTTCTGCAACGTCATCCTGGGCCAGAGCCAGGTTGGATGAAAGAGCCACAGCCATGATCGACATGACTGCGAATAGTGTATTGTGCTTCATGCGTTTCTATTTCCTGTAAGTGATGGGGAGATCCCGCTACGCGGCAAGTAAAGATAGGCCTATTCGCTGACCGATGCAAATACTAGTTTCTTCACTCTTCTCTCCTTTTCTCATTGAACATTGATGGCCTCATCCAACCCTACATCAGCAAGCTCTTTCGCGAGTACTTGAGCTGATTGTGAGAAGTAGTAAATCACCAGAAACGGAGAGCGAAAAGGCGTTTGGAACAGGTGGCCAGTATAGGGTTTCTATTTGTGTATGAATTTTTCACAGTTTGCTCGCGAACGCAGTAACAGGACAACCTAGACATTTGCCGGGTTCTGGCCCCTTTGGCTGTCAATATTCCGTCGTTTGCTGAACTCAAGAGTAGGCTCCTGCCAAATAGACTGCAATGGCAAAGGTCCTGGAGGCGGAAGCAAAATGCCGTGAGAGGGGAGGATGTCCATCGACAAGATCGGCGCTGGCTTTGTCATGGGTCAGACAGGGGTTTCAGTTCGCCATAAAGTGGCGATTGGTATGTCGACATGATGTCGCGGTTGAATACAGGGGCAACACAGATTGGTATTTCCTTGCTCATAACCCTGTCCTGAATATCTGCCCAAAAGGTAATGGTTTTGAGCATCGTAGGGGGGCTATTCCAGCCAGATCTTGTCGAGGATAAGCTCGAAGGATTCTTCGGTCTTGTTACCAATCAGGATCTGGATGTGCGCCAGCTGCTGTCCCGGAAAGTTTGGGAGATCCAATCGGTCCCCATGATGGATGGCATACATCTTATCGAAGGGAATCACAATATCTTCCCAGTCGCCACTCGTCTCGAAGTTATAGGCGTAGCCATGGCGCGCCCGCGGCTCGGACTCCACTCGGATCTGGTAGTTCTTTGCATCTCCTTTGAGGTGGAGACGAATGGTGCGATAGGCGGAGACATCGACGGGGTCGAATCCGGCCTGCACCGAAGAGAATCCGCCGTTGTTCTCCAGTGACACATCGCCGGAGAACAGGGCCTGGCCCGCTTCGTTGAGTTGAACGCGGCCTTTGGAAAGCCCGCCCATGACACCATCATCCTGGATAACCCATCCCTGCAGATCATCCGCCTTGTTGAATTGAAAAAGGATGTGGGGTGCAGCTGAGGGCGAGTCGGATGCAGGGGCAGGCTGCTCTCCCATTCCGGTTATCGCAACTAATGAACAGGCAAGAATCAGTAGGCTGGTTTTCATTATGTATTCCTTACGTTTCTTTGTTTGGCGGGTGCAGAAGTTTGGCCGGCAGGAATGGCCTATCGCTTGCGCAGGGCGGCTTCCTGTTTGGCAAGGAAGTCGGCGCGTTCGTTCGTAACCGCAATTAAAAAGCCTCGCGCCTGGACCGGACCCATTTCATAGGGATCGAACAGTTTCCGGGTGCTGAACTTCTGGAGGAGGGCTCGGCCGATTTCATCTGCCCGGATATAGGCCATGGACCAGTTTTCAAAGTCCCGATAGGGGATGGGCGAATAGTCGAGGAGAGTGACAAAGGAGTGCCGCTTGTCCTTGATGATTCGCGCATAGAGCTGGTTGACCATGTCGGCGGGGCCTTCCAGGATCTGGAGAAACCCGCGAGGGGAGTAGCATAAGGCACCGGTGACGCCCAGTTTCTTGTTATTCCGGCGCGACACAGTCATGATTTTACCAAGGGCATCAGGGCCGGTGTCTCTGGATAAACGGCTCGCGTAGGTCAATCGTACTATTTTCATATGCTTCTCCTCTTTTTCGATAGACAATTATACCACTTCTTTCTGGAATGGCAAAAAATAGAGAGGTGCTATCCAGCCGGGTTCGATAACCTCCGGGTTAACATATGGTCTGCCAGGGCTTAGCATGTCATTTTCCCGCCACCGCTGGAGAACAACGCGCCATCTATCGCGAGGTATTATTGCGCCTGGCCCGGCATTCTAGAATTAATCAACAAATTTCCTGACAGATCCGCATTGTAGTGTAAGATAATCCATCATGGATGCACGTTATGTGAAATTGCTCGCGACAACCAGCCGCACCTTCATGGTTCCCATCATGCGGGCCCCTGAACCCTTGCAGAGCGCAATTGGATCGGCCTACCTGTGCATGCGGGCCATCGATGAAATCGAAGACCACCCTGCGCTTTCCAACGACATAAAAGAGCGCCTGCTGCTGGAGATTACTCGCCGTTTGCGGGCGGCAGACCTTGATTCAAAAGCCGACCTGTTTGACGACCTGTTCAAGCCGTTCGCAGATATGTTGCCGGAGGTTACGCTCAAACTGGGTGAACTCATGCTCGTTGCGCCTCCTGAGATCCGGCTGGATGTCATTCAAACCACAGCCGACATGGCGGAGCAGATGGCCGCGTGGTCCCGCCGCGGATGGGGCATTCACACCCGGGAGGATCTGGACCTGTATACCTTCGATGTGGCGGGGAGAGTCGGGCTCATGTTGTCGAAGATGTGGAAATGGTTTGAAGACATCACGACGCGCGAAGAAGAAGCTATCGGATTCGGTCGGACCTTGCAGTCAGTCAATATCCTGCGAAACCGGGAAGAAGATGCACAACGTGGAGTGGACTACTTCCCGGATGGGTGGGGCATGCCGGATATGATGGCCTATGCCCGGGAGCAGATGGCGCTGGCTGATCAGTATATGACCCGGTTGCCGCGCGGCGCATCCTATGACTTTTGCGTGTTGCCTCTCGCGCTGGCCAGAGAGACATTGGTCGCTCTGGAAAAAGGGAAAGAAAAGTTATCGAGAACAGATGTAATGAAGATCATTGCCTCATGCTTCAAGTAATATGGGAGGATTAAGTGGTTTCAAGGGTGTTGAGAGTTGGCCTACGTCTAGTGATGGGTGAACTTGCCCGCATCCCGTTGGTTCTCGGCATATTTTCCTGCCTGCTCCCGGTGTCGATACCGTTTGCGACCTTCGGCTCTGAGCCTGACAATGAAGTGCTCCTTTCCGCCGTTGAAGAGGGAAGAGAGGCCATCCGTCAATGGAACTATCCAGCCATGACAAACGCGGCTCAGCACCTTGAGGAAATGGATGTCGAAGCCGGCGACGATTCATTCTGGCGAGACTACTGGGCGGGGACCCTGTACTTCCATGCCGTCCTCTTCCTGAATGAGGCGGGTGAACGGTCCAAGTCGGCCGGGTTAAAATCCTCCGCCATGGCCTCTCTGCGGAAAGCTCTCCAGGCGCGGCCGGAACGAAGTGACGCCCATGCCATGATGGGAACACTGTATGGAATCCATATTCAGGCTCGACCAGCCACTGCGCTGTGGAACGGGCCGAAACTCATGAGTCATATGAAAAAGGCCCTCGCGTATGGAGATGGGAACCCGCAGGTCTCCTATTTGATGGGGGTCAGTACGCTGAAGCGGGCGGGAACGAATTCACGTGAAATTGATCGCGCGAACGAATTCTTTATGCAGGCGCTTGAGGCCTACAAGCTTCAGCAAAACCAGACACGGTCTCCCTGGGAGGCGACCTGGGGGCATGACCATACGCTGCTGTTCCTTGGCCGTGCAGCGGAGCAGAAAGGGGATGCAGCCGCTGCGGCTAGTTGGTACGATCAGGCTGTTGCGATGAATCCGCACTTAACCAGGACAGAGGAAGGGGTTGAATGATGGCATCTTCAAATACAAAACAAGTAGTGGTCGTAGGGTCGGGTCTCGGCGGTATATCTGCCGCTCTCTCGCTGGCGCTTGAAGGTTATTCCGTCCGCGTCTTCGAGAAGAATGAAAAGATTGGCGGCAAGCTGAACGTGCTTGCTGAGCAGGGCTATCAATTCGACCTGGGGCCTTCTATTCTCACGCTGCCGGATCTCTTTGCCCGGACCTTTGAGAAGGCGGGGAAGCGCATGGAGGATTATGTGCCGATCTGTCCCATCCGTCCGCATTGGCGCAACTTTTTTGAAGATGGAACGGTGATCGACCTGACCCCTGATATGGAGCAGATGGAACTGGAAGCAGCGAAAGTGGGGGAGCCTGCCTCCTCCGTTCCCCGTTTCCTCGACTATTCCGGCAAGCTATACGACCTGGTGAATCGAGGCTATTTTGAACAGGGCCTGGACAGTGCGAGTGAATTCCGCGAATTCTACGGCCTGATGAATTTCCCCAAATTCGACTTGTTGCGAAGTATGCATGGGGGCGTCAAACGCTACTTCAAAACGGCCTATTTTCAGAACATCTTTGATTTCTTTATCAAGTATGTCGGCTCCTCGGCCTACCGCGCTCCGGCGTTTATGAACTGTCTGCCCACCATCCAGTTCCGTTATGATCTCTGGTACGTGATGGGGGGGATGTACGGCCTGGCGCAGGGACTGGAAAAACTGATGCGCGAACTGGGGATTGAAATCAATCTCGGCGCCGAGGTGACCGACATACTGCGGACAGACAACCGCCAGGCCGTGCGCGGCATTCGGCTTGCCGATGGGCGTGAAATCGAGGCGGACTATGTCATTTCCAATATGGAGGTGATCCCGGCAATGAAGCGGTTGCTCCATGAGCCGGAGGAAGTGGTCAAGCCCCTGCAAAAACTGCTGGAACCGGCCTGCTCCGGCCTGGTGATTGATATCGGCCTGGATTGCAAATATGAGGCGCTTGCGCATCATAACTTTTTCTTTTCCGGGAATCAGAAGCAACACTTCCGGGATGTGTTCCAGAAAAAGGTGTTGCCGCACGACCCCACGCTGTATGTGGTCGCCGCGTCCCGCACCGATCCGTCTGTCGCGCCGGAAGGCTGTGACTGCCTGAAGATTCTTCCACATATCCCGTATCTGGATCCGGAGCGTCCGGTGTCGCAGGAAGACTATGTGGCGCTCAAGAATCGAGTCCTCGACAAGATGGAGCGAATGGGCTGTGAGAATCTGAGGGATCACATCGTGTTTGAGCATTTCTGGACCCCCCGGGATATCGAGAAACAGTATTATTCCAATGGAGGCTCGATCTATGGCGTGGCCAGCGATCGCTTCAAGAATCTGTCTTTTAAGGCACGCAAGCAGAGTCAACAGTATCCCAATCTGTTTTTCACGGGTGGAACTGTGAATCCCGGTGGCGGCATGCCGATGGTCTTTCTATGCGGGCAGCAAGTGGCGAAGCGCATTGTAGCTCATGATCAGAAGGCTCCTTGATGCTCTGGATTGCGGCATGCCTCTGGGCGATGGGGTTTGTGCTGATTTGGAAAATACCGAAGTGCCCTCCCGCGAAGTCCGATCGGCCGCTTCCTTCGGTATCCATCATCATCCCCGCCCGGGATGAGGCGGGGACAATCGGCCGGCTGGTCTCATCGGTCCGTCAGCAGTCCGTCCAGCCGGTGGATTTGCTTGTGGTGGATGATGGCTCCGGGGATGAAACCGCCCGAATCGCGGAAGAGGCGGGGGCCACGGTCATTCCAGTCCCGCCGCTTCCTGCTGGCTGGCGGGGAAAAACCTGGGCTTGTCAGCAAGGGGCCGGCGCGGCGCATGGCGATGTGTTGCTTTTTCTGGATGCGGATACGGTCCTTCAGCCCGATGCTCTGGAGCGAATTCTGTCTGTGTATTGTGAATCCGGAGTACAGGCGCTTTCACTCGGTCCCTATCATGACGTTCATGGCGCAGCAGAGCAGCTGTCGGCTGTTTTTAATCTGATGACCTATGCCGGAATGGGGGCCTTTTCTTTGTTTGATACTCCCCGCCATCCTTCCGGGCTGTTTGGCCCGTTTCTGCTGATTGACCGGACCACCTATGACAAGGTGGGTGGCCATGGCGGTGTACGAGGAGAGATTCTCGAGCATATGGTGATGGGGCGTCGACTCATAGAGAAAGGGGTTCCCGTGTTGTGCCTAGGCGGCCGCGATGTGGTTCATATGCGTATGTATCCGGATGGACTCCGGAGCCTGATTGAGGGATGGACCAAAGCCTTCGCATTCGGCGCGTCCAGAACCCGGAAGCGTGACCTGCTGTTCTCCATTGCCTGGCTGACCGGAGGAATCATGGCGTTTATGATGCTGCTTTTGTCGTCTGCGGTTGATGCGCCGGTGCTGTTGAGCCTGCTGCTTTTTGGCCTGTATGTTCTTCAATTTCACGGGTTGTTGCGCCAGGTCGGATCGTTCGCCTGGTGGGCATCTCTGGCGTATCCGGTTCTCCTGCTCTTTTTCTTCTTTGTATTTATTCGCTCCGCAGTCCGAATGAAGACCGGTCAGACGGTGACCTGGAAGGGCCGCACGATTCCATCTCCGCAGGAGAGTGTGGGCACATGACAACCGGAGAGGTCATCTACTACATAGCAATCAATGGGTTTGCATGGGCAACGATTCACATCGGACTTTCCTGGTGCGGCACCCGAATGTCTGTGAACTGGTTTTCTGGCAGGTCGTGGTGGAGTCGCCCCCGGTCTTTCGAGCGTTCAGGATGGTTCTATGAAAAGGTGCTGGGCATCAAAAAATGGAAAGACGGAGTCCCCGATGCGGCCCCCTGGTTCAGGGGAGGCTTTCCCAAGAAACGGTTGCTTTCAGCGGGGAAGGAGTACCTGCTTCGCTATCAGTCGGAGACGCGGCGGGGGGAAGCAGTTCACTGGGTCGTTCTTCTGTCATCAGGTCTGTTTTTCATCTGGAACCCGCCGGGCATTGCAGCCATCAATGTGGCATATGGCCTCCTGGCCAACCTTCCCTGCATCTTCATTCAGCGCTATAATCGTATTCGTATTGACCGGATTCTCGACAGGAGACAGAGCATGGAGAAAGCAGCATGACATCATCCCTTACAGCGCAGCGAGACTTGATCCGAAGCGGGGCTCTGCGGACGGCGGAGTCCCGGCTGTCCGCGCTGGAACGTCTGGCCCGCGCGATTCTGGCCGCAGAATCCTCTTTGCTCAAGGCGTTGAAAGCGGACCTCGGTAAGTCGGAGGTCGAGGCGTACACGTCAGAGATTGGATTTGTCCTGCGCGATATCACCCATGCTCAGGCCCATCTGCGATCATGGATGAAAGGGCGCCGCTGTTCCGTACCCCTGATTACCCGGAGGGCGCGTGCAAAAAGTCTGCCGGAACCCCTCGGGGTTGTGCTGATCCTTGGCCCATGGAATTATCCCTTTCAGCTGATGATGTCTCCATTGGTTTCGGCCCTTGCCGCCGGCAATGCGGCGTGCCTGAAACCGTCTGAACTGGCGCCGGAAACCGCGCGTGTGATCGGCGAGATCTGTCAGCAGGCATTTGATTCCGCTCATGTACAGGTCTGCATCGGCGGCCGTGAAGTGGCCTCAGAGCTGGTGGCGCAGTCGTTCGATCACATCTTTTTCACCGGATCCACGGCTACGGGCAGGCTTGTTGCAGAGCAGGCCGCACGGAATCTGGTGCCGGTGACGCTTGAACTGGGGGGCAAGTCGCCCTGCGTGGTGTGTGGGGACGCGCCATTGGAAACAACCG
Organism: uncultured Verrucomicrobiota bacterium; assembly: GCA_964526745.1. Taxonomy (GTDB): domain Bacteria; phylum Verrucomicrobiota; class Kiritimatiellia; order CAIQIC01; family Lenti-01; genus Lenti-01. The sequence goes on from CAZGMQ010000064.1 coordinate 16,933, forward strand.
CCCGCCGAATTCTGTGGGGCAAGGTGCTGAACGCGGGGCAGACTTGTGTCGCGCCGGACTATGTCTTGGTGGAGAAAAGCGTGGAGCGTCCGCTATTGGAGGCGCTTCAAAACGCCCTCCAAGAGCTCTGGCCGGATGAGATGGGATCGCCTCACCGCAGTCATATCGTGAACCAGTCCCATTTTGACCGGCTGACCCGATTGATGTCTGATGGTGAAGTCCTTGAGGGTGGCCAATCTGATGCCGCAGCTCTGAAAATGGAGACGACGCTGCTGACCGGGGTGGCCCCCACGACATCCATTATGCAGGAGGAGATTTTCGGCCCCCTGTTGCCGGTACTGCCGGTAGATTCTTTTGAGGAGGCCTGTGAGTTCATCCTGGCGCGCCCCAAACCGCTGGCGGCTTATCTGTTCTGCAAAGAGAAATCGCGGATGGAAACCTTCGTCCAGACCGTTTCAGCTGGAACCATGTGCATGAATGACACCATCAGTCAGATCCTGCCTTCCGAGCTGCCCTTTGGGGGAGTCGGGGCCAGCGGCATGGGGAAATATCGGGGGGAGCAGGGGTTCCTGACTTTCAGCAATCAGAAAGCGGTGATGTGGCGGTCACTGTGGCCTGATCCCGACTATCGCTACAAACCACAGAGCCTCTCCCTTTCCCTAATGAAAAAAGCCTATCGCTGGATGATGAAGTAAGCGCGTGTCGGCGGCTATTGATCCCACTTTCCGGCGTAGCTCCGATAGCCTCCAGGGCATGGGATCGGGAAGCAAATGTCTCACATCGGGTCTATCAAGTGATTGATTGCTCCTGCAGGTCGAAAAGCAGGGTAGGGTCAAAAGCGGTATCCCACCTCGGCCATTGCATAATGCAACCACGCAAATGTGTATACCTCGTCGTTGTCCGCGCCCCCTTCGAGTGTTCTGTATCCTGCGCCCACATACCATCCTGAATCGAAGTCGTACTGTGTTTTGAGGGCAGCATCGACAGCTCTACCCACGGGAGCCCACGCGCCCTCCACGTCCATGATGATGGAAACCTGGTCGCTGAATCGGTATTCGCCATACAGATGTAGGAGAGGAACCAGGCCAAGGTCGTCCTTGGATTGCTTTTTGTCTCCCTGTTCCAGGCCGATATCCGCATCGCGAACCAGGGCGGCAGCACCGAGGCCCCAGCGCCAGCGCTCGCTATCATGGAAGGTCCAGCGGTATGTGAGCCGGTAGGTATTGAAGGTATACGTTCCTTTGGTCGGCGCATCGGCGGTGAATACGTCGTCTTGGAAAGTCACATCGCCGGGTAGCATGCCCGTTCCTTCGACTTGAAGCGGTGCGATAGTAAGCCGAATAGCGTGGCGGCTATTGAAGTCGTACGTGGCGTAGAAGCGAACATACGGGTCCGGCCCGTTGCCGGTCAGATCCAGCATATCGAATTTCGTGCCGCCATCACCTGGAATGCGCACGTCATTCTGGCTGAACCACACGGCGCCTCCTTCCACTTGAATGTCAAAATCGCCGGCAAATGTCGCGGAACTCGTGAAGAGAACAAATCCAATGATCAAGTAGGTTGTGAGTCTGAACATGAGGCTTCTCCCTAGGTTGGAATCTCTAAAACTGCGGTTTATCACTTCTTATCATCAATCTCTTTTGAAGAACAACACGGATCACTGTCGCGCCGGCGCGTAAGGTGGATCCGGTTGCTAGGAAGTACGGTTAACTTGGTTTATGAATTCCTTAAGCTTCCCTTCATCCAGTTTATCTGCCGTACGCACACCACTGCAAACATCCACTCCAAATGGCCGTACAATGCGGATAGCCTCTGCGACATTTTCTGAATTCAGCCCACCGGCAAGGAAAACCGGAATCTGTGATTGCTTAACGATCTCTGCGCTCAATCTCCAATCGTGAACACGCCCGGTTCCCCCAAGCTGTTTTAGCGGCAACAACTGATTTCCTGAATCCAGTAGAAGGGCATCGACCTGTAGTGATGCCTTGATTGCTTCCTGTACGGAGTCCTTGCCCACTATGTGGACCACCTGAATTAGAGCTATACCGGGAAGTGAATTTCGCAGGTCAGTATACACTTCAGGATCGACCCGATCACAGAGTTGAAGCGTATTGACCCTACATCGTTTCTGTTGCGCGATAATATCTAAGGAGGTTATCAGACTTGTTAGGAG
>CAZGMQ010000065.1:0-18831 GCA_964526745.1 uncultured Verrucomicrobiota bacterium
ATCTCATAGATGAAACAAGACCACTATATCCGGCATTTCACTTTACAATCCACCCTTACAGCGGAATGGGGTAAATTCTTAAAATACCCTCTAAAAACACTGTTATGAGTCGAATATCGGCCCAAACAGGAAGAATATAGCTTGTTCTGACCCCATCCCCTCAATTTGGATTACAAAGAGGAGGTTGTGGAATGCAGGTCCAGTTCTCCACCCTTCCGCTGATTCGGGAATCTCTAGGTGGCTGTCGTTTGTGGGGGAGGGGTGGGTTGTCCCGGCGCCAAGGGATCCTGACGCCGGATCAATTCCTCGATGACCATCTTCCGCACATAGTTGGATTCCAGCATTCCCATGGGCTGAGGGTCCTCTTTCGTGCGGATGACCGGAAGTTGGTCGGCATTGACTTGCTGCATCAGTTGCAACGCTTTCTCCAAAGGGGTATCCATCTCGAGTACTTCGGCTGCCGGTGACATGATGTCCGCAACAAGAAGCCAGGACCAGGAGGCGGGATCCGGCAACACCTGACGCAGGGCGGCCAGCGAGAGCGTGCCGGTGAGATGGCCATGGCCATCGATCACAGGATAGACGACCCAGTCATTTGTTGTCAGGGCCTGAACCGCGTCATGAAGCGCCTGATCCTCGTGAAAGGGCGGTACACTGCTGATCATCGCATCCTTCACGGCCCATTGCGCAATGATGTCCTGATCCGTGATGTCTCGGCCGGCTTCTCCGGCTTTGCCTACGGCCCACTTGACCAGCGGAGGGCCGAGCACCTGCAGGAGCAAGGTCGTGACCGTTACAGCGAAGATGATGGCATCCCCCAAGGTGAGTGAGGGGCTGATGCGGATGGCATCCAACTGGTGCCCAGCCATGATGGATAACCCGATGGCCACGCCGCCCTGCGCGAACAGGCCCACCCCCAGGTATTTGCGGACAACCGGCGCCGCCTTCGTGAGCCGCGCTCCCGAGTACGCTCCCAGCATCTTGCCGGCCGTGCGCCCCACGACGTAGAGCACAACAATGCCAAGGAGCCATAGGGGCATCGCATGAAAACTTAAACGAGCGCCCACAAAGACAAAGAAGAGGACGTAGATGGGCATCGAGAACGCCCGCATGGTGGAGAAGAGCTTCCGGCTCCGGTTCGGTGCCGCATTTGCTGTGATGAACCCCAGGGTCATAGCGGCCAGGATGACATCGAGCCCCCCAAAAACAGCAAAGCTGATCAGCAGCAGGATCAGTCCCACAGCTAGCGCGGTACTGCGCTCGTGATCGCTGATCCAGCGCAGAAGTCCGATGAGCAACAGCGCAAACAGCGCGCCCAGCGCCAACGATCCGAACAATTCTCCAACCACCCTCAGCAACTGCGAGCCGGTCTCTCCGCTTCCCCCGGCCAATAGTTTGGCGAGGCTGGTTCCGAGACCGTAAAGCACCATGGCCAACGCATCGTCCAGGGCGACGATGGCAATGATGGATGTGGTGAGAATTCCGCGGGACCGAGTCTCCCAGAGCACATCCACGGTTGAGGCGGGGTCCGTGGCGGACGCAATGGCTCCGAAAACCACGCCACCCGCCACTGCCAGTGCCATATTGTGCAGGACCATATACAGCAAGACGGTGATAGGGACCGCCACCAGAAAGAATGCAAACAGGCCTTCTCCGAGCAGGATGGCGGTGAATTGGCTCGCGTACTTCCGGAAGGCGTCTATTTTCAACTCACCCCCCACCAGGAATCCGATAATGCCCAGCGCGAAGAAATTGAGAGGCTCCAGCATCATGATGTCGGTATACCGCACCATTTGAAGACCGCTCTCTCCGATCAGCAGGCCGATGACAATATAGCCGACCACCTGGGGAATCTGGAGCCGTTGGAAGATGCGGGCCCCCAGAATACCGCCGAAGACACCGATGCCCAGAATGAACAACACACCAAGATGAGCGCTGTTCATGCGGAATCCCTCCCGATGAGAACCTCATGGATCTCCGCATTGCTCTTGGCCGAGGCGATCCTCTGACGAAGCGATTCATCTTTGAATCGGGTATTAATGGCAGACAACAGACGCAGATGTTCCGTATGCTGGTCCATGCGGGCCGCGATCATGAACACCAACCCGACAGGTTGTCCATCGAGAGCGACGTAGTCTTCCAGTGGCGGTCGACAGACGGCAACGGACATGGCCACATCGCGGATGGAAGGCAGGCGAACGTGAGGAATGCCGATTCCAAGTCCGATCCCGGTGCTCATCAACTTCTCGCGATCCCATATTCCGCGAGCAAAGGCCTCCCGGTCTGAGATGGCATTGGTTTTGGCCAGCGTATCAATTAACGCTTCCAGGGCTTCTGATTTTGAGTTCACCGACAGCACCAACAAGCGGCCTTGCTTCAGCGCGTTGCCTAACGCCGCAGAGGTGTCAAGACCCAGCCCGGAGTTCCGCATGTTCTGCAATCGGTGGTTGACCCACTCCGTGATCTGACTGCGGTTGAACCGCCACACCGACCCCAGTTTGCCACAGGGAATTTCTCCCTTTTGAGCCCAGTCATAGACCGTTCGTTCTGAAACCCGCATATAAGCGGCCACTTCTTCTACCGTCATAATCTCATGTTCGCTCATTGCTAGCTCCTTCCGTATAACGCGGACATATGAAATCTCCGCATATAACGCTATTCAATGAATTATGGCGCATATTATGTAATTAGATGGAAATGTCAACCGTTATTGAGAAGAAGAGGGAGGGTATGGATCAACTCATATAGGAGTGGTTTTGGTGAAAAGAGGCTCAAAAATCTTTAAAAATATACAAATATTGCTGATTTTGGCCCCAAATGGGTCACATAGACGAGTGCAGAGCTCAAATCCCTCTTTTGAGGGACGATGGGTGAAACGCGAGTTCTATCGCGTTACGCAAAGCGTGGCGAACGAGAGCGCCATGCGAACGAAGTGGCAAAACCATGAAAAGTGGCCAATTTTAACAAATTTATACTATATTTATGGCTAATTATCCTGTTTTGGCATGGAAAATCGGGGTGGGATAGGGTCCGCATGGGTCATCTATCCATTTGGTGGGGTTTGAGTTTGCATTCGGATTGGGTTCGGGTAGATTGAGAAAGTATGAAAACGTTTTATCCAGCCGGTTGCTTCGGATGAAACGCGCGGTCACGGTGTGGGCTGTCGCGGCGCTGCTTGGCGGGCTGTTTTCCGCTTCCGCGCAGTCGAGCCGTTCGGGTTGGGGATCCATTCCTTATAGCGGGGCGTCCGGGACCGGGGTGACGTTCCGCGTGTGGGCGCCAGATGCCACGAGCGTGAATGTGGCGGGGTTGTTCAACAGCTGGAGTTCCTCGGCGGATGACCTTGTGCTGGAGAGTGCGGCGACGGGGGTGTGGTCGCTGGATGTGCCGACGGCCCGCATTGATGACACCTATAAGTTTGTAATGAACGGGTCGCTGTGGCGAAGCGATCCGCGCGCGCGGGTGCTGGATGAGCTGTATCAGAATGCGGTGGTGGTCAGCACCAACGAACCGGACTGGGGCGGCGACACGGGAATCATCAGCAATCCGAATGACCTGGTGATCTATGAGGCGCATGTGGGCACCTTTGTGGGACCGTCGGGCACCTTTTCCTCGTTCAGCAACCGGCTGGACTATCTCCAGGATCTCGGGGTGAGTGCGATCGAGCTGATGCCGATCAATGAATATCCCTCGGCGCGGAGCTGGGGCTACAACCCGGCGTATCCGTTCGCTTTGGAAGCGGACTATGGCTCGCCGGAGAGTCTGCGGTCGTTGGTACAGGGGGCGCGCCAGCGGGGGCTGTCCACGATTTTAGATGTGGTACACAACCATTGGGATGGCGACTCCGCGTTGTGGGAGATCGATGGTACGACCCCTGGCCCGTATTTCTATGACATGGATCCCTATGCGTTTTCGCCGTGGGGCCCTCGTCCCGACTACAGCCGGGACGAGGTGCGCGACTATATCAACGACACGTTCCGCATGTGGCGGGACGAGTATCACATCAGCGGATTCCGTTGGGATGCGCCGAAACATATCATCTATACGACCAACGATGTCTTCATTGACGACGGGCTGATGATGGTGACCAACGCGCTGGCATTGATGAAAACCGAATATCCAAGCACGCTGAACATCGCGGAAGACACCAAGGAGATCGAGGGCTTTAATGCCTCGTGGGATCTCACGTTCCGGTGGGAGATCATGGGCGTGCTGACGGAGTCGAGTGATGTCGACCGCGACATGCCGACGGTGGCGCGCAACGTGGCGGGGGATTCGGGGCGCATCTTGTTTACGGATTCGCACGACACGGCCGGAGACCTGAACGATGGTGAGCGCCTGCCGGTGGCTATCAGCAGTAGCGACCCGGAGGGCTATTATGGGCGCAAGCGGTCGGAACTGGGCGCGGCGCTGGTAATGACCTGCCCCGGTATCCCGATGATTTTGCAAGGGCAGGAAATGCTGGAGACCAACCAGTTCAGCGATGCCCTGCCGGTGGACTGGACCCGCACGAACAGCCAATCCGGCACCTGGCGGCTCTATCGCGATCTGATCCGCCTGCGTCGGAATCTGGACGGGGTCTCGCCGGGACTGATGGGGGATGCTGCCAGCGCCTATCAAGTGGATAACGACAACAAGCTGATTGCATACAGCCGCTGGGACAGCGCCGGAACAGGCTCGACGGTGGTGGTGGTCGCCAATTTCGCCAACACGGCCCGGAGCAACATGATGGTGCAGTTCCCCGAAGAGGGCACTTGGTATACCCTGTTCAACAGTGATTCCACCGATTACGCGCCTGACTATGGCAACGTCGGGAGCCTGGAGGTCGCCGCCTCCGGCTCGCCGGTGTCCGGGGAGCTGGACATCGGGCGATACAGTGTGCTGATTCTGTCGCAGACGCCCCGCTCGGGTATGCTAATCGAGGAGACGGCGTCCACCGATGTCCCCGTGGGCAATGGCAACGGCATTCTGGATCCCGGCGAAACCATTCAGGAAACCATCGTCCTGTGGAACAAATCGCAGACGGCCACCACAAACGTTAGCGCCGTGCTGACGGCGTTGACCCCGGGGGTGACGGTCGCGCAGGGCGCATCGGTGTACGGACCCATGGCGTCGGATGGCTGGGCCACCAACCTCACAACGTTTAGCTATCAGTTGGATCCGGCGCTGGCCTGCGGCAGTGCGATTCATTTCCAGCTGGTGGCGTCCTTTAATGGGCAGGTTGTGACCAATGTCTTTGACCACCTGATCGGCCAGCCGGCGAATCAGGCGGTGCAGACCAACAACTACAGCGTGGATGTGCCGACTCCGATTCTCGACGATGCCACGACGTATTCGGATGTGGTGATCAACGAGAAAGGCGAGTACGTCGTGAGTGACATCGATGTCCGGATTCGGATCGATCATCCCTTCGACCGGGATCTGGTGCTGGCGCTTCAGCACCCGGACGGCTCCGAGGCGCTGCTGGTGAACCGCCGCGGCCGCAGCGGCAACGACTTCGGCACTGGCGATTGTGGTTCGGCGGTTTATACCGTGCTGGATCAGGATGCCGTGACCGCCATCGCCGACGGGCAGGCTCCGTTTGCCGATTCGTATCGGCCGGAAAGTACGCTGGATATGTTTAATGGCAAGCCGTTGAACGGGACCTGGCGTTTGCGAATGAAGGATGCCGATTCCCGGGATGCTGGCACAAACCTGTGCTGGAGCATCCGCGTGACCTATGAGCAGCAGGGATGCGCCAGCACTCCCTATACCAACCAGCCGCCTGTAGCCACCGGAACAAATTTCATTTTGGCGCCATCGGCCTCCACAAATTGGATCCTTTCAGGAAGCGATCCGGAAGGTCAGCCTCTTGACTTTGCAGTCCACACGGAGCCGCTCCACGGCGTGTTCTCTCTCCTGTCGGCTGCGACAGGGGAGGCGGCCTATCGCCCCGTGGCGGGATATGCAGGCACGGACACGGTCGGGGTTATCGCCTCGGACGGCGTGCTCGACAGCGCGGAAGTCTGGGTTTCCTTCGAGGTGCTGCCGCCGGTGGACGCGAATACCAACAGCCTGCCGGATGACTGGGAGATTGCCTACTATACGAACCTTAGCGTGGCCCTGCCCGATGAGGACTCGGACGGGGACGGCATGTCGAATCTCGAGGAAGCGATGGCTCAAACCCACCCGCAGGACAGCAACTCCGTCCTGCGGCTGACCCAACTGCTCTCGGGGGCGGGCATGACGGTGGGGTGGCGCTCCATGGGCGGCGTCCGCTACCGTCTGGAGGTCAGTGACGGTCTCGATCCACCGGACTTCCTGCCTGTGGTGCGGCCGCTGGTTGAAGAAGTTGATCCCGCTGCCACAGGCGTCGAATCCACCCAATCCGTTGTGGATGCCTATACCAACCTGCCGCCGCAGAACGGGGGCTATTGGTTGCGGATCTACCGCCTCCGCGTGCTGAGCGAATAGGCCGGCACGCCTCCGGCTGTGCAAATCGGCTTGCAAAAAGGGGGGGAATTTTGGTTGGATGAGTGGGCGTGGATGCAACCCCCACGGAAAAGGGAAAACGTTTTATGTCTAAGAAAAGTAAAAAAATTTCGGGCAATATGCTGATTGCCCAGAGCGGTGGACCCACTGTGGTCATCAACCAGAGTCTGGTGGGGGCCGTCCTCGAAGCGAAGAAGCACAAACAGATCAAGAAGATCTATGGCGCTCTGCATGGCATCAAGGGCATTCTGGAAGAAGACCTGATCAATCTCAGCCGCGAGAGCGACAAGACGCTCAAGGCGGTTGCCAAGACGCCATCCTCCGCGCTGGGTTCCGTCCGCAAGAAGCCCACACCGAAAGACTGCACCAAGATCTTTGATAAGCTGCAGAAGTATAATGTCCGCTATTTCTTCTATATCGGCGGCAATGATTCTGCGGAAACCGCGCACATCATCAACGAGGAAGCCAAGAAGGCCGACTACGAGCTGCACTGCTTCCATATTCCCAAAACGGTCGACAACGACCTGCGCGAGAACGACCACACTCCGGGTTTTGCCAGCAGCGCGAAGTTCGTGGCGCAGGCCTTCATGGGCGATGAGCTTGATAATGCCGCGCTTCCGGGCGTGAAGATCAACGTCGTTATGGGCCGCCACGCCGGTTTCCTGACTGCGGCTTCCGCGCTGGCGCGTACCTACGATGGCGCCGGTCCTCATCTGATCTTTCTGCCGGAACGGCCGTTCGATGTGACGAAGTTCCCTGCGCAGGTTAAAGCCGTTGTGCGCAAGCATGGCCGCTGCGTGGTGGCCGTGTCCGAAGGCATCGTGGATGCCGATGGCACGTCGATTGCGGCTGCCTACACCAAGGAAGTGGACAGCCACGGCAACTTGCAGCTTTCCGGTACCGGCGCGCTGGGCGATTTTCTGGTCGGCCTGATCAAGCAGAAGACCGACATCGCCCGCGTCCGCGCGGATACCTTCGGGTATCTGCAGCGCTCCTTCCCGGGGCTCGTCGCGGAGAATGACGCCAAGGAAGCCTTCGCGGTTGGTCGCGAGGCCGTTAAGTGCGCCACCGGGGCCGATGTGGATGGCAGCATCGCTATCCGTCGCAAGAAGGGTAAACCCTATAAGATCTTCTTCGAGCGTGTTCCGTTGCGCAATGTGGCCAAGGAAACCCGCCATATGCCGGATGCCTTCATCAGCAAGTGCGCAACGGATGTGACCCCGAGCTTCCTGAAGTACATCAAACCGATTGTCGGCAAGCTGCCGGAAATCGGTCGTTTCAAGCGCATCCCGGTGAAAAAATAGGGGAGACGAAGAGACGGTTCTTCAACACCCACCAGGGCGCGGTAACGCGCCCTGTTTTGTTTGATTGATGAGACAGAGGAGAGTGACCATGGCACGGCGCAAACGGTTGGATACGACAGCAGAATGGAAAGCCCTGAAGGCGCATGCGGCGCAGATGAAGGATGTGTCGATGCGGGAGCTGTTCGCGGCGGATTCCACCCGCGGGAAAACCTTCACGCTGGAGATCGATGGCTGGTATCTGGACTATTCCAAGAACCGGATCACGTCTGAGACCATGAGCCTCCTGCAGGCGCTGTGCCCGATGGCCGACCTGCGTGGGGAAATCGACGCGATGTTCAGCGGCAAGAAGATCAACGTCACCGAAAACCGCCCCGTGCTGCACATCGCGTTGCGCAACCGCTCGAACACCCCGATTCTGGTGGATCGCAAGGATGTGATGCCCGGCGTGAATGCCGTCCTTGAGAAGATGTCCGCATTTTCAGACAAGGTCCGGTCCGGTGAGTGGCTGGGCTTCACCGGGAAGCGGATCCGCAATATCGTGAACATCGGCATCGGCGGGAGCGATTTGGGACCGGTGATGGCCTATGAAGCCCTGAAGCCCTACAGCCAGCGTGATCTGACCCTCCGCTTTGTGTCTAATGTGGATGGAACGCATGTGGCCGAAGCCGTCCGCGATCTCGATCCCGAAGAAACCCTCTTCATTGTGGCGTCCAAGACCTTCACGACGCAAGAGACCATGACCAATGCCGAGAGCGCCCGCGCCTGGCTGGTGGATCGCCTGGGCGGCGATTCCGCCGCCGTGGCGCTTCATTTTGTGGCACTGTCCACCGCCGAAGAAAAGGTGAAGGAATTTGGCATTCACCCGAGCAACATGTTCGAGTTCTGGGACTGGGTCGGCGGCCGCTATTCGCTGACCTCAGCGATCGGCCTGCCCTTGATGATTTCCATCGGCCCCGAAAATTTCATCCGCATGCTGGATGGCTATCACGCCATGGACCGTCATTTTGCCGAAGCCCCCTTTGAGCAGAACATGCCGGTGATTTTGGCGCTGCTGGGCATCTGGTACAGCAATTTCTTTGGCGCGCAGAGCACAGCGCTGCTGCCCTATGATCAGTATCTCTCCCGCTTTGCGGCCTACTTCCAGCAGGGCGACATGGAAAGCAACGGCAAGCGTGTCACCAAGAAGGGCAAGCCGGTCCATGTGGATACCGGGCCCATCGTCTGGGGCGAGCCGGGCACGAACGGCCAGCACGCCTTCTACCAGCTGATCCATCAGGGCACGCGCCTGATTCCGTGCGACTTTATTGGGCTGTGCCATTCGCACAATCCGCTGGGCGATCATCACGAAAAGCTGATGAGCAACTACTTCGCGCAGACCGAGGCGCTGGCCTTCGGCAAGACCGCCGACGAGTGCCGTGCCGAGGGCGTGCCCGAAAAGCTGGTTCCGCACAAAACATTCCCTGGCAACAAGCCGACCAATAGCCTGCTGGCCGACAAGCTCACCCCGGAAACCTTCGGGCAGCTTGTCGCGCTCTATGAGCACAAGATTTTCGTGCAGGGCGTCATCTGGAATATCTTCTCCTTCGATCAGTGGGGCGTCCAGCTGGGCAAGGTCCTGGCCAATCAAATCCTGCCCGAGCTGAAGGCGTCTGGTGACGAGGAACTGCATCACGACAGCTCGACCAACGAGCTGATCCGCCGGTTCCGCGCTGGGAAGTAGACAAAGAATTTTTCACGCAAAGGACGCAAAGACCGCAAAGTCTTTCGGCCCGGCTTCTCGATTGTATCCACCCCGCCAAGGCAGTAGGATTTCACTGTGCAAGACGTATGAGAGGGATGTGAATATGAAGGGTAAGAGTAGTGGTTTTACTTTGGTTGAGCTGCTGGCGATACTTGCCGCAATCGTCCTCTTGGTCGCCGTTGGCATTGCCGTGTTCTACGCTTTAGACAACCGTATGAATCAGGCGGCGATGGTTAGTACCGTTGCCAATGGTGCGAATATCTATCAGTCCTATTTTGCAAATCAAATGGACTCTGTGGCCATGGGTGATGAAATGGCTGCCTGGCCAAAGATGGGCCAATTCCAAACCTCCACAGAATTTTTCATCCACATGGTAACCGGCGGGATCATGTGCGTATCGTATGACTTTTTCTCGGCTCGGGGGATCCCCTCTGCGAAGTCAATGGATGCAGCAGATTTTAAAGCGGAGAATAATGCATGGCGATTGGTCTTGGATTTAGACGAGGCGCCCGAGGGCACACCGTTCCTTTTTACCCGAAATTATGATCCGGACCGCAGAGTGGGACCTGATGGTAAAATTCAGCTCAGCGGTGAGCCATTTGGATCGAAAGGCTTGGTGGTAGTGATGAAGGGTGGTGCCGCATTTATGCTGAAAGGAAAACAGCTGAATATGGGGAACTTTAATCCGTCTGGAGCTGTGCTCACTGTTGTCGGCCCGTAGCTTCAGTCTTCAGACGATAGCCTTCAGCCGGTTCAGGGCACGAGGAGATGGTCGACTTCGACCTGCCGTGTCCATGGGATGAGGTGTTCGCGCCACAGGAGAACCGCAAGATTCGCTGATAGGGTGGGCGTGAGTTCTTTTGCGGTTTTTTGAATCCAATTCAGTCGGGTGACTTCTGTTGGCAGGTCTGTCAGCAGTTGGAGCACCACTTCGCGATTCGCAACACCGATGGCGGCATGGTAGTCATCGGGGTGCTGCTGGACTTTGGCCTCGGCAATCTCCACCCCCATTCGCTGGCGGGCGAGCAGTCCATCGATCACGCCGCAACTGGCCGATGTGAGGGCGTCGGATTCCTCTGCGGTTCCGGCCGGCGCGATGGCCCGCAGGAGTTCCTCCAGTGGCGGAGCGGGCAGGCGAGGATCGATTCCTTCCCAGGCGGGAGTGGGATTCCGGGGAAAGGCGGCACGGGCCGAGAAGGCCCGAAGCAGGTCTTCATCGGTTTGCTGGAGGCGGTTCCGCAGGTCTTCGAGGGAAGGGGCCATCAGTTGAAGACAACCGTCCGGTTTTTATAGACCAGCAGGCGGTGTTGCAGATGCGAGTAGATGGCGCGGGACAGCACAATTTTTTCCAGATCGCGACCCAGACGGACGAGGTCGTCCACGCCCTGTTTGTGTGAGACGGGAATGACGTCCTGTTCGATGATGGGGCCTTCATCCAGGTTGGCGGTGACATAATGGGCGGTGGCCCCGATGATTTTGACGCCCCGCTCATGGGCGGCCTGATAGGGCCGCGCGCCGGCAAAAGCCGGCAGGAACGAGTGGTGGATGTTGATGATCCGCATCGGGAAGGCATCGACAAAAGCCGGGCTCAGAATCTGCATATAGCGAGCCAGCACCACAAAGTCCACGCCAGCTTCCTGAAGCAGGGCGATTTGTTTCGGTTCCTGCTCGGCTTTGGTTGCTCCGGTGACGGGAATCAAGTGGAAGGGGATGCCGTGACGCTCCACCAGATTCCGGTGGGTATCGTGATTCGAGATCACGAGAGCAATCTCCACCGGCCATTCGCCGGTTTCATGGCGGGCCAGGATGTCATAGAGGCAGTGGCCCTGCTTGGAGACCATCACGGCAATCCGCAGTGGTTTGTCAGAGCGGTGGAGATTCCATTCAATCTGTCGCGGCTGCGCCAGGAGGTCGAAGTGTTCGGCGAAGGCTTCGAACGGGATATCGAATCCGTCCAGTTCCCACTCCATCCGGGCGAAGAATACGCTGTCGGCGGTGTCCACATACTGGTCCAGCGCGATGATGTTGCCATTGTGTTCTGTGATAAACGATGACAGAGCGGCGACAATGCCGCGCTGGTCGGGGCAGGAGACAAGCAGGATGGCAGTAGGGCGGGAAGAGGACATACAGAGTACCTTCTGGATTAGTCGTTCATGGGAATTTCAGGCGGCAGGCCTTTGGACAGATCCGGTGCGGAGTCCGGGTCCTGCTCCGTCGCCGTAAACGTGGCCACCAGCGGCCGGTGATCCGAGACCTGCAGAAGCTGCCGGGATCGGATCGCGGTCGTTTTGTCGAGGAGGACTTCCGGCAGCAGTCCCTGGCTGACGAGCATGTAGTCGAGGCGCCGGGTCGAGTCATTGCTCTCGCGATAGGTCCAGGCATCCCCGGCGGCATCTGCTGGGCGCAGGTCAAAGAGAATGGGCTGATCCTGATAGGTGACGATGTCGCGGAACAGCGCGGTGTCCGGTGTCATATTCATGTCGCCGACGACTAGCAGATTGATGTCCGGGTGGCTGTCGAGTGAGGCGCGGATGTTCTTGTTCAGCAGGCGGGCTTCATTCCGGCGCATTTCCGCCTGGCCATAGGCATGGTACAGGTTGGATTTGAGATGGGCGACCATCAGGCGCAGGGTGTAGGCCGGATTAATTTCAACATCCACCTCGATGATGCCGCGCTGGAGCGGGAACTGGGTGGGGCCGATTGTATAGCGGTCGTCGGTGTGGGAGTTGAAGGCCGTGATGGGATAGAGCGATAGCACGGCAATATTCAGGTCCTGCTCACTGGCCTGCAGATACTCTTCATAGTTATAGGCCAGTCCGGCCCTCCGCAGGCGGAGCTTGAAATCAGCCCAGGCGGCCGGATTGCCCATCTCCTGAACGGCCAGGATGTCCGGCGCTGCTTTTGTGATGACATCAATCAGGGCGGCGGTTTCTTTGCGGGCTGCGGGTTCAAGTGTGTCGAGGGCTTCCCCTTTATCGCTCAGCGAATAGTGATTAAGATTGAAGGTCATGACCGAAAACTCGCCCTCAGCAGGGGCAGGAGCCAGAACGCAATCAGAAGTGGCGGTCGACTTGTCCCGAGGCGAATCACACGGCGAACATCCTAATCCGCCGAAGGCTGTTCCCATCAGGAGCAATCCAACGCTGGCAACCGATGCAGCTGTATTCATGTGAAACCTCTCTATTTTTTCTCGTAGGCCGCTTCAATCCGCTGGGCGATGTCGCGGTACTTGATATCCACCGAATAAATTTCTTTGAAGAACGTGACGGCTTCGGCCTGTTTGCCCATCTGTTCGGACAGGACCCCCATCTCATAGATGACATCCTTTTTGGTGTCATCCATGAGCGTCAGTTCGGAAGCGGCCTTTTGGAGCTGCTCGAAGGCAATGTCTGGCTGTCCCTTCAGCTTGAAGCAGAGGGCGAGATGATAGATGGCCTGAGTGCGGCGTTGGGGATTGCGCTGAGCCAGCTGGAATTCCTCAATGGCCTCGTTGTAGTGCTCATGCTCGAAATACTGGCTCCCTAGTTCATAGCGGGCCTGCAGATCATTCGGGTAGCGCTCCACCATGCTGACGGCGTCATCATACAGGAATTGGGCCTTCTCGGTTTCCGCCGCCAGAATGGCGGCCTCATCGCCGGTTGCCTTCGCGGCGGTCACCGCTTTTTCAAACCGCTTGATCTTGACCTGCGACACGGTGCGTTCAATCTGCGGGTCGGCGCGTCCGGCATCCACGGTGGCCTTTTCCAGAGCGGTAAGGGCTTCATCAAACCGTTCGGCACGCACATACAGGTCTGCCAGCGCCCGCCGGAAATTCATGTTCATCGGTTCGCGCTCGATGTCGGCCAGACGGTCTGTAATCAGACTTTCGATATCGCTGTCTCCCTTGACGGATTTGGCTTCCTGCTCCAGCCGGATGGACTCTTTCTTGTCCTTCAGCTTGGAGCGGAAGTCCTTCTTGGTGTCTTCCCAGCCGCCGATCTTCATGGTGTCGAGGGCGGCGGCGTCCTTTAAATTCTTGATGGCCAGCTGGTCATCCGGGCGCAGCTCGGCGACGGTGGCATAGCAGTCCTTGGCACCGCCGGGCTGGTTGGTCTCGATATAGAGGCGGCCCAGCAGACGCAGAAAATCTACATCCTTGATGTAGTATTGGCGGGCGATCTCCAGCGTCTGCACCGCCAGTTCGGGCATCTCGGCGGCTTCGGCGGCCTGGGCGAAAAACTTCAGGAAGCTGAGGTTGAGCGGGTCGATCTCCATCAGTTTTTCGGCGCCTTCCAGCGCGCCCTTCGGGTTCTTCTTCAGTTTGCTCTGCGCGCCCATCATCGTGAAGGCCCCCTTGAGCGAGGCCATCTGGTGGGTCATGGCGGTGGGCTTCTTGGCCAGCAGGGATTTCACTTGCGCGATCCGCATGTTCTGACGGGCGATCATCAGGCGGGGTTCCAGCGTGATGACCTGTTTGAGCATGTCGATTCCATAGCTGGTGTTGCCGCGCTGAAGGGCCGACATGGCTTTTTCAAAGATATCGCGAATCTTGCGGGGGGCTTGTTCGATTGTGACTTCTTCCATGACTCGCTCCTAAAAAGGGACCTGTTGCGTTGCAACAATTGCAATTCACTAACCATAGGCTGGCAAGGGCAGAACCGTCAAACTCGAAAACGGGGCCTCAGGCAAGCGTTCTAGCGTTCTATTGGAACAATCCCTGCAGGAGTTGCAGCCCCTCTTCCACGTGCTTCTTGTCCTTGGGATGCAGGTTCTCCAGCTGGGAGCCCAGCTGTTCGGTGACCGTTCCCGCCAGCGCGTTCTTCAGGAGTCGGTCGAAATCCGGCAGGATGGTGGGCTTTTCCATCGACCCCGTGAGCGCGATGGGGATCACCAATCCGCCGTTTTCATACGGCAGGTAGGCCGACAGGTCATTGCCGTCCGTCAGCTGCTCGGTTTCTTCGGGCGAGACGATCAGCTGTGCCGTCAGGTCCATCCGGTCCTCCAGGGGCTGGACGGTCCCGGCGAGAGCCAGGCTGAAGCGGGGAGCGGTCAGCCGCGTGTCCGAGAGGGTAGCGGTGCCGTCGCGCAGGACGAGTGTGGCGGTCGCCTCGTCATAGTGCGAGGTGCTGACGGTGGCGCAGGCGGTTTTGGCCTCCTGGACCTTCTCTTCGATGCGCGGCGCCAGCTTGATCAGCAGGGGATTGTCGAGTTTCAGCCAGATCTGGTCGATCAGTGTGCCCTCGTTACCCACCGACTGCAGATCCTCGATCTGGACTTTCGCATCGGCTTCTAGCAAACGGAACCCCTCTTCGGCGATGGCCGTTCCCTGGGCGCTGGCTTCAAGCTGAATGGTGCCCGAGAAGGAGTCCGCGGCCTCGATGCCGTTGGCCGCGACGGCCTGCGCAATTTCCAGATGCGTCGCCGACAGCTGTTCCAGGCGATAGGAGAGCGGACAGGCCAGAAGCTGGACTTGACCGCGCGCTTCAATCGTTCCGGTGTACGCATTCATCTTCAGCGAGGGGATCGTCAGCACGCCATTCGCCAGGTGGGCGGTAGCCTGGCCGTCTTCGAGGCGGTTGAGTCCGTAGGCGATGGAGGGGAAGGTGAGCGTGGCATCGGCCTTGGCATGATGAATCAGCAGCGATTCCATCGGAAGGGTCGTGAGGGTCAGGGTGCCGGGCGGCAGTTCACACGGAGGGAAGGCGACTTGATAGCTTTCCGGCAATGCCTCGCCGGCCAGCAGGTACTGAATCACCGGCCCCGGAAGTGTCAGGTCGGTCTGTAGCTTCAGATCCAGGGCGACAGGGAAGGCGTCGGTCGCATCCGGGGTTTCGAGTGCGGCCTTCATCTGGACCCCTTCAGTCAGGCTTCCAGTCAGGGTCAGACCCAGCGTCAGGCTGTGGAAAGGCAGTGTCCCCTCCGGAAGGAAGGCTTTCAGGTCGGCAAAGTTGCGGATGTCGGCCTTGGCGTCCAGTGCGATAGGCCATTCGCCCAGCCGCTTCGCATATTCCGCCAGGGCCGGTCCCGACAGGGAGAATTCAAAGGCCGATGTTTTCCCAATGGTGACATTGCCTTTCATCTGGAACGGCAGGTCCGGCGCAAAATCCAGCAGATGGAAGTTCAGATCGGTCAGCGTGAAGGGCGTTTCGTTGTTCTCCTCGTCCACCCGCACAAATTCAACCCGGGCCTTATCGATTTGGACCCGCTTGATGGAGAAGGGTTCTGTCGCGGCTTGTTCCACAGGAGTCGGTTTGGATCCGGCCGGTTCGGGGGCCGCCTGTTTGGGAGTCTCGGTGGGTTCGGCCGGGGCCTCGCCGGGCTCTGTTTTCTCGGGCTCTGGCGCGATCAAATCCGAGAAATTGAAGGAGCCATCCGCATATTGCACGATCCGGACCGACGGTTCGTCCAGCCGGAGGGAGGTCACCTCCTTGTTGCGGAAATCGATGATCGCGGAGAATTCCTCGATGGAGGCAAAGGGCGTGGTGCCGTCTTGTTCCATCAGGACGGCATCGCGGATCACCAGCGAGAAGGGAAACAGGCTGTAGTCGATCCGGTCATAGGTGGCCACCCGTCCGGTCGTACGCTCGATAAAGCCCGTTGCGGCCGCCTTGAATTTCGGCGTATTGAGTGCGTAGCGCAGGGTGAAATGGGCCGTGATCAGAAGAAAAAGAATCAGCCCAATCAGCCAACCAATGAATTTCAGGATTTTTTTCATGGCGCCAGCATAGCGGAGTGCCCCGAAAATGCCAAAGCCGAAGATGCTTGAAGAGTGAGGGAATTTCATGGATTTTAGGACGCATGACTGCAACCACTGAATCCACGACTGTTCTTGCCCGAAACGAAGTGCCGGAAGCCCTGACCTGGGATCTGGCGCCCCTCTATGACACATCCGAAGCGTGGGAGGCCGACTTTGCCCGTCTCGATGAAGTCACCGCGCCGGTGCTGGCGATGTGCGGCCAGCTCAATTCCGCAGAAGCTGTGGCCAGGCTGTTTGCCACGGAGACCACGCTCGACCGTTTGCTGGAGCGCCTCTACACCTTTGCCCACCTGCGCCATGACGAAGACACGGCCCAGACAGAAAACCAGGGTAGGGAAGCTCGTATCCGGGCGCGCTATGCCGAGATCGCCGCCCAATGCGCCTGGATCACGCCCGAACTGCTGACCCATCCCGAAGAGGAACTTCGGAAATGGATGGAGGCCCCCGAACTGGCCGACTGCCGCCGCTCTCTGCTCAAGGTGCTGCGCAACAAGCCGCATGTGCTGTCCATGGAAGAGGAAACCCTGCTGGCGCGCGCCAGTGAAGTGCTCTCGGCCTCCGAGCAGACCTTCAGCCTGCTGACCAACGCCGACATGGTGTTCCCGGACATCCCCGGCCCGGACGGCAAGTCCCTGCCACTGACCGAAGGAACCTTCCGGACCCATCTGGAGAGCCCGGACCGTTCCGTTCGCAAGGCCGCGTTTGAAACGCTGCTGACGACCTATGGCAAACTGGAGAACACACTGGCCTCCACTCTGTCCGCCTCCGTGAAATCCCATGTCTTCATGGCCCAGGTGAGGTATTTCCCCTCCGCGTTGGAAGCCGCGCTCTTTGACGATCAAGTTCCCGTGGCGGTCTATGACAGCCTGATCGAAGCCACGCACAACGCGCTGCCGCTCTTCCATCGCTATTTGGATCTGCGCAAACGCATCCTGAAGCTCCCCGATCTCGATATGTATGATCTGTATGCGCCGCTGGTCCCGTCCTGTTCGGAAGAGGTCCCCATGGAGCAGGCCCGCGAGTGGGTGATGGAAGCCTGTCGCCCCCTGGGCGAAGACTATGGGGTCGCGCTTCACAAGGCGTTCGAGGCCCGCTGGATCGACTGGCCCGAAAACAAGGGCAAGCGTTCAGGCGCCTATTCCAGCGGCTGCTATGACAGCCCGCCGTATCTGCTGTTGAACCATCACAACCGCCTCGACGACGCTTTCACGCTGGCGCACGAGCTGGGCCATTCAATGCACACCTGGCTGGCCAATCACAACCAGCCCCACCGCATGGCGCACTACCCGATCTTCCTCGCGGAGATCGCCTCGACGGTCAATGAGCTGCTCCTCACGCATGTCCTGCTCGAAAAGAAAAAGGAGCCAGCCTTCCGTGCACATCTGCTGAACCACCTGTGCGATTCCTTCAAAGGGACCATCTTCCGTCAGGCCATGTTTGCGGAGTTTGAGCGCGATCTGCATCGCTGGGAAGAGGAAGGCACACCGCTGACCGCTGAATTTCTGCGCGAGCAGTACGCCGAGCTCAACAAGACCTTCTATGGCCCCGGCATCGAGGCCAACCCCGCCATCGGAATGGAATGGGCCCGCATCCCGCATTTCTATTATGACTTCTATGTCTATAAGTATGCGACCAGCTTCTGCGCCGCACTCATCTTTTCCCGCCGCATTCGCGCGGGCGAGGGGGTAGAGGCCTATCTCAATATGCTGCGTTCCGGCGGAAGCCGCGACCCACTCGATGCCGTCGCCGCCGCCGGCGTGGACCTGCGCGACGCCGCCGTGCTCCGCGAAGCCTTTGAGGAATTCGGAACCGTGCTGGCGGATCTGGAAGAGGCGTTGGCGCCCACCGATTCATGATCGCACGCGAAGCTATTCTGACCGTGCTGGATTTTGAATCCACCGGCACGGTCCGCGGGATTCCCGAAGAGCCCTGGCAGATCGGAATGGTCGAGATGAAGGAGGGCCGCGTTACCGGGACCGCTTATGAAACCTGGCTGCGCATCGCGCCGGGCCGCCCCTTTAATCCCTATGCACCCGGCCGCCATGCCGACCTGCGCGATACCCTGGCGGCCGCCCCGACCATGGCCGAACTCTGGCCGACCTGGCGCCCCTGGCTCGAAGGCCGCCCGCTGGTCGCCCACAACGTCGGCACCGAAAAGAAATTCCTCCGTCAGGCCGCGCCGATGCATGCCCTCGGCCCCTGGATCGATACCCTGAAACTCGCCCGCCATGCCCGCCCCGATCTCGAAGGCCATTCGCTGTCCGAAGTCTGCGAAGCGCTGGATGTGATCCCGCGGCTGAACGAATTCTGTCCCGGCCGCGCCTGGCACGACGCGCTCTACGACGCCTTTGCCTGCGCCCTCGTCCTAGAACAGTGCCTCGCCCAGCCGGGCTGGGAGACCGTCACCCTCGACGCCCTCTCCACCGGCCTCTGACCCACACCTCCGCGCGCTGGCTTGCGCCATGCTCTTGGCTCCATTTTTCCACACTGTGGAAACATTTTTTCCATACCATGGAAAAATCGTGAAAACAGTTTCCATACCATGACGCCACCGACAAAAGTATTTTGTGTTGCAACCG
>CAZGMQ010000066.1:0-18083 GCA_964526745.1 uncultured Verrucomicrobiota bacterium
CGGCCCCTCGTTCACCGCCCCTTCGGTGTCATACTTATTTGAGGCAACACGGGGGTGTCTTGATATTGGAAGCCCTGAATGAGCTCCACTTCCTGTTTACTGTAGGGGTTGCCATCCTCATGCAAGACATCCTGCTGCCAAAGGTCGGGGTCTTTGTCGGAACGAAATTGCTTCTGCTGTACCTTCATTTGCGTCTTACCGCTGACCAGTCCCTGATTGAACCAGCCGACCTGATAGATGGAAAACAGCGGCAGGATCTGCTCGAAGTCGTTGCCGACCTGACGCATTAGCCAATCCGAGCAGATAATAGGTCGCTGATACTGTTGCAGCAACAGCAGCCGCGCCTCGATGCTTTCCACGTTGTCGAAACTCTGGAAGGTCACCAGATCGGACCGCTCCAGTTTGCGGGCGGACATGGCACTGTTGAACTTCCGCCAGGGAGCCACGGCCAACGGTTGCGAGGCGTTGACAGAACGGGCCCAGTTGAAGGTTTGATCCATCAAGGGAAGGGTCTCTTCATTCAGGCCGTTGTTTCCGGCCGTATTGTACAAATCCCAATACAGGACACGCGAATCACCGCGGAATTCCCCCATCACATCCTTCACATATTTCTCAAGGGCAGGCCATTGGGTCCGGTCCGTGACCGCTGTTGCGGCGGGGCTAGGCACCCAGCGGCTGTTATGAACCCCCTGGACAGGATCCGGCTGCGGACCCGCCTGTGGGGATTGCCCGGCGATGTTCAAGTCGTCAAAGAGAACCAGCGTGACCCGCAGGCCGTTCCGCTGCGCGATTTTCAACAGTTCATCCACCCGGTCGATAAAGCCATCCGGGTCCTGTCGCCAGACTTCAAACTGGAGTTGCACGCGAATACAGGTATAGCCAACATCCTGAGCCCAATTCAGTTCTTCATCAATCGTATCGGGGTCAAAGGATTTCTTCATCCACATCTCCACCGAATTGACGGCCGTTCGCGGGACATAATTCACACCTTTCACAGTGCCGATGCTCTCAAACCATGTCCAGATTCGTTGCTCATCCCAGCGGCCGCCCTCGTTTCCAGTGGCGCGGAGCGGCAGGGCCGGCGTGATGGTCTCAGCCACGTCCGGCCGAGCAATGGGACTGACATCCGACACTATTCCCCCGTTATCCAGACTGACAAAGGAACTGCCCAGCCCCATGTACTGCTCCAGTCCGCCGCGATTGAACTCGCGGGTATGCTGGATGAAGGGCTCCAGGTCAGAGAAAAACGTGTTGCACAGTTCGAACTGATCGAGCCCGGAATCGCGGCCGGATGCATCCATCTGCAGGCGGCCCTGATTTCCTTCCATCTCAAAAAGAGCACTTGAATCAGGGTCCATTTCTTCACGGGTGCCATTCCGGGGGATGACCGACAATTCGTAGGCGCCATTCAAAACGTTCCAGCGCTTCTGGCTGTCCTGCGCCACAACAAATCCTCCACCCTGTGCCTGAACCATTCCATCCGGCGTGTTGACCTGGATGTCTGTGGTGGAAATGGGCGTTCCGGCGTGTACCCGAATGCGGCCCTTATGCAAATCGATATGAATCCGACGGACCAGATCCTCTTCACTTTGAGGCAGCCCGTCAGCGGTATGCCGCAACTGCTTGATTGTGAGCTCCGTATTCGGAGCCACGCACAAAATGGCGCCCGGTGACAGAACGGAACAGAGGCGGCCGTCTTTTCCAGTCATGATCCGGCTGCTCTCTCCGAGTGAAGCCCCCTCAAACAGATCCTTGACCGTGGTGCGGCCCTCATGGACCGGACCGGTAAACACGCGGGCAGAGGCCTGCCCGGTCTGCGCCACAATCAGGGCCTCTCCGGTTTGGGTGGCCGCCTGTACGGAAACAGACAGGAGGCAACCGGCCAGCCCAGCAAGGGCGGCAGTCTGGAATGGCTTCAATCCACTATTTCTATTTCTCATGTCTTGCCAACCCCTTTCAAATAGGGAATCGTTTGCTTATGTCCGAACATCAGACCATCGTCGAAGAACTGCTGCGACAGGACACGCCTGTGACCTTTCGCGCGAAAGGGCCCAGCATGACCCCGACCATCTGGGATGGTGACCTCGTTCACATCCGCCCTCTCCAGTCCGAAGAACCGCTTTGTTATACCGTTATACTGTACCGAATTACTGGTAGAATTGCACTTCACAGAATCATAATTAATAAAATCCAAACAAATCAGTGTTTTGTCACAGGAGATGCCGCCCTCCGCGGCGGAGACTGGATCTCTACACACGATATTTTGGGTGTGGCCGAATGGGTGAAGCATGGACGCCAGACCCGCCGGCTGGATACGCCCCTTCACCGAATCCGTGGGAGGATTCGATACGTTCTTCGTCCGCTGAGACGTCGGCTTCATGGTCATCTGCTTGATCATGCAACCACCTCCCCGCCAAGCTCTTGAATCCGTCTCAACGCCTGAACCGCCGCGGGTGTGTTGGTGAAATGGAACCGGCGGCAGTCCACGCCTTGAACGATCTGCTCGAGCCCTTCCAGAATACCCTGCGACCAGGTGTCTTCAAACCAGGGAACGGCGGCTACATTCAACAATTCCAGACGGGCCTGAGAAGGTGAGATGTCTTCCATGCGCTCCGAGTCGGCCTGTTTCAAGAAAAAGAGTCCACCCAGAGGCACTTCTGCCGCCTCAGAGAACCGCCCCGATCCATGCCAGGGTGTGCCCGCCACTTTCCATTGCCCATCCCGCTGAAACACCATGACCCGGTCATCATTCAAAATCCGGTCACCGGCGGCATGGCACAGGCCGGAGAGCGTGGATTTTCCGGCACCGCTGTGCCCGGCAAACACCCACCCCACCCCCTCGTGAACGGCGACCGCCGCATGAAGAAGCACCCCACCGCACCGGGACAGCAGCCCCCAGGATAAAATCTGATCCATCGGATAGACCAACGGTGACACAAACCGGTCCGGGTCCTCGCCCAGCAATTCAGGATCTATCGACAACACCGCCTTGGACCCATCCCGGGCCATGCGGCAGCTCTGCCGCGCATGCTCCCGCTGATGGATTCCCACGCAACAAATCAGGTCCGCCTCATCCTCCCAGATGGCCCAGTGGCGATCCGCACGCCACAACGGTTCTCCGGATGGAAATGCACAGGCCTTCCGGACGAGTTCAACCGGAAGTGTGATTAACGGCTCCAGGCCGCCTTGCGCGGCAGAAGAGCCAAACTCCGCCTCCAGCGACACAAGGTCACTGGGGGGCAGGAAAAACCCGGCGTAAGCCGAATCCGGGTACTCCACCCTCGCAACGGAAGAAGCCCGCAGCGTCATCCGCAACGGGCCGATTTCCAGATGACCAATGTCCCTCACGACCCTCCATCAAATGCTTGGAGCGGCGGACCCACACAGGCACTGTCGGACGCAAGTTTGCACCCGCTGGAGAGAGTTTCCGCGAGCGCCAGGTCCACCCGCTTCAGTTCGGGTCGGACATAGGGGCGGCGCCCGGACGCCTCTTCCTGGTTGGATTGTTGCTCAGAGTTTTGATTCATCATGACCGTTCTCCCGCTACTGCCTCATAGCGCAGGCGCGTCGTTTGTTTCATATATTCAGACTCCTGTTCCTCGTCGCCAGTCTCCAGTTGATTGAACGCCGGACAGTGGGTGCAGGCACCACGCCATTGCCCACTGAAGCTGCCGCCCGGTTTCGAGCGCTTCCGATCGCGGATCTGCGTCAGCTCTCCATTCCAGATGTCCCCGAACGGGCGATTCTGAGAGAGGACTTGGTGGTGCGTGGCCATCAGGCAGGGCGACAGGGTCCCAAATGGATCCGAATGAAAGGCGGTCAGTCCCGCCGAACAGGTATACAGACGGTCGTCCTCCGGATGGACCGCCGTGCGGTCGATTTTCTCGCGCCACATCTGCTGTCGCTCGGGGGTGCCCACATCACGGCGGACCGCCTCTTCCGGCTTCACGCGGAAGGCCAGCGGAGCCCGTGAGCCATCGCTCAGACTAGGGAACAGCGCGGCATCATGGCGGAAGTCCACGCCCAGTTCTGCTGCCTGTTTCTCCATGGCCTCGAACTCATGCTGGTTGGTGGTCAGCAGCAGGGTTTTTAAGCCGAGCCGGATTCCGGCCGCGTGCAGTTTATGGATTCCTTCCCAGGCCCGGGGATGGGCAAAGGGAACACCGGTCACAGCGGCCGTTGTGGCCGCCGTGGCTCCATAGATGCTGATCTCCACCTTCCTCGGCGGCAGCTCCTGAAAGAGCGTCAGGATTTCATCCGTTACGAGCGTGCCGTTGCAGAAAACGGTGATCACCATCCCCAGTTCGCGGGCATGGCGATAGATCTCACCGAAATCCGGTCGCAGCATGGGGTCGCCGCCGGTGAGGGTGAGATAGAGACAGCCCGCCTCAGCCCATTCTGTCAGCGACTGTTTCACCGCCGCACCGCTCTGCTCCCACTTCGCCAGCGCATGCTGCTCGCTCTGGTCCCCCAGATAGCAATGCGCGCAGCGGAAATTGCACCGCCGGGTCAACTCCAGAGAAGCAGACAGCGGGAGCCGGTCACGCGCGGCATGGGCACGGACCGCTTCCGTCCATTCCCGTGTGACATGATCGGTGGCCGGACAGATCATGATCCCACCTCTTCCAGCAACTGCTGTGAGATGAGTTCATCCACGAAGGATCGACAGTCGGCGGCGGCCGTTTCCGATGAAACTTCGAAGGCCTCCGCCATCGCTTCTGCGATAGTCTCCAGCGGTTGGCCAGCGGACAGGCGCTCCCAGATAAACACGCCGGTCTCATTCACAGGGAAGACACAGTTTTCCTGGGCGGCCATTCCTGAGACCGGGACAAGCAGGCAATCCTCGCCCAACCGGCGAAGCACCACTTTTCCCTTTATTTTCAACGTATTGGTATTCGTCATTTTTCTCATAGCCTTTACACCCACATAGATCCGATTGGCTTCTTTGGGACAACCCTCTTCACCGGGACGTCTCCTTGTCCAACACCGCCTGAAGCCGGGTCAGCGCAGTCGAACCGATGGTCGCCCGGTGGCCATTTGTGAAAACGATGGTTGCCTTCGGATCCTCCGTATGGCGCGTGAAGTGGCTGATCTTTCTCCACTGAACGATCGTGGAGCGGTCGAGAGAGGCAAATGTTTCCTCCGGCAGAAATTGGACCCAGTCCCGCATGCGGCGATTGCACAGAATCTGATTCCCATCCTGATCCAGCACCTGGGTGTAATCCCGATCCGCAGAAATCAGAAGGATTTCCTTCAGGCGAACAATCCGGGTCGTCGTGCCTGTGCTCAGCAACACAGAATCATCCGGCTTATCGTCGACACTCGCGGGAAGACGGCTTAATGCCTGGCTTAGTTTTTTCTGGGTGACCGGTTTCATCAGATACCCATTGGCCCCGATTTCAAAGGCCTCGAGGGCATGGGCGTCATAGAGGGTCGTGCAAATGATCAATGGCTCGAAATCGAGGCTGCGGATGTGCTCCAGGCTGTTGTCCTTGCCGACTTGTATATCCAGCATCACCAAGTCCGGGCGCTCCCGCTCTGCCAATGCCAACCCGTCCTCAATCGTTGTGGCTGTACCGATAAGTTCATACCCATCAAATCCCTGCAGAAGGATACGGAGATTCTCCATGTCGATTTTGTTATCGTCTATAATGATCGCTCGCATGCGCATATAATCAACTTAAGGGAATTTTTCTTTCCGTCGAACCGTTATTCTGCGAATCGATGATCTTTCCCTGCGAAATGGACTCATTGAGTGGTATTTCAATGGTAAATATCGCCCCGGAAGGCTCATTTTTCTCAATCCGGATTGTGCCCCTCAGCAACTGTGTATTCCGCTGAACAATGCTCAGCCCCAGACCCGTCCCGGATTTGTGCGAGGGGCCTTCAGCTCCCTGCTCAAATATCTGGAAGATCTGAGCCCTCTCCTCTTCCGGGATGCCAGGGCCCTGATCGCGAACGCTCATAAGCAAAAGGCCTGACTGAACGGACACCCCTACGCCGACCGTCCCGTTTTCGGGCGAGAATTTAATCGCATTGTGAATGAGGTTCAGCAGAATCTGGGACAAGCGAGTGCGATCTGCCTGAATGAGCTCCTCTGACAGCGTTTTCTGGATTTCAATTTGTACTCCTCGCTCGCTGGCCAGGGGCTGGACCAGATTGGCGATGCTGTCACACCATTCATTCAGATGGACCGGCTCCAGGCGCACCATCGCGGCATCCATCTCGAAGGAGGAGAGGTCCAGCACATTGTTCAACATCAGCATCAGGAACTCACCACTGGAATCCAGTTGCTCCAAAAACTGAGTAAACTCCTCCGGCAGTTCCAGCCGGTCGGCATGATGGCGGAAGATATTAGCCAGCCCGATGATCGAGCTGATCGGCGCGCGCAGGTCATGGCTGACATTGGCGATGAACCATGTCTTTTTCTGGTTCGCCTCCTCAGCGGTGACTTTGGCCTCCTGAAGATCTCGGTTCACCGTCAGAATGCGCTCTTCCACTTGTCGGCGTTGCTCAATCTCTTTTCTTAACTTGTAGTTGAGCGTCCGGAAATAGATGGAAAGGAAAACCAGCAGGACCAGAATGGCAACCCCGCCGGCCGTTGCTTTCCAGGCCCAGGGCGGCAGAATCGTGGGATCCGCCTGATACATGAACCCTTTCAGATCGGGCATCTTCTTCAACATCCCGATTTCAATATAGGTGTCGGCGATGTGTTTCCAGCGGCCCGGCAGCATATAGCCGGGCGGCACCAGTGATGTCATGAGATCCTGCGTGATTCTTGCCTCATACAGCAGATGCTCCCGGCTCATTTTTGTTGGATACTCTTTCAGAATCAGGTCCACCGCCGCTTCCGGATTCTCGATGGCATCCTGCCACCCGCGAATGCTGGCTTCCCGGAAGCCATTAACCGCTTCTTCGTTTCCGTCCAGCATCGCCTGAGTTGTAAAAAAGTTATCGCCGTAGAAATCAATACCGTAGGTCCGGGGAGACAGGATGAAATACGGGACACCCATCTGGTCCAGTAGATACGGTTCGTTTCCCAGATACGCGAAGATCGCCTGGGCATCCGAGTTGATCAGATCTTCAATATGCCCTGTATGATTCAAACAGTTCAGCTGGTCGAGAGGCACCCCCACCCGCTTGAACATGGCGAACAAATCGGCGGCATGGTCCTCGATCATGATCGTTTTCCCGATGAGATCCTGCATGGTGCTTGAGGGCTTATCACCGCGCATAATCAGAATCACCGGAGAATGCTGGTAAATCACACCGAGCACCTTGATCGGTTTGCCGGCGGCATAATCGAGCAACAGATCACTGGTCGCCACGCCGAAATCCGCTTCCCCGGAGAGGACCTGCCCAATCACATCCACATTCGGGCCGCCGGGCCGGATTTCCACATCCAGGCCCGCCTCGCGATAGTAACCGTTCTGTTTGGCCATGTAGTACCCGGCAAACTGGAACGCGTGCGTCCACTTCAGCTGAAGGGTGACATGCTGCAGCTCCGGCTGGATTTCCGGCAGCACATTCTGGGCACAGGCGGCGGATGCCAGACTGGCTAAGGCCAGCAGGGCTATTTGTAAAAATTGAAGCGGTTTATTCATTAAGATCTGTTGGTATTTCCTTAAGGCTGAAGGCTATAGAAGATCAAATAACCCTATTTCTTCTTAGCTTTCACGCCTACGAAGATGCGCCTGGCATCACCGCGTTTGACCTTGGTGCGAACCGTCTCCATGACGCCATCCGGATCCGGCGCAGACCCGAGGGTCTTCAGATCGGAGGAGTTGGATTCCCAGGTGCCCAGGTCATGCGAAAGAACAAGCTTGTAGTCAATATCATCGCGCTTGATCCGTCGTTTCCAGCGCAGGATAAATCCAGGTTCATCACCCAGGTCATCTGGTATGGAATACCCAAATTCCGGCAGTTCCGCTTCGACGGGCTGTCCACCGTTCATCGCGTAATCAAAGAAATTCGCATCGGTGAGGCCGCTGGTTTCTGGATCAGCCAGTTCGTCCGGAGTGAAGTGCTGCCAGCGCCACTGCGCGAAGGTTTCATCGGAGGGGTGACTCGCGGTGTTGCCGGCGATCCGCAGAGCCGGGTCGCCCAGCAGATTATAGATCGCCAGCGTGTCGCTGCTGAACAGATCACCCTCCAGTTGGCGACGCGCCTGCAGAATAGCCAGGCCGAGCGTTCCCGATCCCTCTTCCAACACGGCGCGATAGAACGCCTCGCCCAGTTCGGTGGCCGGGGCGTTCCGGGACAATCCAGAAGGTCCCCACACGGCCACGCTGCCACCGCCGGGTTGACGGATCAACAGCTCACCCATGCTGCTTAAACCCGGAGCTTCAAATCGACCGACCAGGCAACTCAACGCCACCACAATGGGTTGGCGGCTGTTGGTCATCGCACTTACATCCGTGGTTTTGAGAAGACCCTTGCTGCTCAAGTTCATCAATCCGCCATGACCCGTGTAATGGATAAATCCGGCTCCCGATTTGAATTGATCCATCAGGCTGGCGCGAGCTGTCGCAATCGCCGTGTCATTCAGATCAATCTGCTTGTTCACGCGATACGGGGCCGAGGCCAGAGCGGCCACCGCTTCACTGGCCGCAGCAAAATCGCCGGCCAAAGGATCGGTCGTATCCGAAGCCAGCACCAATCCATTCTGCCAGTCCTGGCCAAAATCGGCTTCATAGGACTGAATCTTCGCAATCATCTCTTCCAGATCCGCAACAGTCAGCGCCGGCAAGCGGCCAATGGCTGCATCGGGCAACGTATCGCCATCCGTGTCAGCCAGCAGGCCATCGGCGGCGAAAATACCGTCATGGGTTTGAAGCAGCATGGGCGGCACATGGTTGACCTCCCTCCCGATCGCATTCAAATAGTCATAGTGACCGTTCCCAGCCAGCACCACCATCCAGGGAGCTTCCGCCCAGTTTGCTTGGGCATACGCCAACAATGCGGGAATGGCTTCAGGTGTGCGCAGGCCATCCGTCATCAAATCGCAGATATCTTCAAAGGTCGCCACCCCCGTGCGAAGCCCTTGATTGGAACGATAATCCGCCAATTCCTGTGCGGCCATCGCCAATTCGCGGGAAGTGATCACCAGATAATCAATCCGGTTGTCCGGCGACATGAACCATGCCTCATCGGCTGCGGACTCCACCTCCAGCATGGGGAGAGCTTCCGCATCCACCACGGCGAATCGTTCATTCTGCACCGTGATCGCCCACGTTTTGGTCGGCAGGCTGCCCGCCTCGTTCGCAATCCAGACCGGAGTCCCGTCCTCAGCCAGTGCCACCGCGACCGGCTCGGTAAAGGCTTCGGCCGATACATCGGAGGCCGGGCCCGCCCGGAAGATCGATGTGCCGGCCAGCAAGGGGGTCAGTTCGCGATCAAACGCGGCATCAATCCGGTCTACCACAAAAAAACTGTGTGTGAGGCCGGCCTGCAGGACGCCCTTTACCGTAAGGGTGTTCTCGCCATTCAGCACCAGGGCCGAAGGAATGGTCAGGGGCGTGACGATCTGATCCTGTCCATCAAAGGTCACCGAACCCACCGGTGTTCCATTGAACAGGAATTCGGCCAGGTGGTCGGGGTCATACGCCGTATTGGACCATCCCATCAGGCGCACGCGGAGTTCCACATCACCCGCCACATGCCCGCTCAAATCGAGTTCGAAGTCTTTCTGACCCAGCGTGGCGTGCCCGCTGATCACATAGTCCCAGTAGTAGAAATCTTCCGGCAGCGTCGTCGCGCTATCAAATGGATATCGGTCCTCTTCGAAACGGCTCACCACAGGGAAGACGGTTTCGCCCTCGGTCGAACCCGGGTCCCGGCGATTCATCGCCAGCCCCTTGTCATGCGTAATCATCACCACGGCATCTCGGGTATACCAGTTGGTGGTGGCTTCACCATAGAATATCAGCCGCTGACGGTCCGGATCGAAATGCACTGGAATCGGCCGGCCTTCCGTGCGGAAGGAGAGCAGACCCTCTGTCATCCACTCCTGAATTTCCTCAAGGGTACGACCCATGCCATTGGCTATCGCCTGAGCACTGACGCCATAGAGTCCCTCGTCTCGATACGAGACCTTCAGCGCGTTTGACTGCCGCATCGATCGGGCCGTTGCCATCGACGCCGGAGCCGCGAGCCGGGCCACAATGGCATCCGACCGAACCACCTTCTGTTCCACTGGCGGATCGGCAAACGTCACCTCGTGCGTCCCCAGGTCCAGCACCGTGCCCGCGAGTTCCACTTCTTCCAGGCGATAGCGGCCCTGCGCGCTTTCACGGGCGGCGGGATCCCTCCATTCATACCGCGAGCCTGCCTCCATAAACGCCGATGGGATCAACAGATTGTTCAGGCGCGATTCTTCTCCCGTTTCCGGATCGATGCGATAGAGGAAGAATCCGGCCGTCCCCCACTCCGAACTGGTACGCCAAACCACGCGACCTTCGTCCTGACTCCATTCGCCCCACACCTCGCCGATTTCGGCACGCGTGGATCCCTTGCGGGCGAGCCCCAGATTGATGGTCGTCAGCGACTCGCTGGGAGCCAGCGTGAAGTCATCGGTCAGGCCGTATCCACCGGTATTACCACTGGTGACATCGCTGGATAGCGCCGCGTTCGTAGTCGCATGCGCCACGACCACGCCGACATTCGTGCTGATGGTTCTCAGATCGAAGCGAACCGTGTACGTACCCGGAACCACATTGGTGAACAAATACAATCCGCTCGCATCGCTCATGAGCGTCGCCACCACGGTGTCGTTGGTGTCCATCAGCGCAATCGGCACATCTTCAAACCGGTTCGTCTCGGTCGGCTGGCGGATGCCGTCCCCGTTGACATCGAACCAGAGGAGGCCACCCACCGAGGCCCAGTCGATGTCCACCGCGTTCTCTGCGGTATCCGTCCGCGGATTTGTCATCTGATCGCTCGTGACCGAAGCAGAATTGACCAGCTGCGTCACCAGGATGGGTGTATTCACGGTTACATCGAAGGTCAGCGTGGCACTCTCGCCCGGGAGCAGGGTCAAGTTTGTGACCAGATTTGGAGGCGCACTGCCGGGTACGCTGGCCGACACGCGCCGCTCGGTTTCAATCTGCACATCGTCAATCCAGAGGATGTCGGAGGCATCCATCCCCGCCGGGCTCAAGAAACGAACCGCGGTTGAAGTGGAAATCCATGCGCCGATGTCATAGGTGAACGGCGTGTAAGAAGCATCGGTTGCCGCTCCATTGAAACGCCCGATTTCCGTGAACGCGCCCGCGGTGCCGTTAGACGAAACCTCGACAGCCACATATTCCCCCGCCTCCAGCCCCTCGCGGCGATACACAAAACTCAGGGTCGCACCGGACTTCCCGCCCAGATTGGCCTGCCGGGCCA
Source organism: uncultured Verrucomicrobiota bacterium (assembly GCA_964526745.1). Taxonomy (GTDB): domain Bacteria; phylum Verrucomicrobiota; class Kiritimatiellia; order CAIQIC01; family Lenti-01; genus Lenti-01. The sequence goes on from CAZGMQ010000066.1 coordinate 11,389, forward strand.
TGGTCTGACTGGGACCGGCAAAGCGCAGGGTGAAGGTGGCGCCGCGGACAGCATCGAACAGAATCTGGACATTGCCGGCCGTCGGTCCATCGCCTTCGCTTTCCACCCAGTTGGCGCTCCAGTTGGTCGTGCCGTCATTGTTGCCGTAGTTGCGGGCATTGAACTGGTCAAGAATGGTGGCATTGGTCGTTACCGGGGCCGTGATTGCAATGCTGCCGGCCGAATATGTGACATTCGTGGGCAGCTCATCGGTCACATCCACGCCGGTCTGGGCCTGGTTGCTGTGATTCGTCACCAGAATCGTGTACGTCAGGGGGTCCCCGGCACCGACGGTTCCGGTCGGGCTGACAGATTTGAAGATATCCAGCGGCGCCTGGCCGGGATCCACCTCCACCGAGGCCGTATCGTTCAAGGCATTGGTGTCCACCTGATCCGTTGCGGTGCGCGTCGCCGTATTGGTGATTGTGGTACCCGCCGTATTGGTGTCCACCAGCGCCGTGATCGTCAGCGTCTCCACTTGCGACATCGTTAGTGTACCCACCGCCCACAGACCGGTGCCATCGTCATAGGCACCCTGGGAGGCCACATCGGACACATAGGCCAGACCGGACGGCAACAGATCCGTCACGACCACTCCGGTGGCGGTGTCCGGTCCGAAATTGGTGACCGAAACCGTATAGACCAGCTGCTCTTTTTCGACCGGGACCAGAGGCACCACGGATTTTCCAACGCCCACATCGACCCCTTCCACGGTGATAACGGCGGTATCTTCGTTGTCGCCCGGCGTCGGATCGGCCTGATCCATGGCCGACACGCGGGAGAGATTGGTGATGGAGGTGCCAGCGGTTCCGGCATCCACATCGGCCGTCAGGGTCAGGGTGACCGTCGAACCGACCGTCAGGGTCCCGATATCCCAGAGGCCGGTGCCGTCATCATAGGTTCCCTGCGACGGCACATCCGACACATAGGTCAACCCGTTGGTCAGCGGCTCGGTCACCTGCAGTCCGGTGGCCGTGATGGGCCCCTTGTTCGTCACCACGATGGTGTAGGTCACGGTGTCGCCCTCTTCCACGAAAGGGGTGTCCACTGCCTTGGTCAGGGCCAGATCCGTGTACGCCACCGGGTCCTCCACCGTGGCCGTCACAGGAACCGGAGTCAAATCGCTGGTGGCCGACACCGTATTGACGATCTGGGTCACGCCGCAGGGATTGTCCACCGTTACCTCGAAGGTCAGCGTCAGGAACTCACCCGGCTTCAGCGTCCGGTTCGTGGCCAGCGTCGGGGGACCACCGCCCACCACGGTATTGGTGACGGTCGTTGACGCCTCCATCTCGACATTGTCCAGATAGCCGTAGTCGCCATCGCTCCAGTTAACGCTATCGTTCTCCAGGCGGACGGTGGTGTTGGTGGACATAAAGGCCGTGATGTCAATCTCAGCCGAACCGCTGTCCGTCCCGTTGTAGGTCCCCACCGGAACAAACGGAGCGGCCCCGTTTGTGGAGACACTTACCGTTACCGTTTCCGATCCATCCAGATTTTCGGTTTCCCAATCATAGCGCAGGACGGCAGTGTCAAAGCCCGACAGATCGGCGGAGCGCCAGGCCATCTCGTCCCCCACATAGGCAAAATGCAGGAAGAGCTGGCCGTCCGGTCCTGTCACCCCAACATAGTCGCCGATCGGTCCGGCGGCTCCCCAGGGATCGTTCTCCTGCCAGTCGTCATTCCAATCCATCGAACCGTTGTTGTTGGTATAGGCCTGCGCATTAAATTCATCGAGCACATTTGAGCTCGTTGTGTTGGGGCCGGTGACAGACAGACTATCCGCGACGTAGACGGTGCCGGTGGGCAGCAGATCCGTCACCACGAGATTGGAGTGGGTAGAAGCGCCTGAATTACTTACCACCATCGTATAGATAATGTTGCTGCCCGGCACGGCATAGCCCGTGACATCGGAAACCTTGGTGACCACCAGCGCACTCACATAGATGACCGCCGAATCCTGATCGTTCGTTGCCACCGGGTCGGGCATGTCCGTGGCCGTGATGCGGCTCCAGTTCGTAATAGAGTCGCCCTTGGTCCCCGCGTCCACGGTCGCGGCAATCCACAGGGTCGCGGAATCACCCACATCCAGATCGCCCACGGTCCAGATGCCGGTGCCGCTGGCATAGGCCCCTTGGCTGACGGCATTCGAGACATAGGTCACGCCATTGGTCAGCGGCTCGCTGACCGTCACACCGGTCGTATCCGACGGGCCGTTGTTGGTCACGACAATCGAATACAGAATGGAATCGCCTTCATTCGGCGTGGCGTTATCCACGGTCTTGATCACGGCCAGATCCGCACCGACCACTCCAACCGCCGCCTGCGCCGTATCGTTTGTGGGATTGATATCCGTCTGATCCAGCGCGGTAATCGTGACGGCATTGGTCCAGACCAGTCCGCCCGACCCGACGGCAGCTGTAGAGTAGAGGTCCAGCGTGGCGGTGGCCAATGGACTGAGAGAGCCGACCGTCCAAATGCCGGAGCCACTGGCATAGGACCCCTGACTGACCGTGTTCGACACATAGGTGAATCCCGCGGGAAGCAAATCGGTCAGCGCCACACCGGTGGCGGTGATCAGCGTACTGAAATTGGTGACGGAAATGCTGAAGTGGACCGGATCCGTTTCGCTGACCCAGGCCGCATCCGCCTCCTTGCCCACGCCGAGATCCACCGGGATCAGCGGATCGATCACAGTATCCGTCAATGGGGTTGACTGGATATCGCTGGTCGCGGAAGCGATGTTGGTAATCGCCATCAGCGCGAGCGGATCATCCACATCCACCTCGAAGGTCACCTCCAGCCACTGCCCGGCCTCCAGGTCCCAGCCCGAGGCCAGATTGGGGGGATCGCCTGAGGTGCCGTCCCCCGCGGCAGGAATATCATAGCTCACCGTAATGCGCCCCGCCGCGCCGTCGCCGCCGTCGTGATCATCCCGGTTCCGGGCATTGCCACCCGAGCCACCGCCGCCAAAGGTCGAACCATCCGCGCCGTCGGAGTCATCCCCGACACCATCGGCCCCGTCACCGCCATACAAACTGGTTCCGGTACCGCCGGTACCCACGGAAGCATCGCCGCCCGCACCTGTGCTGCCAGCACCGCCACCGCCCGCGCCGGACGCACCGGTGTTGCCTTGCGCACCGTTGCCGCCGCGAACCACCGTGTCGCCGATCGAACTCGCTGAAGATCCGGTGGCCCCCGCACCATTCTGGTTGTCAAGGGCCGCACCGGTACCGCCGCCGCCGCCTTCGGCATAGAGCACACCGACCGCGTCAAACCAGCTGGCCCCACCCTGAGACCCATTGATATCAGCCACACTGCCGCCCGCGCCGCCTCCGGCGACATTCACCGTGTAGGTCGAAGATGGAGTGACCGTCAAAACTGCCGTTGCAAATGCACCGCCCGCGCCGCCGCCGCCTGTGGCCCGGCGCCCGGTCTCGCGGCCACCACCACCGCCGCCGCCCCAGGCGGAGGCCGTCACACTGGTCACACCCGCCGGCGCCGTGAAGGTGGTCGAAGCATCGTAGACCACCGTTGTGGGAACCGGAGGCGCCTCGGGATAGCGCGTGACGCTGACGCTGCCGGGTACGAAGGTGGTTCCATCCGGCACCCCGTCCGTCAGCGATACATTCGTGTGTGTCACCGCACCGTAGTTGGTAACAATCATTGTATAGGTGATGGTCCCGCCGGGTTCGACGGAAACCGTCACATCCGAGGTCTTGTCCAGCCGCAGAGAGCTAATTTCCAGCGTCGCTGAGTTCGTGTCATTCGCCGGATTGGGATCCGGCAGACTGCTGGCGGTGATGGTGGCCGTATTGGTCAAGGTGGTTCCCACGGTCCCGGGGTCCACCGTGGCCCAGAGTTCCAGCGTGGCGACCGCGTCCACCGCCAACGCACCAACAGTCCACACGCCGGTGCCGCTGGCGTACGAACCCTGGCTGACGGTGTTGGAGACATAGGTCACACCCGTCATCAAGGGTTCGGAAGCGGCGACCCCCGTAACTGCGGATGGCCCGAGATTGGTGACGGCAATCGTATAATGCACAGCCTGCCCCTCGGCCGCCGCCGACGGGTCCACACGCTTTCCGATGCCCAGGTCGGCACCCAGCACCGTCAGATCTGCCGAGGCCGTGTTGTTGGTCAGCACGGGATCATCATGGCTCGAGGCGGTAATATCTACCGTGTTGGTGAGGGTGGTGCCTCCGCTGCCCGCCAGCGTCGTGGCGGTGATCACCAGCGAAGCCGACCCTCCATTGGCAACCGCCCCCACAGTCCAAATCCCTGTGCCACTCGCATAGGAGCCCTGGCTCGGGACTGCGCTGTCAAAACTTAGCCCAGAGGGCAGCAGGTCGGTGACTTCAATGCCGGTCGCATCGTCCGGACCGTTGTTGGTCAGGTCGATGGTGAAGTCCACCGCAGCGCCTTCGGTGGTCGACGTGGGATTCACTGACTTCAAAACGGCCAGATCCGCCAGTTGAATGGTGAATTCAGCCGAAGCCGTGTTGTCCGTCTCGTTCGTGTCCGGGCGGTTCATCCGCGTAATGTCCGCCGTGTTGGTGATCGTCCATCCACCATACCCGCTGTTCACCGTGCCGGTAATCGTCAGCGTGCCCGCCGCGCCCACCGCCAGGTCCCCGATATCCCAGATGCCGGTCGCATCGCTGAAGGTACCGGTCGTCGCACCATAGCTGCCAAAGGCCACCGCCGGCGGCAGCACATCCGTCACCTGCGTCAGTGTCACATCCTCAAGCCCCACGTTGGTGATGCCGATGGTATAGACGACCGTGTCGCCCTTCTTCACATCCGTCGGCAGCACGCTCTTGCTCAGGCGCAGGTCGCCCGGCAACAGATGCATCCCGGCATCAATGGTCAGATTGGTCTCGTTGCTGGCCATCGTAATCAGGTCCGTCAGCCCGGTCAGCGGATCGGCATCGCTGTCGATGGCCGTGTTCGTGCCCACATGCTGCGGGCTGAACTCATAGCCGCCAGTCGGCAAATAGAATTTGGCAAAGAACGTGCCGGGCCCGATGCCCTCGGCCAGCCAGAAACCGTTGGTGTCCGTGCGCGAAACCGCCGCAAGGTTGGTGTTGCTGTCATATACCTCGACAAGCACATTCGACAGCCCCGGTTCAATGATATCCTGTAGACCGTTGCCATTGTAGTCATCCCAGACGTAGTCCCCGATTTTGACATCCAACTGATCTTCAAAAAACATCATGCCGCCGCTGATCAGGTCCAGACCGCCATAGGCGCTGCCCGATGTGGTATTGGTCGGGAAATAGTTTGTGTTGGCCACTTGCGTCCAGTACGCGCCGTTGGTGGTCACATCGTTGGCCGCCAGCGAATACCCATAGATGTAGTCATTCGTTTGCAACCCCAGCGACTGCCAGCTGATGAACACACCCGTCAACGGCTGCACGCCCACATTCGCAGAGGGCTTTTGCGCATCCCCGCCTTCGGTATACCCGCGCATCACCACGGTATCGATCGTAATGCCCGAATCCCCAAAGTCGCTGTCGAGTACGCTGACGGGGTCCATAAAGGTCGAGGGAAGACCATTGATATCCAGCCCGGTGATGGCCGCGATCTTGAACTGATCGTTACCGCCGCGGTCCATAATCAGGAACCCGCGCTGATGGATGTTGTTGAACACCGGGAATCCGTCTGGAAAGACATAGTCGATGCGCTGAATATTATTGTTGTTTCCGTTGCCGTCACCGATGTTGCAGAACACATTGTCCGCGCCGCGATTCACAATCGGACTGCGGAGGGAGTCCTCCATTGTCATCCCATAGTTGGGCTTCAAAAAAACGTTGGTCCCGGCGATCGACTCCTCCTCGTAGAGCACGATCTGGAGTTTGCCGGTCGTAACCGAGTTGTCCACCCGCTCCAGATTGATCACATCGGCCAGCAGCACAAAGTTGAAGCTCTCCCCCGCAATCTCGAATCCGGAGAGATACAGGTTGTTCTGGCTGCCCACATCGAATTTGACATCGTAGGTCGTCCCGGCCGGAAAATCGCCTGTGCCGCCGCCGATGACCGAATAATCGTCACTCGTGTTGGTGACGTTGTCGTAACTGGCCATGACTCCGGAAATCGGAACCTGGCCATGAACAGCCGCCGCTCCCCAGAGCAACCCGAGGGTCATGACGAGAGCGAAGGCACTAAAACGTTTTGTTTGTTTTGCGTTTTGCATTTGGCTACTAAAATGAACCCGATAACAGAAAAGTAATCTTTTTCTTATATCTTATAGTAGCCCGCCATCAATCTATCGGCAAACATTGTACGGTAAGGATTATATTAGTATAGTATTACGTTTTTATTAGCTTTCTTTTTCGCTTGCTTGCCCCTACAGACAGAAAAACGCTTCTATTCGAAGAAACATCGCTGTTTTAGATCGGAGTGGATTTTGGAATTCTAGGACCCACCTGCCCCCAATCCGCTTCGAACCCTCTAATTGGCAGCCATTCTTGTCGCCTGCTCATTTCAGATCATGAAGATTATATTAATTATTTATTAGCTCGAGTTCTTTACATTCCTTAACTCAATCGCATCCATAGAGATACATATATATCGAATTCGAGCGGTTTCATATGTTCTATAGCCGTTGTGGCTTGATCGGATGGGGTCACGGGGAGTTGCACCCCGTGACCCTT
>CAZGMQ010000067.1:0-17243 GCA_964526745.1 uncultured Verrucomicrobiota bacterium
AAGAGCCTATCTTATCGCATGACCCTCTGTTGCGTTAGCCACTAGACCGTGGGGGGTAATTGTGTCATAAATGTTAATCCCGACCCATTTGGAGTCTGATTTTACTCCATTTTCGCTTCAAAAAGGTCCACAGCCATCGGTATGCTTCCGCACGAGAGCCAGTCAAGTGATCCATCATTTTACTGAAATCGCGCTCTCCCGCGCGCCGGAATGCTCACCCACTCGCGCCCTGAGGCCATTTGGGGCCTGAAAAGCCGATAATTCGTGAAAATGTGACCCCAAACGCGCCAAAACAGCTCTTTCCACAACAAAAATCACAAAAAACACAAAAATTGAGAATAGATCAGGAAAACAGGCCTTTTTTCCGGCACCGCAGGCCAATCAGTCATCATTTATCTTCTTTGTGCCTCCGTGCGTTACCACTTCGTTCGCTTTGCTCTCAAGTTAGCCACGCTTTGCGTGGCTTTATAGAATGTCGCGTTCTCCCTTCGTCCCGCATTCGCGTGACTTGGGCTCGGCACTCATCTATTCGTGTGAGAATTCTTCGGGTTTTCAGGGTTTTGGGGGCTGAAAATGCTGAAAAATACCCTGAAAATGGTCAAAATCGACCAAAATCGTGAATTTTAGACCGAAAAACCGATCTTGAAGAGCCGAACAGCCCGGCTCGGCAGGGATGCCTCGCCCTCTACCTACGACGTTGCGAATTCGGCTTGGGGGTTGGCGAACCCTCCGGGTGAGCCGCAGTGAGTAGGGCGTCCCGACTCTCTGGGAGGTCGGGGCCGGGGGAGCCGGGGGCATTTAGGGTGCGGTTTTTTTGCGGCTTTGCGTGAGAATCTTTTACTTTGGCTCTTACGGCAGCTCGACGCCGAGGCGGTAATAAAATAGACCGGCAACAGGCTCGTTGGTGTCACCAAAGGTGTCCGGACCGCCCACTCCTGACCGGGGACCGGATCCGGGCACGGCACCCCAGGTATCCACCAGCATGTTGCTGCAGAAGGACAGGGTGTACATCCGGGCGGTGGAGCTGTTGAAGTAGACCGTGGGGTCGGGATACCCATCCACATCCGTCACCCGGAAATAGGACGCCCCGTTGGTCGGGTTGGTATCGGCGGTATATTCCTCTGCGGTGGAGTACTTGTCCTCGTCGGGGTCGGCAAAGGGATCATTGGTCGGTGAGAGGCCATACCGGCTGAGCCAAGCCGCCGGTAGGGAGACCAGAATGGAGCCGTCTACATTTAGGTTATCGGTGTACCATTCCTGCCCGGCGGGCAGGGCGGGCAGGTCGACTGTGTCGAACGTACCGCTCGCGGATCCGAAATCCAGGAGGTCGAAGCGATCGCCTAGGGCTGGGGTGAATCCATCCAGCGTCACGGTGAGTATCCCACCCAGAGTCATGGCTCCGGTGACATCCAGTGCATCATATTCAGTGCCGCGGGCGGTGCCGGCCAGTTCGACCTCTAGCAAAGAATAGGTGCTCAGCAGTTCCACATTGCCCGTCACGCTTAAAATTCCTGGGGAGGATCCCGGTGAGATGAGCCCATCGCTGGTCAGATTGCCGATAATCGAACCATTGCCACTCAGAACAGACGGGCCGTTGATTGTTATCTGGTTGGCCGTTATACTGCCGCCATCGAGGAGGGTTAATCTACCTTGATTTAGACCGTTGCTGATCGTTAGGTGGCTGTTAATCGTGATCTGGTCGGCCGTCACATGGCCGCCATCGACAAGGGTCAGGCTGCCGCTGCCCTCCCCGCCAATGGTCAGATTGCTGGAGATATTCCAGAAGGCGCTGCTGCCGGTGACCGTGACCTGTCCGGTGGCCCCGTAAATCTGGCCAATGACTCCGGAACCGGAAGTAATCTGTCCGTCATTGGTAATGGTGAGGGTCGCCTCGGCGTCATAGCCGATGCAGAAATCGGCAGCGACCGTCAGGCTCTCGCCGCTGCCGATGGTCCAGGATGCAGATGCGTTGTGGCTGGTGCTGCCAATCTGCAGGCTGGCCGGGAGTGTCCAGTCGGTGGGGCGTACGGTGACGCTGTGGACGCGGAGAATGCCGTTGCTGTCGCCGGTGATGTCACCGCCATTGGACAAATCCAGCGTTTTGACATCCAGCGTGCCGGCGCCCTGGGCACCGCCATTCAAGTCCAGCGTTCCTCCGTCAAAGAGGGTGGCCGTTTTGGCGACGGTCACCAGGCCGGCGTTGGCGACGGTCAAGCGACTCGTGATGCCACTGACATAATAGCCGATGGTCAGTTCGTCGCTGATCGCCCACAGAGAACCGGGATCGGTGACGGTGACCGTTCCGCGGCTGCCGCTGTACTGACCCAGCTCGCTGAAGCCGCTGCTGTAAACGGTGCCGCCATTTTCCACCGTGAGCTCGCCTGTCCCGTAAAGCCCGATTGAAAATTCCTCGCCAAAGGAGGCGTAGCCGCCGCCATGCCAGACGCTGCCGGCACCGCTGACCGTCACCTGACCCACGCCGCCCGGGAATTCGCCGAGTTTGGCGGAATCGGTGCGGGCTACCGCGCCGTCCAGCACCTGCAGGGTGCCGGTGCCCCTGTAGCCCAGCCAAAAGTCGTTATCGACCATCCATGAAGAGTTGCTGCCCGCGACGATGATGTCGCCGCGGCTGCCGCTGGTTTCGCCGACTACGGTGAACTCGTCCCAGGTCACCGAGGCGCCGTTGCTGACGAGCAGGGAAGCCTGGCCGCTGAGGCCAAAATAGATGGTGTGGCTGTACGCGTCCGATTGGATCCCGAACTGCGAGTCTGGGCCGGTCACGGTGATGTCCGCACGCGAGCCGCTGTAGCGCGCAAATTCGGTGTCCCCGATTTGGTCGCCGAACTGCATCGATGCGCCGTTGCTGACGAGCACGCTCGCCACCCCATGGCCGCCCACCTGCGCCTGCCAGTATCCATCCCACCTCGACCCGACTCCGGCCACCGTCACGATGCCGGTGGCCGTGCTGTCCCGGCCGACTTCAATCTTGGAGCACCCCTGCACCCATGAGTTCTGTTCGATGCTCAGGATGCCGGTTCCGGCTCCGCCGACGGTCATCGTGCCGGCGGTCCAGGAGGCACCGTTGCTGACCGTGGCCTCGGCGAGGGAGCCGACTCCTTCAGCCAGCGTGCAGGGCGCATGGAGATTGCTGTAATTGATGACTTTCAGATGCCCCTGACGGTCGGCAGAGGAGGCGACATGAATCCCGTTGCTGATGGTGGCGATGACGGGGAGGTAGAATTCGTTGAGCACCATCGTGGGGCGGTCGCTGAACGTATTTCCTTCCAGTGTCTGGGTCGTTTCATCCCAGTCCAACCCCTCGCCGTTGATCGTGAACGTGCCATCGACCAAATCAAAGGTGCTCCCGGCCAACTTGGTGAAGGAATCGCAGGTGACATTTCCGCCATTCATCGTGAGGCTTCCCGTGCTGCCCAGATAGAGCTCGACTGCGAATTCCGTCAGGGAAGCCACCTCCAACGTGTGGTCGGCTTCCACGGTGAGATTGGAAATCGGCTGGCCGCCCTGCATATACAGATCGTTGCTGAACCGCAGGGTTCCGGCATTCCACTCGAGGGTCCCATCCCGATAATCAAGCGAGTATACCGTTGCGGTCGCATTGACGGCGTCCAGGACCAGGCTGGCGTCATTGAGCAGGGTCACGGAGCCACCGACATTCAGACGTCCCACATTCACGCGGAGTTCCGCCCCGCTGCCGTTGACCGTTCCGTCGCCGATGACTTCCAGCGTGCGGTCGGTATCATTGACAATCAGAAACCCATCCCGGCTGACTGCGAATGAGGCGCAGGTGCCGTCCTCGTCAAGAAGAACGGCTGCGCCATTGGTGACAACGACATCGTCGTTGGTTGCAGGCACTCCGACAGGAGCCCAATTATTGGCATCCTTCCAGAGACTCGTTCCCCCCTCCCAGGTTTTGAGTGCACCCTGGGCGGCGCCAGCGACCAAAACAAATCCTAAAACCATCCATCCTTTTCTCATGGTCGCGTTCTCCTCTGATCTGAAACAGATCCCTCTTGTTGTTTGGTAGTTCGCTCAGGATAGGTTTTCGCTGGGGGAGGGTCAACAATGTAGGTGTTCGGATTAAATAATGAGTAGATGGGCATACGAGGGAAGGCGAATGACTCAACATCCAACAGCGCAACATCCGATATCCAAGTGAAGAATGCATTCCCTTTGTGGCTCTGAGGTGGATGTGTATTCGGATTTTTCAGGATTTGATCAGGGAAACAGGGCTCGTTTTCGGCGCCGCAGGCCAATCAGTCATCTTTTCTCTTCTTTGTGGCTTCGTGACTCCGTGTGAGAAATTCTTCGGATTTTCAGGATTTGATCAGGAAAACATGAAAAACAGGAAAACAGGTCTCTTTTCCATCGCTGCAGGCCATTTTTGCTCTATTTTTGTGTTCTATGTGTTCTTTATGGCCATGTTTCTTCATGCCGCAGCCAAGCGGAATGAACCCTGCTGTCTCCTGCATTCTGTTTACAAAAAAAGGCCGGGAGCGTGCTCCCGGCCGGTTCGTTTCGATGGGGAAACGATTATTTCTTGTTGGCGAGGATATACTCGCGGGCGTCGTCGACCTGGCCGGCGCTGCCGAGCAGCACGTTCTTGCTGGCGATGAACTTGGCGTATTCCGGCATGAAGATTTTGCCGGGATCGCGCAGGTCGAACTTCTCGGGGTGGTCCCGGAAGAGTTCACGGTGCACGCGACACCAGATCAGACGGCCGTCGGTATCGATATTGATTTTGGTGACGCCGAGCTTGGCGGCATCGCGGAACTGGGAGGCATCGACGCCCGATGCGCCCTGGATGTCGCCGCCAGCGGCATTGATGCGGGCGACTTCGTCCTGCGGGACGGAAGAGGAACCGTGCATGACCAGCGGGAAGCCGGGCATGAGCTTCTGGATTTTCTCCAGGATGTCAAAGCGGAGCTTCTGGTCGCCCTTGAACTTGAAGGCACCGTGGGAGGTGCCGATGGCGCAGGCGAGGCTGTCGCACCCGGTGGACTTGACGAAGGCTTCGGCTTCTTCGGGTTGGGTGTAGACGTGCTCAGCGGCGACGATGTCTTCTTCGATGCCCTTGAGCTGGCCGAGTTCGGCTTCGACGACCACGCCCTTGGCATGGGCGGCATCGACAACGCGCTTGGTCACTTCGACGTTCTCGTCAAAGGGGGCGGCGGAGTGGTCGATCATGACGGAGGAATAGCCGGACTCGATGCAGTCCATGCAGGTGGCTTCATCGCCGTGGTCGAGGTGGATGGCGAAGACGGCATCCGGGAAGATTTCGTTGGCGGTGTTCATGAGGGCTTCCAGCATGCGCTTGTGCGTGTAGGAGCGGGCACCCTTGGACAACTGGACGATGAAGGGGGCCTTGCTGTCTACATTGCCTTGGAACAGACCCATGGTCTGCTCGAGATTGTTGATGTTGTACGCGCCGATGGCATATTTGCCGTAGGCATGTGCGAATAGTTCTTTTGTCGTTACGATCATCGGGATCTCCTGGGTTTGTTTTCTAAAGGGGTTAGGACTGTTCTTCGACGACGACTTCTTCGGTCACGTTCACGTCTTCATCATCCATGTCTTCGTCGAGGGCATCCGGGTCGATGACCGGGCGTTGCAGATCTTCGAAATGCTCCGCAGAGAGCAGGCCGGCCTGCCAGTCGCGGAAGAGGCCCTGGGCGCGACGGTTGCGGATCGCGGTGGAAATTTCGGTCTGATAGGTATCGAAGCTGGCGGGATCGGCGGGTGTGCGGGCCTTGATATAGGCGATCACGAGGCCGTCTTGCGTCAGAATCGGGTCCGTGACCTCACCCTGATTATAGCCGACGACATTCTGGACCAGCGCCTGCACCAGCAGATTGCTGGAGGAAGAGCCCGACAGACCCGAAAATTCCTCTTCGGTGGCGACGGGGACCTCTTCGCCTGCAACGGCCTTAGCGAACGTCTTACCCTTGGCGAGACCGTCAACCGCCGCTTCCTGCACCTGGGTGGCCTTGTCTTTCATGGCCATGGCGATGGCCTGTTGTTTGGCCATGGCATCGGCCTGCTCGCGGGCTTCCTTAAAGGAAGGGACTCGCGGCTCAAGGACTTCATCGAGATAGATCACATAGGCCTTGTCGGTGCCTATGACGGGGTAGCTGACGCGGTCATACGGGTTCTGGCTCCGTTCGAAGGTTTCCGCGGCAAAGGCCCGGCCGGCATCTTCCAGCGGCAGGTCAAAGCGAGAGAAGGGGGGGAGAGTTTCGACCGTCAGCTTCATTTTTGCAGCCTCGGCGGCGAAGTCCGGAATGATTCCATCCCGGTCCGGGATGGAATTGTTGCTGAGAGCCTCAGCGGCGTCTTCCACACGTTCCAGAGTGGCATCGAGGCGGAGGGTGGCTATGATCTCGTCGCGTACCGTGTCGACTTCGGCGATTTCTTCACGGGGGGTTCCGTCTTCGTTTTCGGCCTCCGTGGTGTAGTCCTCGATATGCAGGTCGTAATAGTCCAGAACATCATCTTCGGAGATTTCTGCGGTGGCATCAGCAAAGTCGGCAATGGTGAAAGCGGCATACGAGACTTTGCGCTGCTCGGGGATGGTGAAGAGGGACGGATCGGCATCATAGGCGGCCTGGGCGTCCTTTTTGGTAATCTTTACGCTCTTTTCGATCTCGTTCATGCTCACCGTCGCATATTCGACCGTGAAGGTGTCCATCAGGGTCTCAAAGGTGCGTTCCACTTCGAGCGGGGTCACGGTGGCCTGGCGCCCAATCAGCGATGCCAGCTTCTTGGTGACGATCTCTTCGCGAATATGCTGCTCAAACTGGGCGACGGTGAAGCCCATCGGGCCGATGATGTTTTGCAGAAAGGCCTGATAGCGCTGAGGGTTGTAGGTGCCGTTGTCATCGACAAAATTGCCCTGAATGGCGCGGATCAGCTCCTGATCGGTGGTGACCACGCCCAGTTTTTTGGCTTCCTGCAGGGTCGCGAGGCGTTGCCAGGACAATTCGCGGAGAATCCGGTCGGTTTCCGGGGTTGATTGGATATCCCGGCCGACTGTCAGGGCGCGGGCGAGATAGGTGCTCAGATAAGCGGAGCGGTAGGCGGAGCTGCTGACCGGTTCGCCATTCAGCATCCCGGCGGCGTTGGCCATCTGCGTTTCCTCAGAGTTGTCGGGCCAGACCATCCCCCATACGACAAACGACATGACGATTACAATCAGAAACACACCCCAAAGGATACGGGATTGAATCAACTTATGAAATTTCGAAATCATCATGGTCATCGGCAGGCTCTCTTTCCTCAAACTGACATCCGGTTTCGGTCCGGCTGATCCGGGCGAAAACATTGGGGCAGGAGCATACGGGCAGGCGGCCCCGCGGGCAAGCGAGAAGTTCAAAGGAAAAACGTTTCGCGCGGCCTGCTTTTGCCTTGGATTCGCCATCTGATCCGCACGGAACCCGGAAGGAGGAACCGTGAACCGATGAAAGAGGATTGTCTTTGGCAAAGAATCTTGTACATTCTCCCTTTTGGTCACCACTGGGTTCTCAGGCAAGAAGGAATGCGTGAAACTGCCGTTTACATATAAAATGCTGCAGGGCTGGGGAGGGACGGTCACCTTCCGGGATGGGAAGACCTTGTTTGAGCGCGGACTGGTTCTGGATGCCACCTATGAAGAGCCGATCATCAAGGGAACGCTGTCCTGGGGAAGCCGGTCGATCAAAACGGCGGCGAATATCCTGCCGGACCACTCCTGCGAAAATCTGTGTCCCTGCCGCGATAATGTGGAGCGGGGCATTATCTGCTCGCATGTCATTGCTCTGGGGCTGGCTCTACTGGCGCGATACAACGATCCCGACCGCGCACGCAAGCTGAAGGAAGAAGAGCGCCGGGCCCAGCATCTGCGGCAGATTGAAGCCAAGGCCTTTTTCAAGCGGGAGGCGCCGGGCATGCCCGGTGTACTCAACTGCGCACTGTTACTCGGTCTGCCCACCGGCTGGCGCGAGAGCTCCCTGCAGGGCAAAATCCCCGTCCGCGTTTTTCTCGAAGCGCAGGGGGCCCGGCAGCCGCTCAGTGAAATTTCGCGCGACACCGTGCTAGGGCTCTCGAACAAGCACGACTCGCTTCTGTTTGTGCTGGAAGAAATCGCGGAAGGGGAAGTGCCGGACGAACTCGTGATGAACACCGCCGATTTCCTCAATGTGCTCTCCCTGCTTCAGGGAGACACGCTCTGGGGAGAGGGCGGGGTGGAGCTGACGGTGAATGATACGCCGGTTTCGACCGTGATGCGTGTCGATCTGGACCACGAGAACGGCGAATTGCTTCTCGTGGCGCACACCGAGCTCCCGTTCCTGCGCGGGGCGGAGTTCCCGACCTATCTGGTGTCCGGGCGGAGCGGAAGCGTATTTGGCGGCGGACATTTCTGGCCGCTGGAGAAACTGTTTCCGCCGCCGCTCTGGGAAATCTACAAGCGCCAGGTGGTCATTCCGCGGACAGCGGTGCCGCGGTTTCTTCGCGAGGAAATGCCGCGGCTGGGCCAGCATCTCCAGATCGAGGCCGAGGTGGAGCCGGATGTCTTCAGCTTTGAACCCGAGGTGCCGCGCTTCCGCCTCATGGTTCGTGGCAGTCCCGCCAGCCTGGCCATGCAGGTGGACGCCGTGTATGGCGATGTCCAGCTGCCGGCTTCGCAGGTCTCCGCCAGAGGGTCCTTTGCCCATCCGGACCCCGAGGATATCCTGCGCTATACCGTGCGCGATATCGTGGCCGAAAACTATGCCTTGCTCTCCCTCAAGCGGTTTGGAATTTCAGGACGCAACGGCAGCGACCTCACTTCTATCGTGGGCACGCGCGAAGTGCTCAATTTCCTGGGCAGCGCCGTGCCGGCTCTGCAGCGACGCGGCTGGCGCGTGGAATGGGATGGCCGCATCCGCGCGACGATGGAGGACGCGGTCTTTGCCACCCCGGTGGTCAGCATCGATGCCGATGCGGGTACAGAGGGCTGGTTCGAAGTCCGCTTTGACTATGATGCCGGAGCCGAGGGCGGCCTGTCTTCCGCCGATATCCAGCGCGCCCTGCTCAAGGGCGACGCCTATGTGGAACACCACGGCAAGACGATTCTCCTGGATGCCGATGCCATCCGCTCGCTGCAGAGCGTTTTCAGCGACTGTGCGTCCGGCGAAGGGCAGCGCCCCGGCAGCTTCCGGCTGGCACCCGTCTATGCCGCCTATGCTGCCAGCGCTCTCCAGGCGCTGGATGGCGTGGATGTGGAAGCGCCTCCCGACTGGATCCAGAGTGCGGCCCAGAAAAACCGCGTGGAGCCGATGGACGCCGAACCGCTCGGCGCTGAATTTGAAAAACAGCTCCGGCCGTATCAGAAAGACGGGGTGCACTGGCTCCGCTTTCTCGAACGCAACCGCTTCGGCGGGATTCTCGCAGATGAGATGGGCCTGGGGAAAACCCTGCAGGCTCTCGTCTGGATATCCATGCTGGCCGAACAGCGCACCGATGAGAACCGGCAGCCGGCCCTGATCGTCTGTCCGACCAGCCTGGTGGAAAACTGGGCCGACGAAGCCGCCCGCTTCACGCCCTGGCTCAAGGTCGGCGCGATGACCGGGGCCGACCGCCACTCCCGCTGGAAAGACATGCAAAAACTGGATGTCGTCATCACGTCCTACGCCGTGATGCGCCGCGACATCGCGCTCTATGAGCCTATCGAATTCATGGCCGCGGTCCTCGACGAAGCCCAGCACATCAAAAACCACTCCACACAGAATGCGAAGGCCGCCAAGCGCATTCGTGCCCGGCACCGGCTGGTGCTCACCGGTACGCCGATCGAGAATGGCGTCTCCGACCTGTGGAGCATCATGGATTTTCTGATGCCCGGCTATATGGGAAACCATGCCGACTTCCGCAGGAATGTAGAGCAGCCCATCATGGCCGGTGGGCCCGAAGGGGAGCTTGGACAATGGAAACTGCGCCGGAAACTGCGCCCGTTCTTGTTGCGCCGCATGAAGCGCGATGTCGCCAAGGAGCTGCCTCCCAAGATCGAACGCATCGCCACCTGTGCGCTCAGTGGCGATCAGAAAAAGGTCTATACCGCGCTGCTGGAAACGTCCCGGCAGAAGATTGCCGATCTCGTCGCGGAGCAGGGCTACAACAAAGCCAAGTTCGAGATTCTTAATACACTGTTGCGCCTGCGTCAGGTCTGCTGTCATTTGGACCTCCTTAAGCTCGAAGGGTTGGAATCGAAAGAACCCTCTGCCAAAATGGCCCTGTTCTTCGAGCTGCTCGACGAAGCGATGGATGCCGGGCATCGCGTGCTGGTCTTCAGCCAGTTTGTCACGATGTTGAAAATCCTGCGTGCGGAATTGGACAAGCGCGGCGTGCGCTACTGCTATCTCGATGGGTCGACCCAGGAGCGGCAGAAGATCGTGCACGAGTTCAATCAGAACTCGGATATCCCGATTTTCCTGATCAGTCTGAAGGCCGGTGGCAGCGGCCTGAATCTGACCGGTGCGGATATGGTCATCCATTATGATCCGTGGTGGAATCCCGCCGTCGAGAATCAGGCCACCGATCGCGCCCATCGTATCGGCCAGAAGCGGACCGTCTACAGTGTGAAGCTGATTGCGCAGGACTCCATTGAAGAGCGCGTGCTGGCCCTTCAGCGCAAAAAACAGCTGCTCTACGATGCCACTCTGGCCGATGATGGTATTAGCTCAGAGATGCAGAATCTTTCCTGGGACGACGTCCAGGAACTTCTCGCGCTCTAACCGGAAATTTTCCCGATACGTTTGCTCGCGGCCTGTTCTTAAGGGACCGCGGCTTTAAGCGGATGAAGGCGGTCGTGAATGCGGAGTAACGTCTGGTGGGGCGGTGCGATGTCCTCCCAGCGGTCGCCAAAGGTCAGGCCGTGGAAGGTTTGTTTACCCGAAACAAGTTCTTTGGCATCAGTGAGGATGACCTCTCCGTACAGTCGCCCGAGTGGGAGGTCGTAGTCGGCGGGATTGGCTCCCGTCCGTTCGAACTGAAGAAGCTCATGAATGGCGCGATAGAGCTGTTGGCGGGGAATCGGTAAGGAGGGGATGTGCTGGCACCATTCGCACCACGGGGCGGCTTCTTCGAGGTCACCGGTGGCCAGGGCGAGCATGGCCTTGAGTTCGCC
Source organism: uncultured Verrucomicrobiota bacterium (assembly GCA_964526745.1). Taxonomy (GTDB): domain Bacteria; phylum Verrucomicrobiota; class Kiritimatiellia; order CAIQIC01; family Lenti-01; genus Lenti-01. Next base: position 11,156 of record CAZGMQ010000067.1, read on the forward strand.
GATGCGCAGGGTGTACCAGACACTGTCCTTTGCAAAGAGGATGCCGATGGCATCGGAAACGGGTTGCTGATCGTTGAGCCCGAGGCTGTCCAGATGTTCGGCGAAGTCTTGTAGTTCGCCGGTCGACAGGGTGTTCAATCGGAGCAGGGTTGGGCGGAGAGAGGCCCCTGTGTTTTTGTTGCTCCAGATGAGGTCGTCGGTTGGGTAGATCTCGGACAGGCCGGGAACGATGATGCGACAGGTGAAGATCCCGCAGTGAGTATATTCGGCGCCATAGAGGTCGAATCCCTGTCGACTGATGATGGATTTCAGGTGGTCGAATTCTTCGGCGGTGGTCCCTTGAAAATCCCAATCGGAAAACGCAAAGTCGGGGTGGTCTCCGAACAGTTTCCACGAGAGCAGCCCGTTGGAATCGATGAAGTGGCTTTCCAGGTTGAGAGGGTCCGCCACGGCTTCCAGATCGTGCGATGGACACTGGAACACATCGAGCTGGTCGAGATTGCGTCCTTGGAGGAGCTCCGTAACCGTGCGCTCCAGGGCGACCTCGAACCGGCAGCTGGCGCCAAAGGCGGCATAGCATCCGCCGTTCTCTGGGTGGATGAGCAACACGCAGATAACCGGAAATTCTCCGCCCAGTGAGGCGTCTTTCACGAGAAGGGTGAAGCCGTGGTCTTCCAGCACCCGGATATCTTCCTGGATGCGGGGATAGCGGTCCAGAACCGCTGGGGGCACGGTGGGCAGACACAGGCCCTGGGCAATGATTCGATTTTTGACGGAACGCTCAATGATTTCGGCCAGCGCCTGCGCGCGGCATTCGCTGGGGGTGTTGCCGGCGGCCATGCCGTTACTAACATACAGGTTGGTCAGCAGGCTGACCGGAAAGTAGACCGTCTCAGATGTGTCGAGGTTCTCAAAGGGAAGGGCGACAATTCCGCGGTCGGAGCGGTCGATGTTGTTGTCGAGCAAGTGAGCCGGCGTGAGTTCTCCCTGAGGATTGTAGAATCTGTGCAAGGTGTCGTTCAGCAGCTCGGTTCCATCGGGATGATGGGTGGGTATCGTGGAGGGGTCGTTGATGGGGAACCATTTTTCCGTGGGATAGAACACGAAGTCAGAGATCTCGTCCCTGGCCCCCAGATAGAAATCGAAGAAAAACAGATCGGTGGAGAGGCGTTCGAAAAATTCCAGGATGGCGCTGGCCTCACTGGCGAGGCGGGAGCCGCCTTTCCCGTTCGTATAGATTTGCGGACATTCGGTGGAATGCAGATGCACGGACCAGCAGTTTGGCACCGGGTTCTTGCTGGAGACCAGCTCGATGGGGAAGCCGTGCTTTTTCAGCAGGGCGCGCGCATTTTCGAGGGTGTCTTCGAGTGCCGCGTCTTTTCCCGGGAGATGTGTTTGGGTCGTCATAGGCGAAGTCAAAGAGTGAATCTTTTCCGGCTCCTTTGCAAGTCACGTGACACGGATGGCTTCTCACAGAGGCACAGAGAAGAGTTTTTGACAGGATGAACTGGCTCTGCAACGGAAGCAGCAGCAGCCATACAATGCCACGCTGGAAGATAACGACACCCGCCTTGAAATGCAGACCCTCGAGACGATGTTCAGGATCTCCTTGCGCTCTAAGAGCAACTAGCGGGTCGCGTGGACCGGATCCGGCTTATTTGAAGCGGATCGCGATGCCATCCACGACAATGGTTTCCTTGCGGAAGAGAATCCAATACTGGCTATAGGATTCAGCGGTGACCGCGATCAGCGCATCCGCGGCTTTACTGCGAATGGCTTCATCTCTTGCTTCTTTCAGGGAACTGGACCCGTTCAACGGGATGAACCCGAACAGGTACACCGCATGGCTGGAGGCATGAGTGGGGCCGAGAACCCGGTAGCTACCTTCAATGGGGTGGGTGGAGGCCGCAATACCGCCCGGCACGTGCGCGCACCCGGTAATAAAGACAAGAAGCAGGATAGAGAGCAGTGTAAGTGGAATCAATTTCATCTGTCAGTTCTCCTTATTCAATGTGCAACCCGCAGGCAAGATTTGGATTATTATGCACCCTCAGAAGCAGTTCTCAAGTCAATTCATTCTGCTTGTCTGCGGCATGAGTGCACATCCAGTTGTCAGCGAGGGACCACGCCCAGACGGAAGTAGCGGGAGGTGGCGTCGAGCCCGGCGGAGTAGATGTTCGTGCCTGCGGGGAAGGTGGCGGGAGCGGCGTAGGTTTGCGCGGCGGTCCAGGTCATGCCATTGGAGAAACTGGCCGTGCTGGCGCGATAGATCGTGCTGCTTTTGCCATAGGGAACGGTCCAGCTCAGGGAGAGGCCTGTGGCGGAATGCACGGCGGTGTCGATGCGGAAGACGGAGTTGGAATTCATCGGGTCACTGAACGACCGCCACTCGTCCAGATTGGATGCGCCATCGCCATCTTCGTCACCGGAGGGGGCAGTGCCTGTGCTGCCAAAATGAAACTTCTCCCAGGCGTCGGGCATGCCGTCGCCATCGGCATCGGGGTCGGAATCGTCGTTGAGTCCGTCGCTGTCGATATCGCCCGGCGTGAGTTGGAAAAACTCACTCACGCCCAACAGATCACCATCGCCATTGCCGGCGGGAACCTGGTAGGCGGATTGCAGGCCACCGCCATCGGCAGAAAGGTAGGGGGCGACAGCCAGATAGACGGGCTGGGTGAAGCCGGCGCCGAAAAGCTGTGCCATATCAATCACGCCTTCGATGCGGCCGCCGTTCTCGAAGTAGGCGGCGGAGCGGGCTAGGCTCGTGTTGGTGATTTGCGAGCCGGAGGCATCATACCAGCTCTGATAGTCACTATCGTTTTCATCGACAAGATAGGCGCTCCAGCGGGCGACTTGACCGGCCTTGGCCCAGGGCGCGGCGACGGCGTCGGTCGGATTCGTGACGAGGAAAATGAAATGGTCCTGGCCTTCGCCGGCATCCCAGGTGGCGACAGTCAGGTATCGTCCGTCGAAACGGGTATGGAGGGTCATGCCGTTGTTCTCGGCGGCGAGCTCAGCCTGATAATCCAAAATACCGTCGATCTGCGCGTTCCGGATATCGGTCGGAAGCTGGGCGCCGACATTGAAAGTAGTGGGGTCGGTTTCGCCGCCATCCACGATGCCGTTCCCGTTCAGGTCCTCCAGGCCATCGAGCAGGCCATCGCCGTCGGAGTCGGCATCGGCCGGATTGGTGAGGCCCAATGCCAGTTCCGACGCATCGGACAGTCCTTCGCCGTCGAAATCGGGCAACAGGGAGGGGAAGACGAGGTCGGCAAAGACGGGATAATGGTCGGAAGGGTAGAGGGTGGAGACGCCGCTCGTGGTTTGGTTGGTAGAGAGAGTGGAGTCGGTGACAATGACGCATTGAGTCGCCAGCAAGCCGCCGCGGTGGAGGATCCAATCAATCCGGACTGATTCAGCCTGCGTGCCGCCGCCATAGCCGTGCATGGTGCCGGAATCGGTCCAGGCGCCGTGCACCTGCTGCCAGGAGTCCGTGAAGTCGCCGGTGATGCCGCCATTTGTATAGGCGCCGGTGAACAGGGCCCAGTCGTTGTTCGCCTGCGTGCTGTTGAAGTCTCCTACGACGATGCCAAGTGGCGAAAGGGGAGAGCGTCCGGCGCGAGAGAGGGTGTTGTCGGTGATAAGCCGCGCGCTGCCGACCTGCGGATCGTTGTTGAAATCGAAATGCGTGGTGTGGAACAGGAACTCCTGTCCGGTGGCGCGCCAGCGGAAGCGGCCCCAGAGGCTGATGCGGGGAAAGCCCAGCCCCATGTTCGGAAAGAAAAGATAGGGCATGTAGTTGGTGCCTGGTGGATTGTTCCACCATCCACCGCCGGGGCTGGGACCGAGGGACATCACGCCGCGGTCCAGCATCTCCAGCTTGTTCGTGTTCCAGGCGATGGCCGCGTTTTCCATGCTCTGGCCGCCGCTGGGCAGCTGAAGTTCGAAGTCGTACAAGGCGGGGAGCATGGCGGCAAGGTCGTCGATCTGGCTGTCTTCGCCTTCCTGGAAGCCGATCACATCCGGCATGAGGTTCGTGAGGATGTGTGCAACGAACTGACGTCGCTGGGGGATGTAGTCCGGGCTGTCCCATTGCTTCCAGCTGTCCTGGTCTTCGCTCGCGGAGGCATAACGCAGGTTGAAGGTCATGATTCGGACAGTTTCCGTGGCTTGTGCCGGGAGGAGCATCAGGAGAAGGGTAAGGAAGGCGAAAAAGGTCAAAAATCGGTCAAAAACGCCCCCCAAAGGCCATTTTAAGTCATTTTCAGGCCTTTTTTGGCCTGGTAGACGCCGGGTTTCGGGTTTGGTGTCAATTTTCATGATCTTTGATTGGTATGACGTCTCTGCGCTTGAATTCCAAGGTGAATCTGGGGAGTAGTACCTTTGGAGTTCAGGACATATTGTCATCCCGTGGAAGTTATTTCAGCGAGTGCCCGGGGCCGGGGGCGATGGGACGGCCAAGGGCGCGGAGGCGGGCTTTCACACATAACGCGCAGTCAGAGGCATCTTCGTCGATGCAGGGCTTTCCAGGGTAGAGCTGATAGTCCTTGCGGAAGCGTCCGGGTGTGGCATTGGGCATGAAGACATTGGCTCCACGCTGCAGCACCAAATCGCGCCCGTTCGGCAGGATGGCATCGAAAGCCGTCGTCGCCGGAATGTGGGCATCCGGATTGGCCAGTCGCAGCACAGCGATGGCTCGAAAGATCATTTCCGGATCATCGGCGTAGACATTGGGTTGATCGCCCATCGGCGTCTCCGGATTCGGGATGTAGGGGCCGATGCCGATCATGTCGAAATCGAATGTTCGACAGAGCAGGATATTGTCGGCGAGCGTCTCAATGGTCTCACCGGGAAGTCCAATCATGAAGCCGCCGCCGGTCTGAACCCCAACAGCTTTCAGGTCGCGAAGGCAGGTGAGTCGTTCCTCCAGGGTGCAGTCGGGATGAATGCGGGCAAAGAGTTCGGGGTCGGATGTTTCGAAGCGGATCAGATAGCGATCCATTCCGGCGGCTTTCCATTCGGCATAGACCTCACGCGGGCGGTTGCCGATGGACAGGGTAATCGCCAGGTCCGGCAGTTCGCTCTTCAGGCGGCGGAGCAAACTGGATGTTTCGTCATCGGAATAGCCGGGAGTTTCCCCCGCCTGCAGCACGATGGTTCCGGCGGTGCCGGTCGCCACAACCTGTCGGGCACAGCCCAGAATCTCATCGGGCGTCATCCGGTAACGGGTGGGAACAGGATTGGAGGCCCGCAGCCCGCAATACAGGCACTCATTCCCACAGGTATTGGAAAACTCAATGATGGACCGGATGGGGACCGCATCCCCGCAGACTTCCTTCCGCACGGCATCGGCGCGCGCGTACAGCGCCGCCAGCTCCTCGCCGGTGGCACGGAGCAGCGCAAGCAGGTCCTCGCGGGTCAGCGTTTGTCCATGGTGTGGAAAATGTGTTGTCGCTTCGTTCATACAATTCTATCGCTCGAAGCACGTTGTGCTTCGCTATAGACCTCGCGTTCACCCTTCGCCAGTTTGGCTTGGGCTCTGCACTCGGCTATTCCATAGTGTGGAAAATCTACCACATCTCCCCTTGCCGCCGCAAAACGTACCGGGGCAGGGGGGGCGATTATTCCGGCTCGAGACGGAGGCGGTAATGGCACATGGACTCGTTAGTTCCAATCGGAACTGTGATATCCACTGGGGCGCCCGTCATCATTTCGCCCCACATATCTGTCCATTGGCCTGCGGGAAGGTTCGTGCACTTCTGCACAGTGACGTCCCGGATCTCGTCGGCGACCACGCTGAAAACATAGCCGGAGGGCTGGGGTGTGATCGACAAGACTTCCGGCCAGATGGCGGTGGGGAGGTCTTCGAACGTTGCGCCCGTTGCGCCCCATCCAGAGGCGCCGTAGCGGCGGTAGACCAGCGGAGTGGAATTTCCAAAAATATTGGTATGGGTGGAGACAGGGACATCTCCTTTGAAAAATACACTTTCCAAGCTGCCGCAATAGGCAAATACGTTTCCATCCATCGTGGCGACTGCGCTTACCCCCAATCTTAGACCACGGAGCGACTAATTTAAGGTAGAATCTG
>CAZGMQ010000068.1:0-16820 GCA_964526745.1 uncultured Verrucomicrobiota bacterium
GTGATAATCGGTTGCAACACAAAATACTTTTGTCGGTGGCGCCATACCATGGAAACTTTTCCTGTTTCAGATCAGCCGCAAGAAAACGCAGCTAATCGTTATCGAATGGTGAGCTGGCGGAAGGCTTCGGGCAGCGCATCGGCGATATCGCCGGCCTTCATGGAGGGCTGGGTCATGCGCAGGGCCGCGACATCGCCAGCCGCGCCATGGATCCATACGGAGGCCTGAGCGGCGGCAAAGGGCTCCATTCCCTGGGCCAGCAGACCGACCAGCAGGCCAGCCAGGACATCCCCACTGCCCCCGCAAGCCATGCCGGGATTTCCATTCAAATTGAGACAGGTGGATCGGCCTTCTTTCGCCACCAGTGTGCCCGCTCCCTTGAGAACCACGATGGCACCCGTGCGTTTGGCAGCCTCCCGCACGGCCGATAGGCGGTCGGCCTGGATCTCGGCAATCGGTTTCCCGATCAGCAGCGACAGTTCGCCGGGATGCGGCGTCAGAATGACCGGCTGTTCGCAGGCCTGGATTGCCTCGGGTTTGCCTTCGAGCACGGAGATGCCGTCGGCATCGAGAACGAGCGGGCACGGCGTCTCGTGAAGGAGACGGGCGACGAGGCGACGCGCCTCGGGAGTACGGCCCAGCCCTGGCCCCAGCAGAATGGCTTTCATGCCATCCAGAGGAAATTCGGCATCGAGATCGGCAGCGGCGATGGCTTCGGGCACGCGGGAAACGACAGCGGGCAGCGCCCGCTCCACGGTAGCGACGCGGACCAAGCCGACACCGGAGCGCGCGGCCCCTTCTGCGGCCAGCACGATGGCCCCGGGGTATTGCCAGGAACCGCCCATAACCAGCGCACGGCCATACACGCCTTTGTGTGTCAGGCGGCGGCGGTCGGGCAAGGCACCCCTTGCCTCTTTACCGGACACCCACTGCAAATCCGGGCGGGCATCCGGGATTGCCTTCTCGGCCTCTTCGGGCAATCCGATCTCTACCCGCCAGAGAGAACCCAGCGATTCGAGCGCGCCGGAAGTCGCCATCCCAACTTTCGGGAGGCCCATCGTGACGGTGACATCCGCCTGGACGGCGCCTTCGGCCAGGGCTCCGGTCTCCCCGTTCATGCCGGTCGGGATATCGGCGGATACAATCAGGCAGTGGGCCCGATGGGCACGAAGATACTCACAGCCGCGCCGGATGCTTCCGGTCAGTTCGCCCTTGGCCCCGGTGCCCAGCAGCGCATCCACCAGAATCGGAGGGGGCAGGCTCTCCACGCTGAAGTGATCCCACGCTTCGTCCGTATCGACTTCCTCCCACGGAATATCCAGAGCGTCCATCTCTTCGAAATAGGTTTTGGCGGCCCCCTTCAACTGGTCCAGCGGACAGGTCAGCCACACCTCGGGAAGCAGATCCATCTCCTGGAGGCAAATCGCGGCGGCAAAGGCGTCCCCGCCATTGTTGCCGGGGCCGGCGAGCAGACGGATGACGGGATCGGTGAGGTCGGCCCGTTTCGCAATGGAAGCGATGGCATCAGCCAGCCCCTTCCCCGCATAATCCATCATCCGGCAGGCAAGAGAGGGGTTTTTGAGAATAGCACGGCCCTCGGCCTCACGCATGGCGTCCGGAGTAATAAATTTCATATGGGGAGGAGCGCCTTTATTTCGCGCACCGCCGCCTCCATGCCGATCAGGACGGCCCGGGCCACGATGCTGTGTCCGATATTAAGGGTATCCAGATGGGGCACCGCCTTCAAAAAGGGGGGGAGATTCTCCAGGTTGAGTCCATGACCCGCATTGATCTTCAGGCCCGCTTCGTGGCCATGCTCGGCGGCCGCCACCAGACGCAGGAGTTCCAGGTCGCGATCTTCGCCGGAGAGATTGCAATACTTGCCCGTATGCAGTTCAACCACGGGTGCGCCGAGACGAACGGCGGCATCCAGCTGGTGGAAGGAAGGCTCAATGAACAAACTGACCTCAATGCCGGCATCGCGCATCCGCTCAATGGAAGACTTCAAGGCCTCAAACTGGCCCGCGGCATCGAGTCCGCCTTCGGTCGTCAGTTCCTGACGCCGTTCGGGCACGAGGCAGACTTCGGCGGGTCGGGTGGCCACGGCGATGTCGACAATCTCGGGGACATTGGCCATTTCGAGATTCAGGGGAACTGTCAGGATCGGGCGCAGCGCATAGAGGTCCGCATCCTGAATGTGACGGCGGTCTTCGCGCAGATGAATGGTGATCCCGTCGGCGCCAGCTTTTTCGCACAGGGCCGCGGCTTCCAATGGCGATGGGTAATGGGCTCCACGGACCTGACGAAGTGTGGCGACATGGTCGATATTGACGCCCAGTCTCATAGGGGCGCCTCTTCCTCGGGCTTCTTCCAGCTGGCGGATTCCGCCTTCAGGAAGAGGGCCAGCAGGGTCAGTACGACAACGGCCACAACCATGACGGCCGCGGTCTGAAGAAATTCACTCAATGCCAGGGCCATAATCTCTCTCCTCGCGCCTTACAAAAGCGCTTTCTCCGTTTCGCCATCAAAGAAGTGGGCCTTACTCATATCCAGGACCAGTTCGACGGAATCGCCAATCTGCTTGCCGCAGCTGGCATCCACGCGGGCGGTAAACTGATTCTGTCCGGTGCTGGCGTAGAGATAGACTTCAGAGCCCATCATTTCGATGACTTCCACGGTCGCCTTCAGCATATGAGCCGGATCCGCATTGGCGCTCATGCTGATGTCTTCAATGTTTTCAGGCCGGATACCCATGGAGACGTTCTTATCGACCTGACCGGCCAACTGATTGGCCATTGCGGGATCAAGGGCCACGCGAAAGCGGCCTTCATCGAAAGCAAGGCCGTTGTCCTGTCGGACCAGTTTGCCAGGGAAGAGATTCATCGGCGGGCTGCCGATGAAGCCGGCCACAAACTGGTTCGCGGGATGGTTGTAGATATTCAGCGGGGTATCGACCTGCTGAATCCAGCCGTCTTTCATCACCACAATACGATCGCCCATGGTCATGGCTTCGATCTGATCGTGGGTCACATAGATCATGGTGCTTTTCAGGCTGCTGTGCAGCTTGCTGATTTCGGCCCGCATCTGGACACGCATTTTGGCATCCAGGTTGGAAAGCGGCTCATCAAACAGGAAAGCTTTGGGTTTGCGCACAATGGCTCGACCGACCGCGACGCGCTGGCGCTGGCCACCGGAAAGGGCCTTGGGTTTGCGCTCGAGAAGCTCAGTGATTCCCAGAATCTCCGCGGCTTCCATCACGCGCTTGTGGATTTCGGCTTTGGGATACTTCCGCAGCTTCAAACCGAACGCCATGTTGTTGTAGACACTCATATGGGGATAGAGCGCGTAGTTCTGGAAGACCATCGCGATGTCGCGGTCCTTGGGCGGGATGTCGTTGACCTTTTTGCCGTCAATAAAGACAGAGCCGTCGCTGATATCTTCCAGGCCGGCGATCATGCGCAGCGTGGTGGACTTGCCGCAGCCGGACGGCCCGACCAGCACCACGAATTCCTGGTCCTGAATCTCAAGATTCGCGTCATGCACCGCCGTGACATCGCCGGGATAGACCTTCACCACATTTTCGAGAACGACTTTCGCCATAAGATACTCCTTAAATCGAACCGCTCTACAACGGCTTTTAGTAGCCTATGCTTGTAACATTCGCCCGTTTCGCCTGTCAAAACAAACCCCTCTTGAAATCCATCGAGGCATTCGCCATACTCCTTCCCATGACAACACAACATTCTAGCCTGTCCGTGGTGATCCCCGTTTTCAATGAGGAAGCCAATGTGGCCAACCTGACCCAGCAGGTCCATACCGCGCTCTCCGGTATCGGGCGTCAGTATGAGGTCCTCTTTGTCGATGATGGCTCTCGGGACCGCTCCTGGGAACGCCTTTGTGAGGCCGCCAAGCAGTACCCCCATTTCAAACTGATCCGCTTCCGCCGGAATTTCGGCCAGACCGCCGCGATGTCCGCCGGCATCGATGCCGCAACCAAGGATGTCATCGTCACCCTGGATGCCGACCTCCAGAATGACCCGCTTGACATCCCGCGACTGCTGGAGGAGATGGAGACCAACCACTATGCCGTGGTCTCCGGTTGGCGCAAGGACCGCAAGGACGCCTTCATCAACCGCCGCCTTCCCTCCATGCTTGCCAATGGCCTGATTTCCCATATTACAGGCGTCAAGCTCCATGACTATGGCTGCACACTGAAGGCCTATCGCCGTGATGTCCTGCAGGATGTCCGCCTCTATGGTGAGATGCACCGCTTCATTCCCGCCCTGTGCTCCTGGGTCGGCGGGGATATCTCAGAAATCGTGGTCAATCACCGTGCCCGTGTCGCCGGTGAATCCAAATACGGGATTGGCCGAACCTTCCGAGTGGTCTTGGATCTGTTGACCGTAAAATTCCTGCTACGCTTCACCGGCGGCCCGATGCAGCTGTTCGGCAAGATTGCCTTTCTCTTTGGAGGATCCGGAGCCCTGATGCTGCTGCTGGTGTTGCTGGATCGTCTTCTCGGCGGATTCGGTGGAGGAGAATTCCTCATCAAACGCCCCTTCTGGGTCATCACCCCCTTCATGCTGTTTGCGTTCTGCATGCAGTTCCTGTCGATGGGATTGCTGGCAGAAGTACAGATCCGCACCTATCATGAATCGCAGGACAAACGGATCTATACCATTCGTGAGACCTTTGATTCCCCCGTCCCCTGATGACCCGGCCCGCATGGCACCCACCCCTGGCGGAGTCTGCCTCCGCCAGTCCCTGGCAATGGATTGATTTGCTGCATGTCCTGTTCCTGGTGGCCATCGCACAGCTGATCCGCAGGCCCCTGCCCGCCTCTCTGTTCTGGGATGTGCTGGCCTTTCACGGACCGCTTCTGGGCGGGATCGCCTGGCGTGCACGCGGCAAACCCCATCCCTTCGGTTTGTCCCTGTCGCCGTGGGCCACCGTGCGCCAGGCGGTTGCCCGCTGGCTGATGATTCTTCCGATTCTCTGGATGGCGGCCTTGGCGTGGCATTTTCTTCTGAGAGGCCTGGGGGTTGCCCCCGACCTGCAACTCGCGCTTCAGATGTTCATGGAGACCGATACCGCGTGGAAGCGGCTGGCGTTCATCGGGGTGGCCGTCGTAATCGCCCCGCTGTCAGAGGAAGCTCTGTTCCGCGGAATTCTCCAGCCCCTGCTGGTGCGCCGTTTCGGAGCCACCATCGGCATCGGGCTCCTTGCGCTCGGATTTGCGGCGCTTCACGCCGACCTGGGCACCTTTGTTTCGCTGGCCGTGTTTTCGGTCGCCCTCTCCCTGGCCATCGCGCGCACCGGATCCCTCTGGGTCTCGGTCCTGATGCACTCCCTGTTCAACGGCGTGAACCTGCTCCTCCTAACCCTACTGATCCGCGCTGGCGTTGTGTAAAGCCAACTCCCCGCCTGTCGCACCAGTGACTCCGCGAATGAAAATCCTCTAGGATGGATCCGGGTGCTTTCGGTCAGGGGAAGCCGGGCGCGTCGGATGCGATCAGAGCGCCCCATTTGTCCTGAGCGGTTTTCATGGCCCGGCCGCGATGACTCATCTGGTTCTTCAGTTCGTTTCCCATCTCGGCGAAGGTAGCGTCATGCCCCTCCGGCACAAACAGCGGATCATAGCCGAATCCCTCAGTGCCCCGCAGCGCGGACAGGATCTGCCCCGGACAGGATCCCGACACCGTTTCGGCGCGACCCGACGGATCGCTCAGCGCTGCCACACAACGAAAGCGCGCCGAGCGGTCATCTTTCCCGGCCAGTTCACGCAGGAGCTTCACGTTGTTGTTGGCATGATTGCACGGCTCACCGCCATAGCGGGCGGAATAGACGCCCGGGGCATTGCCCAACGCGGTCACTTCCAGGCCCGAGTCATCGGCCAGCGCCCACAGGCCAGTGGCCTTCGCCAATTCGGTCGCCTTTTTGATGGCATTGGCTTCGAAGGTATCGCCATCCTCCACGACATCACCCAGCTCGGGGAACTCCGCCGTCGAGACCCATTCCACGCCGGGCAGATCAAAGATTTCGCGGATTTCCTGAATCTTGTGTTCGTTACGGGAGGCAATCAGAATTTTCATCATCGGGTCCTTTGTCGTTGGGTACGGAAACGGAGGCTTAGAGAGGCGTCCCGATATACCGTCGTTCAATCTGCCGCGAAATACCGGTCAGAATTTCATACGAGATTGTTTTGCAGTGAACCGCCAGCTCGTTGGCCCAGATTTGCTCCCCATCCTGCTCGCCGATCAGCACGACCTCGTCGCCGGCTTGTACGCCGCTGTCCGGCCCCAAATCCACGCTGATCCAGTTCATGCTCACCTTGCCCACCACCGGACATCGCCGTCCGCCCACCAGCACATGACCTGCATTCCCGAGCAGCCGCTGGTAGCCATCGGTATAGCCGCAGCTGACCACCGCCACATCCGTGGGCGCCGGCGTGCGATAGCTCTGGTAATAGCCCACCGCAAAATCGGCGGGGACCGCCTTGACCTGCATGATGCGCGATTTCCACTGCAGCACCGGAACGGTGAAAAAGCGGTTGTCCGGTTCTGCGGCGCCATAGCCATACAGCGCAATGCCGATGCGCACAGCATCCTGATCGCAGTCCGGCAGCATCAGGGCCGCCCGGCTGCTCGACATGTGGCGGAAGAGCCGCCGCCCGGCCGCGGCTTCAATCACCGGAAGCGCCCGACGGAACCGGTCCACTTGATCTTGAGCGGCCGCGGGATGCCGTTCCGGTTCGACCATCGCAAAATGGGTACAGATGCCCTGCACATCCAACCCCGGCAATGTGGTCATGGCGACAGCCTCAGGCACGTGATCCGGACAGATAAAGCCCAGCCGCCCCATTCCCGTATCCAGTTTGAGATGCACGCTCAGGCAACCTCCCGCAGCCGCGGCGGCATTCGAAAGAGCCTGCCCCTGCTCCGCTGACACCAGCACCGGAGTGATACGATCCCGCAGCAGCGCCGGCACATCCGCTTCGCTCACGATGCCCAGCACCAGAATTAGATCGGCCTTCGGCACCGCGGCCCGCACCACAACCGCTTCCGCCGCATAGGCCACGGCAAAACGCCGCACGCCGGAATGCCCCAGCGAGACCGCGGTGGCTTCCAGACCATGCCCATAGGCATCGGACTTGATCACCGCAATCAGGCTGGCCCCGGCCAGGGACGCTTCAATCGCTTGTACATTTTGGTGCAGGCGGCTCAAGTCCACTTCCACCCAGGATCCATCGCAATACATCATGTGCGACAGTAAAGCCTATCCCGAATGCGCTGACAAGTCGCGAGGCTGGGGTCCGTTGATTTTTGATCCAAGACCGACACCCGCACACTTTTTATCTCTCTTCAGGCATTATGGGCTGGAAATCCGAACAACTTCGACTATCTTCAAAGGAAGGTTTTCTGAAGGAGTACTGATTATGCGCCGCAATCACATTCAAATTCTTATTCTCACCCTCTGGATTATTGGCCTCGTAGGCTGTGGCGGTGGTGGCGGTGGCGGACTTAGCAACCCGAATCCAGGCAATAATGACCTGAACAGCGTGATCGCATTCGGCGACAGTGTCACCAAGGGCAGCGAATGCAGCTGCGTTCCCTACCCGACCCGCCTGGCAGGCCATATTGCAAAAACCGTCTACAACACCGGCGTACCGGCTAGCCGCGCCATCGAGAATGTCAGCCGGACGCAGGAAGCCATTGATAAGTATCCCTCTGCGTACATGATGATCCTCTATGGGGTCAACGATGTCATCCACGGCGACGCCGTGAGCTCTATTACCTCTGCCCTGAGCCAGATGGTGGCCATCTGCAAGCAGAACAACGTCGTGCCGGTACTCGCCACCTATCCCGAACCGATTCTCGATCACGCGCTCTTCGGGCCGCGCACCCTTTCCCTAAACGAAGGCATCCGCGCCCTCGCCAGTTCCGAGGGCATTTATGTGGTGGATCTTGAAAGCGAATTTGGCGCCGATCCCTCCCTCTACGAGTCGGACGGTCTCCACCCCAATTCGGCCGGAACCGAGATCGTCGCCATCGCATTTGCCGATCTGTTCTGATTCCGCCATCCATCAGTTGAGCGTTTTTCTCTGGACAAGGGGTTCCATTTTCGTACCCTCCAACTAGATAGAGATTATTTTAGGGAGGTCCATTGATGAAGACTCGTACGATTCGTCTTGTGGTATCAGCAGTATCGGTTGCCATTGTTTTGGGAGTACTCGCCGGCTGTGGCGGCGGGGACAGCACGCTGGAGAACAATGATCCCGGCATCAACGATGTAAACACCATTGATGCATTTGGTGACAGCCTCACGGGGGATGGGCAATGCAATTGCGCCCCCTACCCCGGACGCACATCCGCTCTGGTTGGCAAGATTGTCTATAACTCCGGAGTGGGCGGCAGCCGGATTGCCAGCGGTGTCAGCCGCACGCAATCGACCATCAATCAATATCATCCCGGCTTCATGTTCATTCTCTACGGGATGAACGATGTCATCCATGGCGGCAACATCGCGAACGTTGCCGCCGGGCTCAGTCAGATCGTTAACATCTGCAGGCAGAACAACGTGGTTCCGGTGCTGGCCACCTATCCCATTCCGATCAAGGGGCACAGCCTCTTTGCCGGCGGGACCAAAGGACTCAATGAGAACATTCGCGCCCTGGCCGCGGCCGAAGGCATCAAGTGCGTCGATCTGGAACAGGAATTCGCTTCCGGCGAAGAAAGCAATTTTGGCTTTGCCTACTCCGACTCCGCCCTGATGATGCCCGATGGGCTGCACCCGAATGATACCGGGACACAGATCATGGCCATGGCTTTTGCCGACCTGTTCTAATCGGCCCCAGGCAAGCGTGTCCCATGCATCGGCTCCGGCCTCAAGGCCCCTGGTTTGCGGTTCTGTTCCTGACCACTCTGCTAGTCGGTTGCGGCGAAGAGGAAAGCATCGAGAACAACGATCCCGGGATCAATGATCTGAATGTAGTCGCAGCCTTTGGTGACAGCATCACCCAGGGAAACCGGTGCGCCTGCGCCCCCTACCCCTCGCGGACAGGCATCCTGATTGAAAAAGTTGTGCTCAATGCGGGGATTCACGGCACGATGGCTGGCGATCACATCGGGCGGACGCAAACCATCATCGATCAGAACCATCCGGCCTTCATGTTGATTCTGTATGGAGTCAACGATGTCATCCACGGCCGTGGCGTGGCCGGCATCAACAGTGCACTGGACCAGATGGTCCTGATCTGCAAACAGAACCAGGTCGTTCCCGTGCTAGCCACCTATCCGGTCCCCATTGCGGGACACCGGGCATTTGCCGGCGGCACCCTGGCCCTCAATGAGAACATTCGGGGCCTCGCTCAGGTTCATGGAATCAAATGCGTGGATCTCGAACAGGAATTTGCAGTCGACGGAGACTTTCCTGTTGCCGATCCCCTCTTGATGGAACCCGATGGGCTACACCCCAACGACGCCGGGACCCAGCTCATGGCGCTGGCCTTCGCCGACCTGTTTTAATCCGCCGGCGAGAAGAGCGCTATGCACGCGCCGCGGCGAGAAGCTCCGACATCGACGTCAGGTTCTCATACAGCGCCTTCCCGACAATCGCTCCGGTCAGATTCGCCTTCCCGAGCGCGCGGAGCTTCACAATATCTTCGGCTGTGGTGATGCCACCCGACGCAATCACCTGACACGTCGGCCCGACGGCATCGCATAACTCGGCATTCCCGTTGAAATTCGGTCCCCGCAGCATGCCATCCGTCGCCGTATCCGTATAAATGATTGTTTTCACGCCCGCCGAGGACGCCCGCCGCGCCAATTCCACTGCCGTGGTTTTCGATGTCTCAGTCCACCCCTTCACCTGCACAAAGCCATCACGCGCATCAATGCCCACAGCCAGACGGTCGCCGTATTTCGTGGCCAGCACCGCCAGTTCATCGATGTGCTCCAGAGCCCGCGTGCCCAGGATAGCCCGGCTCACGCCGCAAGCCAGAAGCGCATCCAGATCGGCGTCGCTGCGCAGCCCTCCCCCGCACTCCACCGGAATGCCAGCGGCCTTCACCATTTCGGCAATCACCTCCAGATGGGCCGGATGCCCCTTGAAGGCACCGTCCAGATCTACAACATGCAGCCACGTCGCGCCCTGAGCGGCCCATTCGCGCGCCTGTGCCGCAGGATCGCTTCCATAGACCGTCGCATCGTCCGCGCGCCCCTGACGCAAGCGGACACACTGCCCGCCCTTCAGGTCCACGGCCGGCAAAATCGTGAATTTGCTCATCGCCTACTCCTCGCTCCAGTCCACAAAATTCTGCAGCATCCGGAGACCGGCCTGCTGACTTTTCTCCGGGTGGAACTGCACGGCGGCCACGCGACCGCGCCACACCGCCGAGGTGTATTCCACGCCGTGCGTCGTGCGGCCGACATCCCAACCCTCCGCCCCCGGCAGATAATACGAGTGCACAAAATAGAAATAGGATTCGTCGGGGATGCCGCGGAACAGCGGGCACTCCCGGCCTGGCACTTCGCGCACGCGGTTCCATCCGATCTGCGGCACCTTGACCTCCGGGGCCGGATTGAACTTCACGACAGGCGATGACAGCACACCGAAGCCCTCCACGCCCGGCGACTCCTCACTCGAGGTGCACAGCACCTGAAGCCCGAGACAGATTCCCAGCAGCGGGCGATCTTCCTCAATCCAGGCCCGGATCGGATCCACATAGCCCCGCTCGCGAAGATTGGCCATGCAGTCGGCAAACGCGCCCACACCCGGCAGAATCAGCGCCTGACAATCCGTCATCTCGTCGGGTTCTTTCAGGACACGCGCAGGCGCCTCCAGAAACGCCAGCGCATTCGCGACGCTCCCGAGATTTCCCATTCCGTAATCGATGATACCGATCATGAGTTGTTTTCCTACATGAATTGATTCTTGCTGCTCCGGAAGGGAGCGGCTTAGAGAACGCCCTTGCTGGAAGGAACGCCCTTGACCCGGGGATCCCGGCGGCAGGCTGTTTTCATCGCCCGCGCCATGCCCTTGAACACCGATTCATAGGCATGATGCGCATCCTGGCCATACAACTGCTGAATGTGCAGATTCATTCGCGCCTGCGTCGTGAACGCCCGTAGAAACTCGCCCAGCAGACTCAGCTCGAAATCGAGGATCTTCTTCTTCTTGTTGGTCATGTTGAAGACCAGATAAGGGCGGCCGCCCAGATCCACGGCCACACGGCTGAGCGTCTCGTCCATCGGCATCAGGCTAAAGCCGTACCGCTCGATCCCCTTGCGGTCGCCCAGCGCCTGATTCAGCGCATCGCCCAGCGCCAAGCCGACATCCTCGACGGTGTGATGATAGTCCACATCCAGATCGCCGGTTGCCTTCAGCTTCAGCGTAAACAGCGAATGTTTGGCGAACAGCTCCAGCATGTGGTTGAAAAACGGCAATCCCGTCTCAATCGTATAGGTCCCGTTTCCATCCAGATTCAGTTCAATACGGATCTGCGTCTCGCGCGTGTTCCGCTTCACGATGGCTTTTCGTTGTTTCATACCGCGCAGAATACCCTCCCCCTCCTCGCCGTGCAACGGATTTCCCGCCTCCCGCCCAATTTACTTGCGGCCCGTTCCCTCGACGCATATATTGAACGGGCAGGGTGTTCCTGCCACGGAAGGATGGCGACCATGTCTCTGATTAATTTTGATTGCCCCGAATGCGGGCATAACCTTGAAGTCGATGAGGGTGGATCCGGCTTCATTGTCAAATGTCCTGAATGCGACAATCCCCTGCAGGTCCCCGACCTGCCCCGTTCTCATCGCATCCGCAAAGCCGCAACCGCGGGCGGCATCCTGGTCATCATCCTCCTGCTCTTCGCCACCAACTTCTATTTCTGGCATCAGGGGAACTCCCTGCAGGACAACCTCGCCGATCAGCAACAGGTGTTTCTCACCCTGAGCGAAGAAGCCCAGGCCCTCTCGATGAAGCAGGATGCGGAAATCGCCCGCCTGAATCGGGCTGTCGAAGAAGCCCAGCTGTCCGCCAACTCCGCGCTCTCCGCCGCCGCGCTGGAAGCCATGGACCAGGCCGATGATCTCGCCGCCGAACTCGAAGCGGTGAAAATCCGCCTGCTGGAAGCCAGCACGGCCGATCGGATGACCCTGCTTCGCTCCCATATGCGCAAACTGGTGGACGCCGCCAAGACCAGCCTTCCCTCCGGCCCCATCATCAGCGATGCCGGCGCCGGGCGCGGAATCCAGGGCCAGAAGATTGTCTTCCCTGTGCTGCCGGGACCCGACGGCCAAACGCTGCGTGAGAACGCCGCGATTATGGGCGTCAATGAAGACAAAATCTCCGTTTCGTTCCCCGGCGGAAGCGCCACCTATACGCTGACCGAGCTTCACCCCGGCGTCGCAGCTTATCTGCCGGTGGATCCGATCCTGGTTCTCCCGCGCAAACAATGGGGCCCCGAAGTCACCCGTGTCCAGCAGACCCTCAACGCCCAACTCGACGAACATCTCTCGCACCTGCGAACCGCGATTGAAAATCAGCTCTCCGCAGAATAACGCCTCCTTGCTCCGATGAAAGCCCGAGAGAACGACGCTGGCGTGCGTGCACGGATGGAAGCCGATGGTGCCCCTGCGCTTATCATCGACGCCTTCCTGCAGAACATCCAGCGATGGAACGCAGGCGACCTCGGAGAGCTCTCGGGAAACGACCTCGCTCCGCTGGGACCCCTGCCACGATTCGAAGCGCTGAACGATCTGGATCCCGCCGGGGAAGACGCCATCGGCAAGACAGTTCTCATCAAGCTCAATGGCGGACTGGGCACCAGCATGGGGCTCGATCACGCCAAATCGCTCATCCCGGCCAAGAACGGGTTGAGTTTTCTGGACATCATCGTGCGCCAGGTCGAATTTCTGCGGCGGCGCTGCCGGGCGCCCCTGCCCCTGCTACTGATGAACAGTTTCTCCACCGAAGCCGACTCTCTGGAAGCCCTCACCCGGGAGCATCCCGACTTTGCCAATAGCGACGGTCTACCGCTCACCTTCTGTCAGCACCGCGTCCCCAAACTCAATCTGGAGACCCGTGCACCCGTGGACTGGCCCGAGAATCCCGCGCTGGAATGGTGCCCCCCGGGCCATGCCGACATCTACTATGCCCTCCAGACCACCGGCCTGCTCGACTCCCTTCTCGAACGCGGGTTCCGCTATGCCTTCGTCTCCAACGCCGACAATCTTGGCGCCCTCCTGCACATGGGCATTCTCGGACACATCGCCAGCCGCCGCATCCCCTTCCTGATGGAAGTCACCACCCGCACCGAATGCGACCGCAAAGGCGGCCACCTCGGGCGCGACAACCAGACCGGACGGCTCCTCCTGCGCGAATCGGCTCAATGCCCGCCTGACGAAACCGAAGACTTCCAGGACATCACCAAATACCGCCTCTTCAATACCAACAATCTCTGGCTCAATCTCGAAGCCCTGCGCGCCATGCTCGACGCCTGCAACGGCCTCCCGCAGCTACCGCTCATCGTCAACCGCAAGACCGTCGATCCCACCCGGCCCGACAGCAAACCGGTTGTCCAGCTCGAAGCCGCCATGGGATCCGCCATCGCAAACTTTGATAACGCCGATGCCCTCGTCGTGCCCCGCTTCCGTTTTGCCCCGGTCAAAACGACCAACGACCTTCTCGCGATCCGCTCCGACCTCTATACCTTCGGCAAGGAGCATCAGGTCGCGCTTCATCCTCAGCGCTTCACGCCGCCGCCCGACATCCGCCTCGATCCGCGGTTCTACAAGAACATCGCCGACTTCGAAATCCGTTTTCCCCAAGGTGCGCCCTCGCTCCTGCAGTGCGACTCTCTCCAGATCGACGGCGATATCCATTTCGGTGCCGACGTCCGCATCGAAGGCGATGTCCATCTGCGCAATCCAACCGACAAAACGGCCACCATTGCCGATGGGACCCGCCTGCACACACCCGTAGGAACGTAAAAGTTCCGGTTGTGATTTCTCTCCCTCCGCCTCATACTGACTCCATGAGGTTCCGATGACAGCCCCGTCTTTCATTCTCGCTCTCGACCAGGGCACGACCAGCTCGCGCGCCATCCTGTTCGACCGGGACCTGCAGGTTCAGGCCGTCGAACAGCAGGAATTTCCCCAGCTCTATCCCCGGCCCGGCTGGGTCGAACACGACCCCGAAGGGCTCTGGCAGTCCCAGAAAACCGTTTTGCTTCAAGTGCTGGAGAAGGCCGCCTGCCGACCGGAGCAGATCGCGGCTCTGGCCATCACCAACCAGCGCGAAACCGTGGTGGTCTGGGACCGCCATACCGGCCGCCCCCTGACTAATGCGATTGTCTGGCAATGCCGCCGCACCGCCGATGCCTGCGCATCGCTCAAGGCCAACGGCCAAGCCCCGCCTATCCGCGAGAAAACCGGCCTGGTGCTTGATGCCTACTTCTCCGCCACAAAAATCCAATGGATCCTCGAGCAGGTCGACGGGGCCAAAGAAGCCGCGGTACAGGGCGACCTTCTGTGCGGCACGATCGACTCCTGGCTCATCTGGAAACTCTCCGGCGGACGGACGCATGTCACGGACTACACCAACGCGGCGCGCACGATGCTCTTCAATATCCACACCCTGCAGTGGGATGCCGAACTACTGGCCCTGTTTGATATCCCGGCCTCCATGCTTCCGACGGTCGTCCCCTCATCCGGTTTAGCTGCGACATGCTGTCTTCCCGAATTCGGAGAGCATCAGCCACCGATTCTCGGCATCGCGGGCGATCAGCAGGCCGCCTTGTTCGGACAACGATGCTTCGAACCCGGCCAGGCCAAGAACACGTACGGCACCGGCTGCTTCCTGCTGATGAACACGGGGAACGATTCCGTAATCTCCAAACAAGGACTGCTCACCACCCTGAACGCACAGACCCAACCGGGATCCCCCTCCTATGCGCTCGAGGGGAGCGTCTTCATGGGCGGTGCCGTCATGCAATGGCTACGCGATGAGTTGAAAATTCTGGAGAACTCCTCCTACGCCGGCCCCATTTCGGCTTCCATCCCCGATACCGGCGGCGTGGTGCTGGTTCCCGCCTTTGCCGGGCTGGGCGCGCCCCACTGGGACATGTTCGCACGCGGCGCCCTCGTCGGGCTCACCCGCGGCACCGGCCGCACCCAGATCATCCGCGCGGCTGAGGAATCCATTGCCTATCAGACCCACGATGTCGTCACCGCCATGGAAGCCGACTCCGGCGATCCGATTTCCCTCTTACGGGCTGATGGCGGGGCCTCTGGGGATGATTTCCTGATGCAGTTTCAGGCCGACATGCTCCATACGCGGATTGAACGCCCGGATTGCATGGAAACGACAGCTCAAGGTGTTGCGGCACTGGCGGCACTGACACTGGGCTGGCAAACCATGAAACGTCTTGCCGAAAGACCCGTCGGGCAGATTTTCACCCCCCAAATGCCTGAAAAAGAGCGGAAATCCCTTCTCTCCCGATGGAACAAGGCCGTTTCCCGCGCCGCCGCCTGGGAAGAGCCGAATTCAGGTCAATAGCCCGGCCGCTAACGGCACACCCGCCCCCTGAGCGAAATCATATTTTCCGGCAACCCGGAAGAAGTGGGGTATATTTATGCGTTATCAAATCCTTCAACGAAAGAGTTTAGACATGATTAAAGCCTATGCCGCCCTGGAACCCAAAGCCGCCCTTGTCCCGTTTGAATATGATCCCGGTCCGCTCGCGCCAGACCAAGTCGAGATTGATGTGCAGTACTGCGGGATTTGCCATAGCGACGTGAGCATGATCGACAACGCATGGGGCATGACAACCTACCCGATTATTCCGGGTCATGAAGTCGTGGGACGGATTTCCCAGCTGGGCGGGAATGTCACGCATCTGGCCGTCGGCGACATCGTCGGACTCGGTTGGCACGCCGGGTTCTGCAACGAGTGCATCTCTTGCCGCGAGGGAGACCACAATTTCTGTCCCGAGGGGCAAGGCACCATCATCGGACACCATGGCGGGTTTGCCGACAAGGTGCGGGCAGCAGCGAACAGCGTGGTGCCCATCCCGGCAGGCGTTGATCTGGAGTCAGCGGGGCCCCTCTTCTGCGGCGGTGTCACGGTGTTCAATCCGCTACTCCAATTCGGTGTCAAGTCGACCGACCGCGTGGCGGTGATCGGTATCGGCGGGCTGGGCCACATGGCGCTGCAGTTCCTGCATGCGTGGGGCTGCGAAGTCACGGCCTTCACCTCCAGTGAAGCCAAGAAGAAAGAAGCTCTGGAGATGGGAGCGAACCACACCTTGAATTCGCGTGATCCAAAGGAAATCCAGGCGGCCGCCGGTAGCTTCGATTTTATCCTATCCACGGTGAATGTGAAACTGGACTGGAACCTCTATCTAGGAACCCTGAAGCCCCGGGGACGGCTCCACTTTGTCGGCGCCACCGTGGAACCGCTGGATCTCAGCGTGTTTTCCCTGATGATGAGTCAAAAATCGGTATCGTCCTCTCCGGTGGGCAGCCCGGCAACCATCGCCAAGATGCTCGAGTTCGCCAACCGGCACCACATCCAGCCTATCATCGAAAAGTTCTCATTTGAGGATGTCAATCAGGCCCTCGATCGATTGCGGAGTGGTCAGGCACATTATCGCATCGTGCTGTGCCGATAGCGGTTACCTTTCCGCGCCCGTCCAGGAAATGAGCTCCCACGGGCCCGTTTGGACTCCCGAACCCCGCAAATCTGTTTTGGGGAGGGTGAAATTGGTGCCATCAGCCAGTGGCTATCGCAACAGAGATTCACGAAAGCTCGATAAGATCTTC
>CAZGMQ010000069.1:0-16781 GCA_964526745.1 uncultured Verrucomicrobiota bacterium
AATCGGCCCCCCGTTCACCGCCCCTTCGGTGTCATGCTTATTTGAGGCAACACGAGTAAAAGAGGGAATTGGATTGAAGGGAATAGCGCTTTACTGTAGGACTTTCTCTTGATGCAGACAATTCACCTCATATCCGTGAAGAATATCATTTCCAGGACGGTTAACGGGACGTTCCAGGAGATTTCGTTTGCGGTGCACGTGCAGAATCTGGGCCATGGCAAGCAGGTGGAGGTCCATTGGTGCGGCGAAGATGGTGTGTGGCAGATGCTGCCGGCGACCTATCGGTTTAAGGCGGCCGGTGGGGGCGAGCTATGGCGTGCGGAGATGGTTTTCCCCTTGACGATGAACTCCTCCATCCCTGGCAACATCCAGTTTGCCGCACGCGTGGCATTTGAGGGGGAGGAACACTGGGACAGCCACTTCGGTCTGAATTATCGATCCGACGCGGATTCCGGCGTGATTGTCTTCGAGCCGGTGGAGACCCAGGTGCTGGAGTATCATCCGATCTTGAAACCCGGCCGGGTGGCGTTGCCCATTGAGGTGGCGGTTCGGCAGGATCTGGCACCGGAAGCGGTCACGATTCACTGGAGCGTGGACGGGTGGGTCACGGAGCATCACACCCACGCCTATTTCCGGCACAACCACTGGGACCGGAGCGCGGGAAGCAATGCGCGGAACCCGAATCGCTACGGGTGGGGCGTCTGGGCGGCAAGCATCCCGTTGCAGCATGCCTACCGGTTGGAGTATGCGGTGGAGTGCCGCACCCGGGACGGCGTCTTCTGGGACAACCGGAACGGGCAGAACTATGCCACGTGCCGAGGTACGCTGCGCGCGATGATCTTGAACCTGCATACCTATCAGGAAGCGGACCAGCAGGAGAAGTTCAAGCAGATCGCAAGAGCCATCACGGAAAAGAAAATTGACCTGGTTTGTCTGCAGGAGGTGGGCGAAGACTGGAATAATGGCGAAGGGGATTGGGCGTCCAATGCCGCCCGCATCATCAACAGCCATCTGCCCAAGCCGTACCACCTGCACACGGACTGGTCGCATCTCGGCTTCGACCGGTACCGCGAGGGCGTGGCCATCCTTAGCCGCTATCCCTTTGTCTACACGGATTCCGGCTATGTGTCGGACAGCCAGGATCCCTATGACATCCATTCGCGCAAGGTGGTGATGGCGAAGGTGCGGGTCCCGTACTTCGGCCTGATCAATCTGTTCAGTGCGCACCTGAGCTGGCCGAGTGACGGCTTCTTCCCGCAGTTTGACCGATTGAGGGAATGGGCGGCGCAGCACCACACGCCCGAAGTGACGGCGACGCTGCTGGGCGGCGACTTCAATATCGCAGCGGGCAGTGAGGCCTATCGCCACATCGTGGACACCGGGGAGTTTGAGGATCAGTATCTGAAAATCCGGTCCTCCTCCGTGTTCCAGCAGGTGTTCCGGCAGCGGCAAGGCGACACCATGCCCCTGTTGGCGGAAGATGGCCGGATCGACTATCTTTGGCTGCGGAATGGAAACCGCCTGAGGGCGATCGATGCGGAAGAGCTGTTCACGCCGGACCGGTACGGGCGGGTCTCGGACCATACGGCGTACTGGGTCGAGTTCGAGCAGCGGTGAGGGAAGGAGCCTGATGGAATACGCTGAACAATACGCGGCACCGACCGAGGCCATCCTCGGCCCGCTCTATCCCAGGCGGAATGATTTCCGCGAGCTGTTCTATCTGCGCTGGGGGCGGATCCGCTTTCGTCTGGATTGGGGCGCGGAGATGAATCTCAAAGTGGTGCTGAAGGTGTTCCATGAGGATGGCACCTTTGAGCAGTACCTGGTGCATACCGATCCCTGCGGCGGCGGATGGGATCGGCACGAGCGCATGACGCGCGACCTGTTCATTCATCCGCAATCAATGCATCAGGGCCGCGTCACCTGCGTGAAGTTCTCCTACATCGTGCATCATCAGTTTCGCTCGATTCCATCGCAGTACGAATACATTTTTATGGACGGACACGAGTTCCGCAACGAGGGCGAGGTGCGGCGGCATGTGAACGAGCAGTGGGCCACCCCAAATCCGTACCGGACGCACGAAATGGATGCGGGCCAGCTCCAGCGCGATGTGGACCACATGAACCACCACTTCGAGTCGCTGAATCTGGTTCCGAAGTTCACGAAAGGGCAGGCGTGGCATCCGTATCATCCTAAGCGCTACATTCATGATCAGATCGATGCGATGATCTGGCGGCGGCAGACCGAACCGCACCGGCCGCACCACATCCAGGTCTGCGTGGACTGCATCGACGACAGCGATTTTATCCGCCACCTGATCCATGCCGACCGCTGCGGGGTGCCCGTGCAGTGCATTGTGGACTGGCGGAAGATGACCCTGACCAACAGCGCCAACTATCTGGCCCTGAAACGCTCGGGCATCGAGCTGATCGGCGAGGTCTGTACCACGAGCGACCCGCTGGCCGAGGTGGCCACCGACATGCACAACAAGTTTATCACCTTCGGCGATGAAGACGCGATTGTCGGCTCGTTCAACATCACCTTCGACCGCTGGGGCGACAACTGGGAATCGGGCATGACCTTCCGGTCGCACGGTGTGTGTGCGCTGCTGAATAACATTTTCCAGGCCTGCCGCGGCGGGGTGATCCAGCGATATGGGATCGATCCGCGCGCGCCGTTCAACCTGCTCTATACCTTCAACCGTAGTGCGATGCTGAATGGACACTACTACCGTCCGCACCATGCGATTCTGGGTGAGATCCACCGCGCGAAACACTCAATCCATCTGTGCCTGTTCCTGCTGGGCGAACTGCGTGGCGAGCACGGCGACAGCGTGATCGATGCGCTGATTCAGGCCCGCGACCGTGGCGTCTATGTGCGCGTGATTCTCAACGGTCATCTGGCGTGGCAGGGCAGCCCCGCGAAGGAGCGCTCCATGCATGAGGAGCTGCAGCGGAAGCTGCTGCCGGCGGTGGAGTGGCTGCGCGGGGCCAGAATTCCCATCGCGCTGGTCTATGGCGTGCATGATCGTTCCATTCCCTATTCGCCCATCCACTCCAAGCAGTGCGTCATCGATGAGCACATTGTCCTCGACGGAAGCTTCAACTGGTACAACACCTCGGTGCTGTCGCATGATCTGCTTGTGGTGGTGAACAACCACGACATTGCGGGCCTCTATCTCGAAGAGGCCCGCCAGATTCTGGAAGGCTTCCGCGTGGTCTGGCTCAGCGATGCGCGATAGGCCGTTCCCGCCCCCTCATGCGTTTTTGATTGCGGGTGGAGGCTCCTCCTGGGCTTCCACGGCCGATTTTGGGGTCAAAAATGACAAAAAATAGCCCCCAATCATCATTTTTGGCCATCAATCTCCAGCGAACAGCGTTTTTAAAGATTTTTGGCAAATATTTATGGCTAACTCTCCCCAAAACTTCAAAGAACGCTTTGGAATCTCCTGACTCAGTCTGAGACCGAGATGGGCGGTGAAACAGAGTGAAAAACTGTGAAAACAGGCCGATTTGCCATTTTTGAGCCGGTTGGGGGTGCTTGGGGCTGTTTGGAGGCCCAATCATGCCGATTTTGGGTCTAAAACGGTTGAAACAGTGTTTTGAGAGGCTTGTGAGGGGGGGGCGCCGGCCGTTGTCGGGAAGTAGTCGACTAGGAGGGGGGAGGGGTATTGTCCCTTGGGAGCTGAATGGGTAGTTTCAGCAATTTTTTGGGTTTGCCTTTTGCATCCTGCAGGATCTGTCCTGCGAAGACATGGATCGTATAGCCGTAATAGGACGAGCGTTGTCCGGTCTCTCGTTCTTCCTGGGGGCGCAGGCCGCGGGGAACCACATAGGTGGCTTCAACCGGGAGGCTTTGGCGGTTTGAAAAGGCCGGGCCCAGCGCAAGGGGCGACGGGGTCGTGATGGCTCGGGTGGGCGAAACCTCTCCATCGGGATCGATATCATAGAAGGTGATGAAGGCCTGGATGGCGGCCTCCTTGAAAATGGGGGCCTTGGAGGGACGATTAAGCGTGGCGGTCAGCACGCGCATTTCTACCACATCGCTATCGGCGGGCATTTTCTGGATCCGGGGGGACTCGATGCGGATGTGGCGGGGCAGGGAGGAGAGCGAAGAGGGCTGCGGCGTCTGGAGACTCTGCGTTTGAAGCGCCTGGATGCGGTTGAGTCGCTCGCGCTCCCGGGTGGCCAGCGAGTAGAAGGGGGAATCGGGATCCGCGATGCCGAGGATCTGGCTCCAGCGCTGCTGGGCTCCGTCCACGTCACCCCGCGCTTCGAGCAAGCGGGCGTGTTCCACATGCGCAGGCACAAACCCGGGGACGGCTTGATGAATCTGATTCAGCAGGCGGTTGGCTTTGGCATAGTCCGAGAATTGAGCGGCGGCATTGGCCTCCGCGAGCATGCGCTGCGCATCTTCAATGCGTGGGTCGGTCTTGGAGATGGGTGGAAGTTCCACCAGCACGGTATTCGTGTCGGCGGCCTCGAAATTTGCCTCTTCCAGCACTTCCAGCACGGCGGCAGGTGGAGAGTCGGGGGCGGCCACCGCGGCGGAGGGGTTCAGGGGGGGATTGTCGATCGCGTCCGGCGCGACCGGTTTCGGGAGGGCAGCTTCAGGCGCATCGGTGGCAGGGGCGGAGAGTTCTGCTTCCGTCAAGGACCCGGGCAGACTGACCACCGATATTGGTGATTGTGCCTGCGACGTCGCATTGGATTTTGCTTCTTTTTCGGCTTCGCGCTCCGCCTGGAGTTTTTCGGCAAAGGTCTTATCGGCCGCTTCGGTTTCCGGCAGAATGAGGTGATGGGGCCAGTTCACCAGAAAAACGAGCAGGGCGATTTCCAACAGAAGGATGGCTCCCGTCATCAGGAGTGTCGAGGGCTGGAGAAGCCCCGGGCTTTGACGGACCGCGGCATGGGGGGCGATGACATCCTGGAACTGGACCAAGGTCTGGCCGATCCGGATTTCGTCGTTATGGGTCAGCCGCAGAGACTCTTCCACCACCGTTCCATTGCACTGGACGGGATGATCCGAAGAGAGGCCCGTGAGAAAGACGCCGGTTCCCCGTTCCTCGAACCGGGCATGGCGCGGGGCCACCTGGTCGTCATCGGGCAGGCACAGATGGCACTCCGCATCGCGACCCACCAAGGTGACCGCTTGGCGGACCATGAGGCGCTTGCCCTGATAGCGTCCGGATTGAAAGACTAATCTGTACATGCTGGAGTCAGTGTGCGTGAAGGAGAGGAGAGTTTCAATTCTCAATTCTGGGTCAGTGGGCGGACATCTGAGAGCACCGGGGGGCAATGGGCGAATTTTTGCCCCAAAAGCGTGGAATCCGATTGCTTGCAGGGGGCGGCAAGGATAGAATACGGAGCTATTAAAGGTTAGGAAGTTCAAGGCATGTCGATTTCGTGGATTACAGGTGTTTGTGTGCAGCAGAACCGTCTGGAGTGGACGGTGTTGCGGCGCATGAAAGAGTCGTGGGAGATTTCCGATCAGGGAAGCGCCCCGATTCCGCCTCCGGCTGTCGAGGGCGAGGGGGTTTCTGCGGCGGTGCTCAAACCGCATTTGAAGCGTTTCCAGGGGAAGATTTCTGTGGCGCTTCCCACGGATCGCGTGCTCTTGCGGGTGGCGCTGCTGCCCAGCGCAGACACGGAAGAGCTTCGTGGGATGGCAGAGCTCCAGACCGATAAGTTTTCTCCGTTCCCCGTCGAGACCGTGGCGACCGGGGCCGAGGTGATAGAGACCTCCGAGAGCTCTTCTCTTGTAACGATGGCCGTGGTGCGCCGCGACGATGTGGATGCGGCCGGAAACGCCTTCCAGGAGGCGGGCGCCCTGCCCGATGTGGTGGATGTGGCGGCCCTGGGCTGGTGGTGGGGTCTCCGGCAGGGCGATTGGATCCCTTCGCATGGCTCTCAGATTTTTCTTCGGTTGACGCCGGACAGCCTGGACATGGTGCTGACGCGCGATGGTGCTCCGCTGCTGTTCAAGTCGCTGTCGGTTCCTCCTTCCGTCGGAAGCGCCGAGGAGCGTTCGGAATGGCTTGCGGATTGCACGGAGGAGGTGGCCTACTCCTTGACCTCTCTGGAAACAGAATGGGGCGGTGCGGAACCGCCGACGCTTCATGTGTTCCACGAGAAGGACGTGCCGACGGATTGGGCGGACCAGCTCCAGAAGGAACTGGCGCTGGAGTCGTTTTTTGTCCATCCGCTGGAACAGCTCCCGACGGTGTCGGAGGGGGTGGCGCGCCGTCTGGCGGAGCCGACCCAGCGGTTGACCATGGATCTGGCGCCGGACGCCTGGCGGGAGGCGGATGCCGCCCGCCGGAGCAGCCGGAAA
The DNA here is from genome assembly GCA_964526745.1 of uncultured Verrucomicrobiota bacterium. GTDB lineage: Bacteria > Verrucomicrobiota > Kiritimatiellia > CAIQIC01 > Lenti-01 > Lenti-01. The sequence goes on from CAZGMQ010000069.1 coordinate 6,334, forward strand.
TTATTGCGAGCGGCCACGGTGTTCCTGGTGGTCTGGCTGGCGATGATCGGAGTGTTCTGGACCTGGCTGAATGTGGAACGCGGCCAAATGGAGAGTCTTAGGGCCCAAGTGGAGGCTGTGGAAGGCCCCGCTCAGGAAATCCGGATCCTTCGCGCCAAAGTGCGGGACTTCACCTTGTATGCCGACCGCTCCCATTCGGCTTTGGAATGCCTGCGGATTGTGTCGGAAACCCTCCCGCAGGGAGCGGATTTGACTTCCTTCATCTATCGCAAGGGCAGCTCGCTTTCGCTTCGCGGAGTGGCGGCTCTTCCCGACAATGTCTATGCCTTCATCAAAGCCCTCGAGGAAACCAAGCACTTTCCGGAGGTGGATTCCGAGGGCATCACGACCAGCGGGGGCCAGTCGAAATTCGGGGCCAAGATTCTGCTGCCGGGTTCTGAGGAGGACGATTCATGAAGATCGCCGCCCGTGAACAGAACTTGTTGGGCATCACGCTGGCGGTGGTGTTGCTGGCGTTGACCTATCTGGTGCTCGAGCCGAAGTTTCAGGAGTGGGGCGCCTTCCGTGCCGAACGGGAGGATCTGCAGGTTCGCCTTGATCGTGCTGAGCAGCTGCTGGGCAGCCAGGCGATGGTGGAATCGCGTCTGGCGGAATTCCGTGAAGGTCTGCCTGTTTTTCAGCCGGACCAGCGGGTGGAGGCTGAATTGTTGCAGGCGCTCGAGAAGATGGCGGGGGAGCAGGGGCTGGCCCTGACCCGGAGGGAAGCCGCTCCGGAACGCGAGGCGGGTGATCTCTATGAGACCTCGATCACCTGCCATTGGCAGGGGGATCTGCCTGCTCTGGTGAAGTTCCTCTTTGCCCAGCAGTCGCTGGGCGCGGTGTCCGATGTCCGCCAGCTCCATATCCAGCCGGCCGGCGGACGAGGCGCCCCCCCCGATCGCCTCAAAGGAACGTTTACGATGGACTATGCCTATCGCCGGGAAGCCGGCGCAATCGAGAGCCCCGCTGAACCCGCCGGTCCCGAGCCGGCGGAAGAGGCGGCACAACCCTAATGGATCGATTATGATGCCAACACGCATTTCCAGAACCACCCGCGGCCTCACCTGGCTGTTGATTACCACCTTTTTCTTTGCGTCGGCTCCGGCTCCTGTGTGGGCGCAGCGGCAGGCGGCCGTCTCACCGGGCGAGGCGGCGCGCGCCCGGATTCTGAAGGCCCGGGCCGCCCGGGCCGCTTCCACCACGCCGCCCGCTCCCGCGGCCGACACGCCCCGGGAGGGTTCGTTTGATGTGGTCGTCGAATCCCCGACCGATAAAGACGGCGAGAAGCTCTACACTCCCAGCATCAAGGATGCAACGCTGGACCAGCTGCTCGACGATTACTCCAAGCTGACCGGTCGCACCATGATCAAAGCGCCGGGCATCAACGGGTCCTTTACCTTTCAGGCGAAGAGCAAGCTGACCCGGGCGGAGTGGATTCAGGCGATGGATAGTCTGCTCACCATGAACAACATCTCCCTGGTCCCGCTGGGGAGTCAGTTCTATCGCGTGGTGCAGATGGATAAAGCCCCATCTGAAGGGATGCAGATCCAGAGCGAATCGCCGGTGGGGGAGATTCCGCAAAGCGATGCACTGGTGAGCCAGCTGGTCGCGCTGAAATATCTCGAGATGGAAGATGCGATGAACATTGTGCAGCCGATGCTGCACGGTTTTGGCAAGGCTCAGCGGTTCGACCGGATCAACAGCATCCTTGTGACAGAGACCTCTTCCAACCTACGCCGGATCTATGAAATTCTGGATCTGGTGGATCAGCCCACCGAACTGCGGATCGAAACGCGGGTCTATGAAATCAAACATGCCAAGGCCGCCGATATTGCCGCGCGCCTGAACGAACTGGTCAGCGACAGCCAAAGCGAGAAAAAAGAGGAAGTCGCCCAGGTGGCGCAGCCGACCGTTCGCCGGCGCTCCAACATGATTCGCTCCCGTCGGCCGGCTACGCCCGAACCGGCGGCCGATTCGGCCGCTGCCATCGAGGCCGCCATGGCGGAACGCGGCATCGTGACCGGAAAGGTCAAGGTGCTGTCGGATGAACGCACCAACATCATCATCGTGATCTCGCGTCCCTCCAACTTCACCTTCTTCGACAAGATTGTGGCCGTTCTCGATCGTCCGGTGGATCCGGAAGTGATCGTGCAGGTCATCGCGCTCGAGTTCGCCGATGCCGAGGAGATGGCCGGCCTGCTCAATGATTTCATCGGTGCGGCTCAGTCCGAGTCCGAGTCGGCCGGCACCCCGGCCGCCGATGGCGCCACCGATACCCGCGCCACGGCGCTGGAAGATTTTGTGCGGGCCCGCGCCGCCGCGACCGACCGCGTGCGCCAGGTCGCCGGCGAAGCGGTGGCCAGCAAAATCGGCCAGCTGTCTCCCAACACGAAGATTCTGGCGGACAAACGCACCAATGCGTTGATGCTGATGGGGACCAAAGGCGACATCGCGGCGTTGCAGGAGATCGTCAAGAAGGTCGACATCATGCTGGCGCAGGTCCTGATCGAAGCCGTGATTCTGGAAGTGAATCTCAACAACAACACCTCCTACGGTATCAGCTGGCTGCAGAAGTCGATGACGGCCTACAGCCAGAGTTCCGCGGGCGCCAACGGCGGTGTCAGCGTGCGCTCGCCGGTAGCGTCCTGGGGCGGCAACTTCGGGGCGAACAACTTCTCCGAGGTAGCCGGCGATACGGTGACCCGCGCGCTGGGCGGCAGCTCGGGTCTGAGTTATTTCTTCTCCTTTGCCAACCTGAACATGGATATGCTACTGGATATGGTGGCTTCGTCCGGTGAAGGCCGTGTGCTGGCCACGCCGGTCATTCTGACGACCGACAATACCGAGGCCAGCATCATGAGTGGGCAGCAGATTCCCATCCGGACCAGTGATACGGAGAGCGGGGGCACCTTCAATTCGAATTTCGAGTACAAGGATGTGGGCATCAATCTGACCGTGAAGCCGCGAATCAATCCTTCACGATATGTGACACTGGAGATCACGCAGACGGCCGATACGCTGGGTGAGCCGGTGGATGTCGGGACCAGCGGCACCATGACCTCCATCAATAAGCGTGAACTGACCGCGTCCATTTCTGTTCCGAGCCGCTCCACGATCGTGCTGGGCGGCCTCGTGCAGACCGATTACCAGGCGCTGAATACGCGCGTGCCCATTCTGGGGAGCATTCCGATCATCGGGGCGCTCTTCAGGAGCGAGGACAAGACCCGCAAGCGCACCGAGCTGCTGGTTTTGATCACCCCCTATGTGCTGATGACGCCGGAAGAGGCGCGAGTGGAAACCGAGCGGCTGCATCAGGCCTCAAATGTCGCAGCGGAGGATTGGTACCGCGGTTGGTCAGACAGTTCACTGGCACCGTTTTCTCCCGCCAAGATGCGTGAAATCAAGCGGGCCGAAAAAGCGGGCCGCGCCTATCGCCAGTTGGATACCGACTCCGTACCGGAAGTGGTCCCGCCTGTCGCGGTGATGGAGCCGGCACAGGCGATGCCGAAACCCACGCCGGATGCCCAGGATCCCAACGTGTTCTCCCGCGAGCTGGAACGCGTCATGAGCAGTCAGGTCGAGACAGAAGGGGCGGCGGATGCCGCGCCGGTTCTGGCCCCGGCCGGCCCGTTGCCGGAACCGGTGGAGCCGACCACGACCGCTCCGTATGAATTTGATCCGTCCGCTGTGCCGTCTCCGGAGGAATCCGTTTCCACTCCGGAAGGCCCGCCGGAACCGGCCGCTGTAACCAAGCCCCGCCGTTCGCTCTGGGGCGCCCGGGCCAAGCCGAAGAAGAAAACGAAATCAAAAGAAGAAGCCAAGCCTTCGATGTTCGCCGCCCCGCCGTCTGCCGACTCAGAGACCAATGGAGATACCCCATGAGCGATACCCCTCAACAGGATCAGGAGATGACAGAAATCTGCGAAGGCGACGTGTTGTTCGATTGCCCTTTTTGCGGGAAAAACATGGCGATCGAATTAGCCGGAGCCGGCCTGATGGTGCCCTGTGCGACCTGCGGCCGAAAAGTGCAGGTTCCCATTCCCGACCAGGAAACCCCGGATGCACCGGTGGTTCCGGGTTCGTCCGCGGCGCCGGATGAAGAAGAGAATCCGGATGAATTGATTCAGCAGCTCGACAGCGCCTTGGGGATGTCGAACAAGCAGGTTGATCAGTTGATGGAAGAGAAAGAGGCCCTGCAGGAACGCCGCTCCTATCTGGAGCAGATGCGCACGGCCAATACCGCCCGCCTCCAGGAGCTGGTCACAGAACTCGAAACTATGCAGGCCGCTATGGACCGCGCGGTGGTGCTGATCGCCGAAGTCCGTGCTGAGAAACCGGTATAGGATCGAATGACCGTAGCGGCATCCAACCGACTGGCAGCGCTTCTCGAGGCGACGGGGCTATTTACCCCGTCGCAGATCGAAGAGCTGACCATCAAGCAGCGAGAGAACGACGGCGTGCTCACCGCCACCGTCGTCGAACTAGAGTATGCCCGCGAAGTTGAGTTTCTGGAAGCTCTTGCCAAGGCGCTGCAGGTACCCTTTGTTCGAGTGGGGGACAGCCCTATTGCGGGTGAGATTCTTGAGAAAGTGCCGACAAAAGCCGTTTTCCAATACAATGTCATTCCGATTGAAATCAAGAATGGGACCCTGCGGGTCGCGACCAGCGAACCGTTCAGTCCGGGGTTGGTGGACTCGCTTCGTCTCGCTTCCGGCCTGCGCGTGAAGTTCGCGCTGAGTCCAGCCGCCGATATCGAAAAGGCTACCAAAAAATTCTACGGGGTCGGTGCCGACACCCTCGACCGGCTGCTGGCCGACAACACCCTCGACCTGAACGAAGACCTGGGGCCTGCCATCGGGGATATAAGCAATCTGGATTCGGATGCCAGCGTGGTGAAATTTGTGAACCAGATTATCTGGGAAGCCCACCATGACCGCGGTACAGATATCCATATCGAGCCGATGGAGAATGACTTGCGGATCCGATACCGGATTGATGGCGTGCTGCATCCCACACCGCTTCCCCCGCAAATGAAGCGCTTTCAGTCGGCCATCATCAGCCGCATCAAAGTGATGGCGGGCATGGACATTGCCGAGAAACGGCTGCCGCAGGACGGCCGGATCAGCCTGCGGGTCAAGGGCGAAGAAATCGATGTCCGTGTCTCCACGATGCCCACTGTCTATGGCGAGAGTGTCAGCCTGCGACTTCTGATGCGTTCCAGCGGCATGTTCGGCATGGATAAGCTCGGGCTCTTCAAGGATGACGAAGAGCTGCTCAATCATCTGATTCATAAACCCCATGGCATTCTGATGGTCACGGGGCCCACCGGTTCCGGTAAGTCGACCAGTCTGTATGCCTGGCTACATACCATCAACTCCGTCGACAAGCGGATCCTGACGGTGGAGGACCCGATTGAATATGAGATGGCCGGCATCAACCAGATTCAGATGCGTCCGGAAATCGGACTGACCTTCGCGGTGGGTCTGCGCCACATCCTGCGCCAGGACCCCGATGTCATTATGGTCGGTGAAGTTCGGGATCAGGAAACGGCGGATATCGCCATTCGTGCGGCGCTGACCGGTCATCTGGTTTTCAGTACCCTGCATACCAATGACTCCGCGGGCGGAATCAACCGCCTTGTGGATATGGGCATCGAACCCTTCCTGGTGGCCAGCTCGGTGGAAGCGCTTGTGGCTCAGCGTCTCATTCGCCGTCTCTGCCCCGCGTGCAAGAAGCCCTGGACCCTCGACAAGCCCTTCCTGGAGAAAATGGGCTTCCCGCTGGATAAGCTGGAGAGCGGAACAATTTGTGAGCCGGTCGGCTGCGAGGAGTGTCGCGGCTCCGGGTATATCGGACGAACCGGCATCTATGAGATCCTGGTCGTCAGCGATGTTATCCGTCAGATGATTGTGGATCGCGACTCGTCCGCCGATATCAAAACCCAGGCGTTGGCACACGGGATGCGCACCCTGCGCATGGATGGCTGGCGCAAGGTGCTGGCCGGGGTGACGACCTTGGAAGAAGTGATTCGGGTTACGTCGGAGGATGAAGCATAACGCGTCGAAACGCATAGGGAAACAATGCCCATGGCCCAATTCCGTTACATCGCAAAAAGTCGTACAGGGGAGCGCAGTGAAGGCGTTCTCGAGGCTCCGGACAAGCGTACGCTGTTGAACCAGCTGGGTCGATCCGGGCTGGTTCCCATTTCGGTTACCTCGGTGTCATCGACGCCGGCTGCGGCCAAGAAACCCAAGGCCTCCGATAAAAAAGCGGCTCCGGCGAAAGCCGCCCCGTCCACTTCAAAGAAAAAATGGTTCCGCTTTGAAAAGGGGTTTGGTTCGCGCCCGCGGATGAAGATCAGTGATGTCCTTCTCTTTACCACCGAGCTTTCCGATCTGCTGTCTTCCGGCATGACCTTGGGTTCCGCGCTGCATGCGCTTGCCCTGCGCAACACCGGCCGCGCGCAGGATCCCATCGTCACCGATTTGCGCGATGAGATTGTCCAGGGGACGAGTCTTTCCGACGCCCTGGCCAGATGGCCTGAAAGTTTTCCCTCGCTCTATGTCAGCATGGTTAAGGCGGGGGAGGCCAGCGGGCAGTTGCCGAGCGTGCTGGAACGGCTCGTGCTGCATTTTGAGCGGGTGCTGTCCGCCCGCGAAAAAGTGGGGATGGCTCTCGTCTATCCCTTGATTGTGGCGCTGGTAGGGTTCGGGGCGCTGGTGTTCATGATGATTTTTGTGATTCCACGTTTCTCGGCGATGTTTGAGGAGCTCGGGGGAACCCTCCCACTGCCCACGCGCATCCTGATCGGCATGAGCAAGGGGATGCTGCATTACGGCTGGGCGATCGCCATTGTCCTGTTCTTTGCCTTCATCGGGCTGCGACGCGTCTTGAGGACCCCGGCCGGCATTGATTGGAAGGATCGCATCCTGTTGCGGCTGCCGGTCGTAAGCAACATTATCCGGGCCAATGCGTTTGCCCTGTTTGCCCATACCCTGGGCACCCTGCTGACCAATGGGGTGCAGGTACTGCAGGCCCTTTCCATTGTCGAGAACACCGTGGGCAATACCGTGATTGCCCGCGCCATCCGTGATGCCAAGACCCGAGTGACGGATGGATCTTCTATTTCCCGTCCGCTGGCTCAGGGCGGCATCTTCCCGCAGCTGCTGACGGATATGCTGGCGGTCGGTGAAGAATCCGGGGATTTGACCAGTGCGCTCGAGCACATCGGCCGGCGCTATGACAACGAGCTCGACCGCGCCGTGAAGCTGTTCACAACCGTCCTGGAACCCGTCATGATGCTGTTCATCGCCGTTGGCGTTGGATTTGTGGCTATCAGTATGCTCATGGCGGTGTTCGATCTGACCAGCGGCCTTAACTCCTGAGTATTGGAGAAGCTTCCGGATGAAAATCAGTGCCTTCACTTTTCTGAAAAATGCCCACCGGCTGCAGTTCCCCTTTGTGGAATCGATCCGGTCCGCTTTGCCACTGGTGGATGAGTTTATTATTTCTTTGGGCCCCTGCGATGATGACACCGAGGCGATGATCCGCGCCATCGATGACCCGAAGATCCGGATCATTCATACTTCCTGGAACGAAAATCTGGATGGCAGCTGGAAGGTGAAGGGCTTCATTTATGGTCAGCAGAAAACGATCGCCCTGTTCAATTGCACCGGGGATTGGGCGCTGTATCTCGAAGGCGATGAAGTGCTCCATGAAGAGGATCTCCCGCGGATTCGGGCCTCGATGGAACGCCATCTGGAAGATCGCGGCGTCGAGGCGCTCTATTTCCGCTATCGCCATTTCTACGGCAATCAGAACACGGTGGCGTCTTCACCCGCCTGGTACCGCCGTGAGGTCCGGGCCGTCCGGAACAATATCCCCATTTGGGGACCCAAAGGCCTTTTCTTCTCCGTGGTGACCAGCTACAAGCGCATGCGGTATCCCCGTGCGGCTTTTGCCGATGCCACGATTTATCATTATGGCTGGGTACGCCCCGAGGAGAAGTTCAACGAGAAGTGGCAGGGCACCATCCATCACTGGAGTGACAAGCCATTTCCCAAAGTGGCCTATGAGGAAATTGATTCGCAGGTGCTGCAACCCTTCATCGGCACCCATCCTGCGGTGATCCAGGAATGGCTACCTCCCGCCGAGGGGCTCTTTCGGGCAAGTCCACAGCACACGCTGACGCGCCGGGAACGGAAAAACCGCTGGATGGCACTCTTCGAGAAGTGGACCGGATGGGACACCTCGCGTCGCCATTTCAAACAAGTCGACTGAGTCATGTTCTTCGATACGCATTCGCATTTTGATTCGTTCGATAAGGACGGGACGGTTCCGGACATTTTATCGCGAGCGGCCGCTGCCGGCGTCACGAGGATGTGCGCGGTAGGAAGCTCGGAGGCCTCGAATGATCTCGTCGTTCGCCTGGCAAAGGAATACCCCGGGGTCCTGACCGCCGCAGTGGGCTATGATCGAGATCAGCTCGAAAATCCCCGAAGTCCCGAGCGCCTGGCCGCCCTCGCGGAGGAACCCTGTGTGGTGGCCGTGGGAGAGATCGGTCTCGATTACTATTATTCCGCCGAAACCGCTGCGGAACAGCAGGAGCTGTTCGGGCAGATGCTGGAATTTGCGGGCGCCCACCGATTGCCGGTGATAGTACACAGCCGCTATGCCGACGAAGATACCCTCCGGATGCTGGGTGAGTTTTCTATGGTGTGGAAAACAGCCGAGCGCAGAGCTCAAGCCGAAAGGCGCAGGGCGAACGTGAGGTCTATAGCGCCGCACTCCAGTGCGGCGAGTGAGGGAGCGTCAGCAACCGAAGCGGCAAAAAGTTTCCATGGTGTGGACAATCCGCCGCCGCCCGGCGTACTGCACTGCTTCACCGGGGATGCCCCTTTTGCCGAAGCCCTGATGGACCTGGGATTCATGATCAGTTTTGCGGGAATCGTCACCTTCAACAACGCGGATCCCCTGCGGGCCGTGGCCCGGGAGATCCCGGAGGACCGCTTGCTGATTGAGACCGACTGCCCGTATTTGACACCCAAGCCCTTTCGAGGGAAAGTGAATGAGCCGGCCTATGTGGTGCATGTGGCGGAAATGCTGGCCCAGGTGCGCGGAACGACGACGGAGACCCTGGCAGCGGCGACCTATGCGAATGCGGAACGGTTGTTCCAGCGGGAAGGATAAAGATGAGCGACAATAATAAACGATGTGCCATCGGCGTGGATTTCGGCGGGACCTTCGTCAAAATGGCGCGGGTCAACGGGCGGGGAACCATTGATGCGCGCGCCAATTTTGCCACGACCGACCTCAAGGGGGTCGACGGCTGGTTGGATGAAGTGGAGCGCCATGTGGAGGCCCTGTTGTCCGACCTGCCTGCGGATACCGAGTGGACCGGCATCGGCGTCGGAGTGCCCGGTTTCGTGAATTACGAAAAAGGGTTTGTTCATGACCTGACCAACGTGCCGGGCTGGCGGTCCGTCCCGCTCGCCGATCTGTTGACGGAACGATTTGGTAAGCCCGCCCGCGTCGACAACGATGTGAATGCGATGGCGGTGGGCGAGTGCACGTTCGGGGCCGGCCAGGCGTATCGGCATGCCGTCTTTCTGACACTGGGCACCGGTGTGGGCGGCGGCCTGCTCCTCAACAAAAATCTCTATCGCGGTTCCCATTCCATGGGGGGCGAAATTGGTCATGTCTCCATTGATATGAATGGCATCGAATCCGCCACCGGTCGCGGCGGCGTGGAGCAGTATGTCGGAAACAAGCGCATCGTGGAACGTGCACTTCAGGTGATCGATTCGGGCCGGGCCAGCACCATCCTGGAACGCGCCGGCGGGAAACGCGAGGCGGTCTCTCCCAAGATCATCAGCGAAGCGGCCGCCGAGGGTGATGCCGTGGCGGTGGAAGTTTTTGACTTTGTGGCGGATTGCCTGGCCACGATGATGGCCTCGGTGTCGTATCTGCTGCAGCCCCAGGCCTTTATTATCGGCGGCGGGGTGTCGGCGGCCGGTCCTGTACTGTTCGACCCGCTGCGGAAGCATCTGGATGCGCGCCTCAGTCATCATTTCGCCAAGCGGGTGGTGATCAAGCGTGCCGAATTAGGCAACGATGCCGGCGTCATCGGCTCGGCCACCCTGACGTTTTTGGAATAGGCGGAACTTTTGGAGGGGCGCAATTGGCACGCTGAATCTTCATCGCGCCAAACCGGCGAACACGGCCGACTATGCCTCTATGAGGAAGGCCTTGGGCGGAAGCTGCGGTCTCTGCCTGAATCGGCATCTGCACTCTTTTTCCACACTATGGAAACATTTTTTCCATACCATGGAAAAACGGAGAAAATAGTTTCCATACTATGACGCCACCGACAAAAGTATTTTGTGTTGCAACCGATTATCACAGAGAGG
>CAZGMQ010000070.1:0-16696 GCA_964526745.1 uncultured Verrucomicrobiota bacterium
GATGTGCCCCTCCAAATCCTTTCCCGCTTGCAAAACACCCCTTTCCGCAATAGCTTAAGCCGCTAGAACAAACCCAAAGAAACCGCTATGAATACAAAGATTTTTCCTCTCAATCTGGAACAGACCGAAGCCCTGACGCAGGACTTTCCGACTCCATTCCACCTCTATGACGAAGCGGCCATCCGCGCCAATGCCCAGCGCCTAAATCAGGCGTTCTCCATCCTGCCGGGCTTCCGTGAGCACTTCGCCGTCAAGGCCACCCCCAATCCCTTCCTGCTGAAGGTCCTCGCCTCCGAAGGCTTCGGTGCCGACTGCTCGAGCCTCGCGGAGCTCCGCCTCTGCGAAGTTGCCGGCATCCCCGGCGAGCGGATCATGTTCACATCCAATGAGACGCCCGACGCCGAGTTCCGCGAGGCCCGCCGCCTTGGGGCGATCATCAATCTCGACGACATTACGCACATTGATGCGCTGATCGAAGCCACCGGCTCACTGCCCGAAACCCTCTGTTTCCGCTACAACCCGGGCGCGGCAAAGGCCGGCAACACCATCATTGGCCATCCCGAAGAAGCCAAGTACGGACTGACCCGGGACCAGCTTTTTGAAGCCTATGCCAAGGCCCGCGACCTCGGCGTGAAGAATTTTGGCCTGCACACGATGGTCGTTTCCAACGAACTCGACCCGCAATATCACGTGGAAACCGCCCGCATGCTGTTCGAGCTGGCGGTCGAGATCCAGTCGCGGCTGGACATCCGCCTGTCTTTCGTCAACACCGGCGGCGGCATCGGCGTGGCCTATCGTCCGGAAGAGACCCCGGTCGACTACGAGACCATCGCCCGCGGCGCGCGCGAGGCCTACGATTCCATCATCGTTCCGGCTGGGCTCGACCCGTTGAACTACACCATGGAATGCGGGCGCGCCATGACCGGCCCCTACGGCTGGCTGGTGACCCGTGCCCTGCGCCACAAGGATACGTTCCGCTCCTATATCGGCGTGGACGCCTCCATGGCCAATCTGATGCGGCCGGGCATGTACGGCGCCTATCACCACATCACGGTGCTGGGCAAGGAGTCCGTTCCGGCCACGCATACGTATGACATCGTCGGTTCGCTCTGCGAAAACTGTGACAAGTTCGCTATTGCTCGCGAGCTGCCTGAAATTGAAATGGGCGATCTGCTGGTCATCCATGACACGGGTGCCCACGGCCATTCCATGGGCTACAACTACAACGGCAAGACCCGCTCCGCCGAGCTGCTGCTGCGCCCGGATGGCTCCGTCCTGCAGATCCGCCGCGCGGAAACCCTTGACGACCTCTTCGCCACCCTCGATTTCTCGGCTCTGCCCCCCTTCACCTCACAATAGATTCGAAAGAACAACCCATGCAGATCGACAAGTCCTCACTCGAACGGATTCTTGAGAATCTTCATGACGGGCTGTACCTCGTGGATCTCAACCGGAAAATCACATACTGGAATCCTGCGGCAGAACGAATCACCGGATTCACTGCCGCCGAGGTTATCGGCAAACATTGCTATGACAATATTCTCAATCATACGGATTCCGATGGCTGTCAACTCTGCACGGGGGCCTGCCCTCTGGTGCCCACCATCGAGGGAGGAAAGTCGCACCGCTCCGACCTATATCTGCGTCATAAGAAGGGGCATCGGATTCCGATCTCCACTCGAGTGACCCCCTTGACCGATGCCGAAGGAAGCATCATCGGCGGCATCGAGCTGTTTTCAGACATCAGCCACCGGGCTGCCAATGAGCTGCGGGTCCAAGAGCTGGAACAACTCGCCCTGATCGACCCGCTGACCCAGCTGGCGAACCGAACCCATCTGGAGCATGAAATCCAGAACTGGCTAGAAGAGCACAAGCGATTCCAGGTTCCCTTTGGAGTCCTGTTCATCGATGCCGACCATTTCAAGAATTTGAACGACACCTATGGTCACGCCACGGGCGATGAGGTCCTGAAAAATATTGCGGGAACCTTCGCCGCCAACTCCCGCCCTTTCGACATCTACGGGCGCTGGGGCGGAGAGGAATTTGTCGGCCTCATCCGCCATATCGATGCCCCTAACCTGGAAATGCTGGGCAACCGGATCCGGACGCTCGTCGAGCAGTCCTACCTGGTTCGCGAGGATAAACGCATCCAGGTCACGATTTCCATGGGGGCCACCCTCGTTCGGGACGGCGACGATGCGGAAAGCTTGATCCACCGGGCCGATGAACTCATGTACCGGAGCAAGGCCGACGGCCGCAACTGCCTCACCCTTGGCTGACATCCCCCCCATGCCCCCTCCTCGTGTTTGCGCTTGCTTGAAACCCGAGCCGCAAGCCTGCACTCCGGGGCAGATTCAACGGGGTCCAGCCGATGGCGCTGCAACCGTCTGTCCCGAACAATCTGTCAGAGCCGGCTGAACACTGAATACCCGAATCAATTGAATAGACAATCAGGAGATCTCTGTTTATTGTTTGGATTGTGTTGGGCGGCGACGTGTTTACGGCTTGGTTATGAAGGGGTTGCAAGGCGGGATAGACCATGAAATATAAACTTCTTGTTGGTGGATTTCTTGTGTCCATCGTGATCATGTTTGTGATCACGAGCCTGGCCCTGCACACAACCCAACAGATTCTCACATCGTTTGAAACCCAAGGCCGGCGCTTCCAGAAAATTGCCACCGCCGCAACCGAGGCCTCCAGCTATGTCAAACGGGCGGAAGGCCATCTTCTTCTGTATCTGAACTATGACCGGGAGATCGACAAGATCAAATATCCCCAGCGAATCGCCTCCCTGCAGCAGCAGATTACGCAGTTGGATCAAGTCGTCCGGAATCCGGACGCCCGAGCCATGGTGAAAAGCCTCCAATCAACAGTCATCGATCTGGAGTCGGTTGGCCGCACCTTGATGACCGCCCGCAACGATGCGACAACCCAGACAGAAACCTTTGATATGGACCGTCACAGGGAACTCGTTCTTCAGTATCATACCGCTTCATCCGCCATCCGAAAAACGAGCGTCGATCTGGCCACGCTCGAAATCCAGTTGGAAAGTAACCTGCGAGCCATCGCGATTTCCAGAACCGTACGCCTGCGCACGGCCATGATTATTCTGATCTGCGTCGCCGCCGGCTTTACGGCATTTCTGGGCCTGGTCCTGCATCGGTTGGTCCGGGCCATGCAGTCGGAAAGCCGCAAGCTGAAAACGGCGATGGACAACGTGAAAGTGCTAAGCGGACTGCTTCCCATCTGCATGTCCTGCAAAAAAATCCGGGATGACAAGGGCTATTGGAATCAGCTGGAAGGATACATCCTGGAGCATTCAGAGGCCGAGTTCAGTCATGGCATCTGTCCGGACTGCCAAAAAATACTCTATCCGGACTACATCCCCGCCCCCCTCCCCGACTCCAACTGAGTTCGGCCCCATAGATGCAAATGCCCCCGCCAAGGCCGCTTTATTTCCAGCGGCTCCGCCGCGCTCTCCGCTTTCACCTTCCGGAAAAACGTGCTAGCCTTCATCTTCAATAGAGGAGACCCAACATGAAAATAGTGAGACTGAGTTATGTGAGCCGCCTGGCGAAGGACATGGGGCCCGATGCCCTTGGCAAAATCATCGCGGTGTCACGCCGCAACAACAAGAAGCTCGGGGTCACCGGTGCGCTGTGCTATTCCCCTCGGGGCTTCATCCAGATCATCGAAGGACCTGCCGATGCCGTCAACGATCTCTATTGCCGCATTGTCCGGGATCCCCGTCATCGCAATGTCACGCTGCTGGAATATGCGAACGTTCCCTTCCGTGAATTTGAAAGCTGGTCCATGGCCTATGTGCGGACGGATGAATTTGCGGCCGCCCTGCTGCACAAATACAGTTCCGGGAAGCTATTTGATCCTTTTTTAATGGGCCCGGTTCAGGCGCGGGTTTTTCTCCTGGCCATCACCCAGCTGCGCGCCAGCTATCTGGCGCATCAGGAAGCCCCTGTGCGCAAGTCCAAGGCGAAGACCAAGACGGTCCGCAAGCCTAAGACAGTCAAAAAAGCGAAGCCGGCCGCAAAGCCGGCCGCAAAGCGTAAAGCGAAGCGGGCATAGTGGAGTTCTTTCGGGGAACGGATTGCTACACGGAACCGCGCCCTCCCGGAGGCCATCTGCTGAGAAGACTACTGACGCCGCAGGCGAATCACGTCCCGCGGATCGCCCATGATTTCCTTCATCTCGAGCCATAGTTTCCCCTCGCCTTCCGGCGCCCCCCGGCGTTCGGCGATGTCATTAATCATCCGCGCCAGCCGCATCCCTGCCACGTAGACCCGCCTGTCCACACTTTCGATTGTCATCGCCACATAGCCCGACGAATCTGCCCGCATGACCGGGTCATAAGCCGCCGTCCGCAGCGCCAGCGACTCCTCCAGCCATTCCTCCACATTCATCCGCAACGGCGCTGGTTCATCTGCAAACTTTTTCATCAGATACTGCGCATAGGCATCCCCCGACACCCGGACCGACATTTTTGGCTTCAGCAAGTCGCGGTGTCCCGCCAGAATCAGTCGCGAATCCCACACCTGGTGCAGGTTTGACGGTCGCCCAAACCAGCGCATCCGGATCCTCGACCCTCCCCGGTCCTCCGGACGCCCGGTATGCAGCGGCTGGTGGATATCGCCCACCAGGTGCACCAAAATTTTTAACGCATCCTCCTGATCCTGTGCGGGGGTCCGCGGATCCCGCAACACCAAATGAGCCACCATCAACGCTGCCACCAGCCCCCCTTTGCTCAACTCCTCGGGCGTCTTTGTGCGCAGGCTGGCAAGGTAGTCCTGGCCGTCCGACACGCCCTCATAATGATACCCCGATGTGTGGGCATACTCCGGCCGACTCCGTACCCGGTCCGCCCAGTTGGCCACATCTGCCAGCGATTGCCCGCGCAACCACTGCGCCACCTTCCGCTGTGCCCGGGGCGACAGGTTCTCATCCGCAATGACCCCGATGGTCCAATGCGGCACCGGCCCCCAGGCCTGCGCCGCAAGCTCCGATGCCCACAGAAACAGGATTCCGGCCACCAGCCGAACCACGATATACTGTCTGCCACCCATGATGGGACAGTCTGCGCCTCCTCTTCTTTCTCCGCAAGCTCAATGCCCTGCTCTCTCTGATTGTGATTGCAGACGGCAGGGGCTACGCCCACTCGCCGGCTCAAGGTCATCGACATTCTTCAGCACTCCATACACAATTATTCCGAAACGAATCCACTGAATGTATAAAGAATTTCTATGCACTTATTCCCCCCCCATGGCATGCTGAATCCTGTTGGATTTCTGTTTGTTGCTGAAAGGATGTGATGCCATGCCGACCCTGCTTGTGAATGATGAACGCTGCACCCGCTGTGGACGTTGCTCTGTTGTGTGCCCGATGGGCATCATTACGCCTGCGAGCAAAGACACCCTTCCCCACGTGAAGGAAGAAGCCGCCGGCCGCTGCATGCGATGCGGTCATTGCGAGGTGTTCTGTCCCACAGATGCGCTCATCCTAAACATCCGCCCGGACGAGAAAACGCCGTTGCCGACTAGAGCCGGAACCCTGTATCCGAACGATCTGGCCCTCTACCTCAAGAAGCGCCGGTCCATCCGGCAGTTCACCCAAGACCCCGTGCCCCGCGAAACCATTCTGGCGCTCCTCGATGTCGCCCGCTATGCGGCATCAGGAGGCAACGGACAACCAATCCAGTGGCTGGTCATTCATGATCCGGAACAAGTGCGAAAAATCTCCGGACTCGTCGTCGAGTGGATGCAACAACTGAAGTCCGATCACCCCATGAGCAGCTACCTGCCCGCACTCATCGCCGGATGGCAAGCCGGAGTGGATGTCATCTGCCGGGGGGCGCCGCATCTGCTTATCTCCCATATCCCGGAGGGGAATCCGATTGCTCCAACGGATGCTCTCATCGCCCTCACCCATGTCGATGTCGCAGCACCTGCATGGGGCGTCGGCACCTGTTGGGCGGGTTTTGTTGCGGCAGCCGCAACCGCAGGCTATGAACCGCTGCTCAAGCAGCTCAATCTACCTGCAGGACGAAAAGTCGCCTATGCGATGATGCTGGGTCATCCCCGTTTCAAGGTCTCCGGCATTCCCCGCCGCAACCCCCTCTCGGTGGAGTGGCAGTAGACTCTTCGCAAAAATGATCTAACAAGAGAATTTTGACGGAAATAGGCCCCTCAGAGGAAAATAATCGATATTTTTTGCATCGGAAACAGATAAAAACGACATC
The DNA here is from genome assembly GCA_964526745.1 of uncultured Verrucomicrobiota bacterium. Lineage (GTDB taxonomy): Bacteria > Verrucomicrobiota > Kiritimatiellia > CAIQIC01 > Lenti-01 > Lenti-01. Next base: position 6,251 of record CAZGMQ010000070.1, read on the forward strand.
TTTCTCCGATTTTGAGCTCCTTTTCTGAAATTTTTGCCCCTGACGGTCGTTTCTGGCCTCCAAAACGCCTAAAAACAGCAAGAATTGCATATTTTCGCCGTATTTTGGCCCTACAACGCCTTTCAACCCCTGTTTTGAGTCGGAAACACATATATTTCTTCGCGGGGGATTCGCGCCTTTAAGGGGGGGGGGGAAGCGAGGTGCTAGGGTGTGGTTTTGCCTCCACAGGTGGAGGCAACTCCGGCGACTAACGGAAGCAGGTTAAAATCCTGCGCGGTCGCGCCGCTGTAATCGGTTCTGAAATTCCAGCAGAGCCATTTTGCACCCTTGTGGGCGGGAGAAGGTGGAAGAGTAGATTGCCGTAAGCCAGAAGACGAGCTGTCGGAGCCATCACAACTGAATGGATAAAGAATTCCTATGCAATTATAGCCCCCAGGGCATGCTGAATTCTGAATTCTTTTTATATATCTTTCTTGCATCCGTGGCGGGGATGGGTAGCATCGCCCGCATCCATTTGTTGACCTTTAACCGGCGAGGACATTGATCGTGCAGAAGAACATCCTGAAAATTGTGACCTTTATATTGATAGCCGGCGCGATGGGCGCCTCGGGCCAGGTGACGGTCCGAAAAACAAGCGGCGCCAAAGTCGGTATTGACGTCACGGGCGTGCAGGCCGGCGGCGGAGCCGCCATGGCGGTGCGCAAGACGCTGGAAAAGGATCTGAGCCGGTCGGGCTGGATGGAACTGGCGGCCCGCGGCAAGGGCTCTGTGCTGGTGCGCGGCGCGATCACGGAATCGGGCGGACAACTACAGTTTGCCTGCATCGTGACGGATTCCGCCGGACGAACCCTTTTGAATGCAACCTATCGCCAGCCGGCGAACCAGGCCTATGCATTGGCGCATCAGGTAGCCAACGATATCGTCCTGAAGGTGACGGGGAAGCCGTCCTTCTTTATGGGCAAACTGGTGATGGTGGGAGTCAAGGGCGGTGCCAAGGAGCTGTATCTGGCGGATTCGAGTGTCCAGGATGTCCGCCCACTGACGCGGGACCGCTCGATTGCCGTAAAACCCCGCTGGAGCCCGGACAATCGGTTCATCACCTACACCTCTTTCCTGAAACGCTATCCGGATGTCTATACCATCGAACTGGCGACGGGATCCCGAAAGCGTCAGGCCTCGTATCCGGGCGTGAACTCGGGTGGTTCCATCTCCCCGGATGGCCGGTCGATGGCGCTGGTGCTGTCGAAAGACGGCAATCCGGACCTGTATGTGCAGGATATTGCGAGCCGCAGGCTGACGCGCCTGACTCATACGCCGCGCGCGGTGGAGGGCTCCCCTTCCTGGTCTCCGGACGGGTCCCGTATTGTGTATGTCTCGGATGCAGCGGGAACCCCGCAGCTCTATCTGCTGTCGCGCTCGGGGGGCACCCCGAAGCGCCTGACCCGCCGCGGGTCCCAGAATGTGTCGCCGGATTGGGGGTCCAATGGCCTGATTGCCTATCAGACGCTCACGGGCGGGAAGTTCCAAATTGCGGTCATTGACCCCAATAGCGGACAGGAGCGGGTCATTACCCCCTTCGATGCGGCTTATGAAGACCCCTCGTGGGCGCCGGATGGCCGGCATCTGGCCGCCTCCCGCTCCATTAACTACAACTACTCAGTTTACCTTCTTGACAGTAAGGGAGACAAACCCGTAGCGTTGACAACCTCAGGCGATTGGAGGGCTCCTGCATGGAGCCGCTGAGCACGAGTATTTTTAAGACTTAGAGAGATTGAGAAGGAGAAAACCACATGACAAACCGCTGGATGACGATTTTAATGGCTGTACTGGCCCTGACAATGCTGAGCACAACAGGCTGCATCAAGAAGCGCAAAAAGAGTCCCACGATGCTCGCCGACCCCAACGCCCCATTCAGCGATCAGCTGATTATCGGATACAACGAAGACGGCTCCCCGATCTATTCGACGGACGGCGAAGAACTGGCCGGCCGCACCGATGACATGGAACTGGGCATGGGTCAGTTCGAAGCCGTATATTTTGAATATGACAGCCCGCAGCTGAGCCCGATGGAACAGGGTAAGATTGACGCCGTGGTGACACATCTACAGGCGAATCCGACGCAGGGTATCATTGTGGAAGGCCATTGCGACGAACGCGGAAGCAACGAGTACAACCTCGCGCTAGGCGAACGCCGCGCGCTGGCTGTCCGGGCCGCGATGATCGCGCTGGGTATCGACGGCGAACGGGTCCAGACCCGCAGCTATGGGGAAGAGAACGCCGTGGCCTTCGGGCATGACGACTCGGCCTGGCGCCTGAACCGCCGCGCGGAATTCGTTTTCACGCAAATGTAGAAACCTCAGGAGGCGGATGCGGCTTCTAGCTGTGCCTGCCAAGCCTGTTGCAACCGTCTGTCGGCATATTGCCGCCAGGCGGTTTTGAATTTATGGAGGTAATCGGCGCGGCGGCTGCTCAACGCCTCCCGCACAAAGGTCCGCGCCTTCCCGGTCGGCAGGTCCGCCGACAGCTCCAGCGCGCTGTCGCAATCGTGCACCTTGCCCAGCGCCGACTGCACCCGCGTGACCACCTCCGTCGCCTCAACGCAGACCGGCCCGATGTCGGGCGCAAAAAATTCAGCCAGATAGCGCATGCGGCGACCGGCTTTGCGTAATTGATGCGCCCGGTTGCAGGAATACCCCCCCACCCGGCGATAGCGGGCATCAATGAGATCGCGCACGACCAGCATCTGACGTGCTGCCAAGCCGCGTGGGGACTTCTTGCTCTTCCGCGACGGAACGGTCCGTATGTAGGCCCAGACCATGGCCTTAACCTCCCTGTACACCGGATCGGCCAGAGCCGCAGCCGTCAGCCGGTCCCGCTGTTTCTTCAGTCCCTTCTCCACCGCCTGGCGGTCCCGCCTGGAAATCCGGCCCTGTCCGCCCGCGGCATCCAATTCGCGGAAAATCGCCGCCCATACATCCAGGTCCCGCGCCTCCCCCATCCGGTCGGACACGTTGGAAATCCTGCGGTCCAGCTTTCCCAGAAAGGACGGGTCCACATCATGGAACAACAGAACGACATTCCGGATTTTGCGCAACCCGACGCGGAGATCATGGAGCCCGTCTACCGATCCTTTTGCCGTGGCGGGTTCGGCCTGGCGGACCTGTGACAGATAGCGGCCCAATAGACGGCGGAGCGCCTGTTCGGTGGTTTCGTCCGGGGCGGGGCGGGAGCGTCTGCGGATGGGGTCGTGCTGCACCACCTCAAGGCGCCTTCTTCTTTTCTACCGGCCGTTGCGGCTCAAACACGGGCACCTGCTTCTGCACGGATGCCGCCGCAAGCGCCACCGCCTTCTCCTGAAAGACGACTTGGCTGCGCACGTCCGGATTCCGCGTGTCGGGTTTCCGCCGCTCGTAGGCGCCGTTCGATTTTAAGCGCCACGCCTGCCGGGTGTCGGCGAGACAGGTCTTTATAATCAACGAGAGCTTCTCTTTGCCGGCTTCATCCTCCACCGGCACCATCAATTCGATGCGACGGTCAAGATTCCGCGGCATCCAGTCGGCACTGGCCAGGAACAGCCGGGGCTCTCCCCCGTTGGTGAAGCGGAATATCCGCGCGTGCTCCAGATAGCGGTCCACGACACTGGACACCGTGATGTTGTCGCTCAGCCCTTTGACACCCGGGCGCAGGCAACAGATGCCACGCACACTGAGACGGACTTTCACGCCGGCCTGCGAGGCGCGATAGAGCGCCTCAATCAACTTCGGATCGGCCAGCGAATTCATCTTGGCCTCAATGGCCGCAGGTTCGCCCTGGCGCTTGTGCTCGATCTCGCCGGCAATCAGATCCAGCAGCTTCGGGCGGATCCCCAGAGGGGCCGCCTCAATCTTGCGGAAGGAAGTCAGCTGCGAATAGCCGGTCAGCGTATTGAAGAAAGCCGAGGCATCCGCGCCATAGTCCTTTTCGCTGGTCATAAAACTGACATCCGAATAGAGGCGGGCGGTCTTTTCATTGTAGTTGCCGGTGCCGTAGTGGATGTAGCGCACCACGCCCTCGGGCTCGCGGCGCACGACCACACAGACCTTCGCGTGGGTCTTGTAGCCTTTCACTCCGTAGATGACCTGCGCGCCCGCGTGTTCCAATGCATCGGCCCAGTCAATGTTCCGGGCCTCGTCGAACCGCGCCTTCAGCTCAATCAAAGCCGTGACATGCTTGCCGCGCTCGGCGGCGCGCATCAGGGCAGCCACCACGGGGCTGTTGTCGCTGACCCGATACAGGACCTGCTTGATCGCCAGCACGGTCGGATCTTCCGCGGCTTCCTGCACGAGGCGGACGATGGGGTCATAGGTTTCATAGGGATGGAACAGCAGCAGATTCTGCCGCTTTAGAATCTCGAACATCGTTTCGTTAGGCGTGACTTCAGGCACCGGCTGAGGAGTCCACTGCGCGATTTTTATCCCCTCGTATCCCGGCAGGTTCGCCAGCCGGAAGAACGCCGCCAAATTCAACGGACCGGGTACGCGGTAGACATCGTCCTGTCCGACGGACAGCACCTTCTGTAAGTAGGCGACAGCGGCCTTGGAGGCCCGTTTTTCAACTTCCAGGCGGACACAGTCGCTTTCCTGGCGTTCGGTCAGCACCTCGCGCATCTGATCCAGCAGATCACCGGCCAGATCATCCCGCACACTCATATCGGCATTCCGCGTGATCCGAAACACGGCGCATTCCTTCACCGGCACACCGGGGAATAATCGTTCAAGGCGGGCCCGAATCACCTCCTCCAGCAGAATATAGGAGAAGCCGCTCTCCACCGGAACCGTCAGAAAGCGGGCCAGCCCTTTGGGCAGCCCCACCAGGGCATGCCGGGGTTCACTGTCCTTGCTTTCCCCTTCCAGCCGCACATACAGCGCAAGCCCCAGCCCCGCAAGCAGTGGGAACGGTTTATCAGCATGCACGGCAATCGGAGAGACGACCGGAAAGATGAATTCCTCGAACATGGATTCCACATGACGGCGCTGTGCGGTGTTCAGTTCGGAAATCCGCAAGCGACGGATCCCGCCCTTGCGCAGGCGCGGTTCGATCTCCTTGAGCAGGCACTGATGCTGCCGTTCCACCAGCGCATGCATCCGGGAGGAAATTTCCGCCAGCTGGACGGAGGGTTTCAGGCCGGCCGGATCCGGCGTCTCTTTTCCCTGCTTCTGCAGGAACTTGAGACCGCCGACGCGAACCATGAAAAACTCATCGGCGTTCGAAGAGGTGATGGCGATGAACTTCAACCGCTCCAGGGCAGGCAGATTGACGTCTTCGGCCTGCGCCAGCACACGGGAATTGAACTCGATCCAGCTGAGCTCCCGGTTCAAGAAGAGGGGTTTGATGGATTTGGATGGGGATTTCACAGTCATAGATGTTCACTTCTCAGGGGATGACGCCTCCGGCGCCATCTGTACGCAATTCTCTCAGTTCGGGAATCAGACCGAAGACTTCGGTAAACAGGGTTCCCTTGGTGCGCAGCACCAGCCGCTCCACCGTCAAATCCTCCATGTCGCGCACCAGGATTACAAACCGTTCGCCCTCCCGATGGAACTCCAGCGGACGGGGCGCATCGCGGTGGGTGCGATCCAGCGAATCCGCCACACGCAGAATCGCCGCCAGCTTGGAGACGATCATCCGGTCTTCCAGCGACAGGCTGGCAAATTCCGGGTGAGACTGACTGGGCAACGCTTTCCGATGGTAGCGCGAAACGGTCCCCACCAGCAGCATGTCGTGGCGCGTCAATCCGAACAGATCGCTGTTGCGGATTAGATACATGGAATGCTTGTGATGAGCCCGCGTATGTACATAGGTGCCGATGTCATGCAGAATCGCCGCACAGCGGAGCAGCAGACGTTCATGCCCGCCCAGATGATGCTCTTCCTTCAAATCATCAAAGAGGGCCACCGATGCGGCTTCCACATTCCGGACATGCGACATGTCGGTGGCAAACCGCGCCGCCATGGTCAGCGCGGAGTCGATCACCTGATCCTCAAACCCTTCGGAACGATAATCCCGCATGGCCATTTCGCGCAGCAGGCCGTCGCGCAGCGTGGCATCCACCAGCAGGACCTCCTTCACCTTCAGTGCCCGGGCCGACTGCGCCATCAACATCATCGCCGGCGACAGCGTCTCCGCCTCCTGATAGGTCATCTGGTACGCCTGAACGAGGCTTTCCTCGCTCTGCCCGGCCAATTGATCTGCCAGCTCCATGATCTGGGCGGAGGCGACCTTGACCAGCCGGGGATCTTCGCTGGGCGTGACGGAGGCCGCATGCTCGGTCGCAAACCGGGCGCCCGCCCCCATCACCACCAGAACCGACACCTTCTTGCGCGGAATGGCCTGCCGGATCTGATCCGTCAGCTCTGTGGCATAGACTTTCAACACCCCTTTGGTCTGCGCGGTAGGCCCCCCACCCGCCGCGATCAGTTCGTGGGTGCGCAGCGCGCCGGACCGGAACGCCTGGGCCACCGTGACCCGGCCGCCCCGGAGAAACAGCAGGGTGGTCTGGCCCCCGCCAATTTCCAACACCGCCACATTGCCGTCATCTAGAATGCCGTTGTCTTCCAGAATGTCCCGGACGGCCAAATAGGTCAGACGGGCCTCTTCGGATTCCTCTAGAATCCGCACCTGGATACCGGTCGCCGTGCTGACGCGATCCACAAACATATCGCGGTTGGAGGCTTCGCGCGCAAAACTGGTTGCGACCGCCCGCACCTGATCGGCGCGGGTCACGCCGTATTCTTTCAGTAGCTGCCCGTAGTTTTTCAGAATGGACACGCAGCGACGCAGCGTGTCCTGCTGGATCCGCCCCTTCGCAAAGACATCTTTCCCCAGGCGGACCCCGTGCCGCAGACTTTCCAGCAGATGCACATCGCCCTGATCGCCGATTTCGCCGATATCCAGCCGGATAGCGGATGACCCGATATCAATCGCGGCGACCACACGGCGCTCCGGCTCGGAGGCCGCCGGTTCCCGAGAGGCTGGAGACAGAGGCGCTTCAGACATGGTAGGCCTGTCCTCCTTCAGCCACCAGAGCGGCCGCCCCCATGGTGGTGGCATCGTCCCCCAGCTTCGCAGAGCGCACCTTCAGCGACTTGGTAAACGAGGCCATCGCCGTTTCGTTGACTCCGGTGCGAACCTCTTCCACCGCCAGCTTCGGCATGGCTTCCACCAGCCCGCCTCCCAGCACAATCATATCCGGCGCCAGCAGATTCACTACGCCGCCGATTCCGCGGCCCATCAGGCGCATGCCGTTGCGCACAATCTGTTCCACGACCGTGTCCCCGGCCTTGATCGACCGGGCCAGCAGCTTACTCTTCAATTTTTTAAGGTCGGTGCCGCCGTTGGCGGCCAGATAGGGCGCTTCTCCGCGGGAAGCGGCCTGCGCCACTTCTGCCGAAATGCCCAGACGACCAGCCTGTGCTTCCAGGCATCCGCGTTTCCCGCAACCGCATAACCGACCGTTTTCCTGGACCGGAATATGGCCGATTTCCATCGCGGAGCCACCTTTTCCGCGCAGTAGTTTTCCCGCATAGACACAGCCGCCGCCAATGCCGGTTCCGGGGAAAACACCCAGCAGGGTCCGCGCCTGTTGTCCGGCGCCGAATCGGAATTCACCGTAGGTGCCCGCATCCACATCGTTGGCCAGCACGACCGGACAGTGAAACCATTCCTTGAGGAGGGCCTGCAGCGCCACCCGCTTCCATCCCAGATTGGGAGCCTCCAGGATGAGCCCCTGATCCAGCGCCAGCACCCCAGGACATCCCACCCCAATACCCGACAGCGACCGGATCGGAATCTTGGCTGCCTTCAAAGCCTTCCGGATGGTTTCCCGGATCTTCAACTGGATCGCCTTGGGCCCGTCGTTCACCGGGGTCTTCTCTTTCACACGCGACAGGGCCTGAAACGAGTTATCATAGACATTCGCCAGCATCTTGGTGCCGCCGAGATCGAATCCCACCCAGTACTTGGTCTGACTCTTTGCCATCGCCCTGTCCTTTCGCCGTGTGAAAGAAAAAACGGGACGGCGGAGGCCATCCCGTCGAATTCCACTCTATTCCGCCCGAGTGACCGAGAGGATTTCCACCGTTTCCAGCGGGACGTCCGACATCCCGGCCTTTACGCCGGTCTGCACAGCCTTGATCTTGTCCACCACATCCATACCTTCAACGACTTCGCCGAAGACGCAATAACCGAAGCCCTGCGGGCTAGGCGAGCGGAAATCGAGGAAACTGTTGTCTTTCAAATTGATGAAGAACTGAGATGTGGCGCTGTCCACGATTGGGGTACGGGCCATCGCCAGCGTTCCGCGTTTGTTGAGCAGACCGTTCGACGCCTCATTCTTAACCGGAGCCCGGGTCGGCTTCTGTTTCATCTGCGTATCAAACCCGCCGCCCTGGACCATGAATCCATCAATCACGCGGTGAAAAATGGTGCCGTTGTAGTGGCCGTCATCCGCATAGGCCAGGAAGTTGGCGACCGTCAATGGTGCCTTTTCCGCGTCCAGCTTCACTTTGATATCGCCCATGCTCGTCTTGATAATCACCATATCGGGTTCCTTTTCTTTCTCGGGTTCGGGGGAGGGCTCCGCCACCACGATTTCTTCTGTGGCCGCGGGAACCGGGGGCATCCCCAACTCCGCCTGTGCCTGACATACGCTTCCACCGGCTACCGCCAGTGCCATTCCAATCCATATCCATTTCATTTCATTGTCTCCTCGATGGGTGTTTACCCTACCACCCCGGCGGGCGGCTCTCAATTCCAATTCGATTCCGATCCGATGGCCGGGGCTTCCGCCTCATCGACGCGCCTCCAGAGCGGCCACCTGTGCCTCCAGCTGATCCAGGCGTTCTTCGAGCAATTGAATCCGTTTTTCATCCCGAAGGGCCGATTCCACGGCCGGCGAAATGACCGGAACCGCCCGCGAAGGCGCGGCACGCTCCTGAAGGGCCAGCTCATCCAGCGGCGTATCCCCGAAGGAGTGGGCGAACCGGCATTCCTTGCGACCGGGAGCCCGGGGCAATTCCACCACATACGGGAGATTCCGGGTCGCCAGATCATCCAGAACCTCTTTCACCTCGGCCGGCGAATGGAAGGTGGCCATGCGCGAGGCGCGCCCGCGCATCTCCCCCGGTGTCTGGGGTCCCCGCAGCAGCAGCTCGCAGAGAATGGACATTTCGGGCGAGTCCACCCCGAGCGTCTCCACCAGACGATGGGTATATTTCACAACACGCGAGCCGACCCCGGAATAGGTGGCAACCAGCTGCTTGTCATATTGAAGGGAAGCCAGACCGCGGGCCACCTCCTCCTCGGACAACTGCATCACGGGATTGCGGTTGCTCTTCTGATTGCAGGCTGCCAGTAACCCGTTCATGCTTAGCGGATAAGTCTCCGGCGTTGTGAATTCCTTTTCCACCAGCGCACCCAGGATGCGTGCCTCCACCGCTGTCAGATTCAGCTGCATATCCGTCTCCTCATTCTTGCGCGACTTCGGCCGCTTCCGGCACCTGTACCATCCAGCGGTCCACAAACTCATCAAACCGGCCATCGGAGGACAGTCGGCCCAGTACCTCGTTGACCTGCGCCAGAAGCACCGCATTCCCCTTCTGGACGGCCACACCATAAAACTCTTCATCAAAGTCCAGATGGACCAACTGGATGTCTTTCTGGAATTTCTTCTGGAAATGAATCGCGGGCTGTTCATCCACAAGCGCATATTGAACTCGGCTGTTCATCAGCCCCACCACGGTCGACAGGGCCGAGTCAAAGGTCAGCAACCTTCTTTTGCCGCTCGTCAACTCGCTGGCGGCCATCGCTCCGGTGGTTCCGGCCGGTGCCCCGATCTTCTTGTCCCGCATGTCCTCTTTCGAGGTGGGGGCCGGATCGCCTTTCCGGATGATGACCACCTGGGTCGAGGTGTAGTATGGATCCGAAAAGTCTACCAACTCGGCGCGTTCGTCTGTGATGGTCAGGCCGGCCAATACCAGATCCACTGTGCCGTCCACTAGAGCCGGTAGCAGTTCTTCAAACGGCATCTCTTCAATTTTCAACGTCATCCCGGTTTTGTCCGCGATGGCCTTGGCAATCTCGATGTCCAGGCCGACAACGGCCGAGTTGTCCGCCCCACCCCGCATTTCAAAGGGGGGAAATTCCGCATTCGTGCCCACCACCAGATACTGAACCGGTTTCGCAGGGCCGCAACCCGACAGACAACCCATGACCAGCACAACAGCCCACAATCCTAATTTTTTCATCCGTTTATCCTCCAGCAATCGGTCCACATATATGAACCGAAACTCATAGCGGGTATTCTATGCCCGTTCCCCTCCCGATTCAATGCTTTCCGAGAAACCACACGCACAGTGAAGAGTGTAACTTAAAATGCCGCAGGTATAAGAGAGAGCGTTCCATACCGCG
>CAZGMQ010000071.1:0-16430 GCA_964526745.1 uncultured Verrucomicrobiota bacterium
TCTGCGTCCGGCGGAATTCGCGCCCGCCACAGAGGGCGGGCCTACAATCGGACCGGCCTTTCAACCGAAAAATGCGACTGCGAAATAGGTAAAATTGCGCTAGCTGCGGCGTTTCCAGCGCGGTTCCGGCGGAGGCTTGAGGCCGGGCGATTTTTTCGGTGCGACATAGAATCCGTCGACCAGTTCTTCGCACTCTTTCACCAACGCTTCAGATACACGCACATTGTGGTGACTCGCCGCGCGGATGTGCACCTTGGCATTATCAGGGAAGAGCAGGCAGATATTGACCTTGGTTTCTCCCGCATGGCGCTGCAGCACATCCCGCAGCTTCTCCATCTTCTCTTGGCTCCACGAAGCAGTATGCACATGGAGGGACAGGCTGTCCGTGAAACGGGCCGGGACTTCATCCAGGGGATAGACTTCATCGACTGCCAGCGCCATTGCGCCGCCGGCATCCTTGCGAACGGAGCCGCACAGCATCACCGCCGCATCCGGCTGCAGGTGGAGACCGTAGCGCTCGAACGCTTCCGGAAAGGCCACGGTGGAAATCGATCCTTCCAGCATATCCAGCCGGAAGGACATCATGGGACGCGGCACATCACCTTCGCGTTTCGGCTTTGTGAATCGCTTCTGGGCATTGATGACCAGCCCCCCGATACGGGTCCGGGTCTTTTCCGGCAATTGAGCAAAATCTTCATAGGTGCACTGGTTGAATTTCTCCAGCGTCCAGGTACAGGCCAGCAAGGGATGTCCCGAAATATAGAATCCGATGAGTTCTTTCTCGAAGGCCAGCATCTGCTTCTGCGGCCAGGGCTCTGCCGCCGGCAAATCGGGATCGGTCAATTCGACCCCTGCGGCGCCACCATCCGCAAGACCATCAAACAGGGAGGCCTGCCCAGCCGCCTTATCACTGCGGACCGAAGCGGCATACCCCATCGCGGTTTCCACCCCGGCAAACAGACGGCCACGCGGAAATGCCGTAAAATCAAAAGCGCCGCACTTGATCAGCGCCTCGATGGCCCGCTTGTTGAGATCACCGCTTTCAATCCGCTCACAGAAATTGATCAACCCCGTAAAGGGCCCGTTCGCTTCCCGTTCGCGAATCAGTGACTCGACCGCGCCGGCGCCGACGCCTTTGACACCCGCGAGGCCGTAGCGGATCGACCCCTTAACCGGGGTGAAGCGGAGCCCGCTTTCATTCACATCCGGCGGCAGCACCTGGATTCCGGCCTTCTGTGCATCGGCCACCAGAATCGGCAGCTTGTCGGTATTGCCGATTTCAGATGACAGGATGGCCGCCATGAAGTCGACGGGATGATTGGCTTTTAGATAAGCCGTCTGGAAAGTGACGATACCATAGGCGGCAGAATGGGATTTATTGAATCCATACGAAGCAAACTCGGTGATCTGATCAAAAATCTTGCCGGCGAGAGAGGCATTGCAGGTCTTCTGCTTTTGACAGCCCTTCACGAAAGCCTCACGCTGTTTCGCCATCTCTTCCGGCTTTTTCTTACCCATGGCGCGGCGCAGGATATCGCCCTGCCCCATGCTGAATCCGGCCAGAATTCCGGCCGCCTGCTGCACCTGTTCCTGATACACCATGATGCCGTAGGTTTCCTTCAGAATGGGTTCCAGCAGCGGATGCAGATAGGTAATTTCCTGGCGACCGTGCTTACGCTTGATGAAATCGGGAATCATCTTCATCGGGCCCGGACGATAGAGCGCAATCATGGCGATCAGCTCTTCAATCTTGTTGATCTGGAGATCGCGCAGCAGTTCGCGCATCCCGTCGGATTCCACCTGAAACACACCGACGCTTTCTCCGCGGGCAAGCATCTCGTAGGTCACGGGATCATCTAGCGGCAGTGCATCCGGGTCCAGTTCGATCCCGGTGGTCTTTTTGACGTTATCGATAGCTTCCTGCACCACGGTCAGCGTCTTCAGCCCCAGGAAATCCATCTTCAGCAGACCGGTTTCCTCCAGCGGACCGGATTCCCACTGTGAGATCACATTGCCTTCTTTATCCTTGGTCAGCGGGACCAGTTCCATCAGTGGTTTTTCGCCGATGATGACACCGGCCGCATGGGTGCCGATCTGCCGGGGCATATCCTCCAGCAGGGGCGCAAATTTCATGATCTGCCGGGCATACTCGTCGGTTTGGCAGGCCCGCTTGAAATCAACGCTTTCCTTCTTGGCCTTGGCGAGCGTGGTGCCGGGCACCTCCGGAATCATCTTGGCGAGGCGGTCGCATTCCATCAGCGGAATTTCAAGCGCGCGGCCGATATCGCGGATGAGCGTCTTGGCCCCGAGGGTCCCGTAGGTGATAATCTGTGCCACGCTATCGGTGCCGTATTTCTGCCGAACATACTCGATGATTTCGCCGCGGCGGGCCTGGCAGAAATCGATATCAAAGTCGGGCGGCGACACACGCTCGGGATTCAGGAAGCGCTCGAAGATCAATCCATAGAGCAGAGGATCGATGCCCGTGATGCCCACCGCATAGGCGATCATGCTGCCGGCACCCGAACCGCGACCGGGACCCACCGGAATTCCCATCCCCTTCGCGGCATGAATAAAATCCCACACCACAAGAAAATAGTTCAGGAATCCCGTTTTCTCAATAACGGCAATTTCGTGGGCAAAGCGCTGAGCAATCACCTTCTCCTTGTCATCTTTCGGATGATCCAGATCGTTCACGCCATAGAGTCGCTGAATTCCTTCCGCGGCGATCCGGATCAGGTACTGTTTGTGGTCCAGACCGTCCGGGCACTGATAGTTCGGGAAATGCGGATTCTTCTGACCGCCCAGCGCCAGTTCCACGTTGCAGCGTTCGGCAATCTTCCAGGTGTTGTCGATGGCCTCCGGAGTTTCCTTGAAGAGCTTACGCATTTCGGCTTCGTTCTTGAGAAAGAACTGGTCGGACGCGTACTTCATCCGGTTCTCTTCGCTCCACTTGGCCTGCGTCTGAAGACACAGGAGCATCTCATGAGCCTCGGCATGCTCCGGCGCGAGATAATGCACATCGTTGGTCGCAACAAGGGGCAACCCCAACTCACGCGACAGCTCGATCATCTTACGGTTCACATCCTTCTGCTCGGGCATCCCGTGGTCCTGCACCTCGAGATAGAAATGGTCCTTCCCCATGATGTCAGCATACTGCCCCGCCAGCTGCTTCGCCTTGTCGTCCTGACCGTCCATGAACGCCTCGGCCACTTCCCCCTTGAGACAGGCCGACAGGGCAATGATGCCCTCGTGATGTTCCGCCAGCAGTTCCTTGTCGATTCGCGGCTTGTAGTACATGCCATCCAGATGGGCGCGGCTCACCAGCTTAATTAGATTTTCAAAGCCCCGGTTGTTCTCAGCCAGCAGCACCAGATGGTTCGCCTGGCGACCATTCACCAGCGTCCGTTCCGTATGATCCCCCGGGGTGATATACAGTTCACATCCCAGAATCGGCTTGATGCCGTGCTTCTGCGCCTGTTTATAGAAATGAACCGACCCGAACAGGTTCCCGTGGTCCGTCATGGCCAGGGCGACCTGCCCCTGTTCCTGCGCCCGTTCCATAATCGGGCTGAGGTGCTGTTTGCCCCGGTCCACCGCACACAGGCCGTCCAGCATGCTGTATTCGGTATGGACGTGCAAATGAGTAAATTTATGTTCCACAATGACGTTCTTTCCGGGAAAAGGGTACCTGTTGGTTTTAGCCCATCGACCCCTCAAATCCAAGCCGATTCCATTTCCGGCTAACTCCAATTCCCGCATGGGATTAGCGGAATACTCCCCTCAAACCCGCCTATTCTGAAGGCAAAATTTTTTGAGCCCTTGGGGCAGAAGGGATTTGATCGAAAGCCGAGGTGTTTGGGCCGGCTTCGGGTTACGCTCCACTTCCCCGTCTTTCCATTCGACAGACCCGTACCCGCACGGTATCTTTAGGATTCAGTTTCGCCCGGATGTCCGGTGCAGAAGCAGAATAAACAGACCCGAACAGGAGGCCCCTATGAATATCCAATCGAGAACCCGCTTCACCCCCCTTCACCTGTGCCTGCTGGGTGCATGTGTTGCCCTGCTGGCCGCCTCGGCCCTCGCTCAAGCCCCCGCCGCCGACCCGGATCTGGCCCGGGCGCAACAGATGCTGAGTCAGGAGCAAGCCAAAGTGGCCGAAATGGAGCAGGACCTGCTGGCCTTGGACAGCGAAATCGATGCCGATGTGAATCAACTCGTCGACCTGCTGAAGAAGAGCGAGGATTCCACCGCCTCCAAAACCAAGGTGATGAACACCAAGAAAGAGACCATTGCGGCTCTGGACAAATGGGTAAAGGAATATACCCGCGAGCGCGGGAAACGCATGGGTGACCTCCAGCAAACCCACTCGCCCACGGCGCAGGCCGAACTGCAGCATCAGGTCGAAGCCATCGATGACGGCATCAACCGCCGCGTCGATCAAATGGTGGAACTGGCCGCCTCCATGAGCACGAGTGAAGAGCTGAAACGCTACGACACCTATCAGCAGGACTGGGGCGTCTCCAAAGTGGAAACCGAAGACTACCGCGTGAATAAACGCCAGATTTCCTACGCCAATCAGGCTCAGGAAGAGCTCGGGAAAAAACTCGAACAGACCATCAAGGCCCTTGAGAATGATATCGCTCTGGTGCCCCAGCGCTTCCCGCGCGATCAGCAGGAAGCGGAACTCGCCCGTCTGAACAGCCTGCTGGATGCCCGCAATGCAGATCTGCGCAAGCTGTCGACCGCCTATCCGGAAAAAGCTACTGCCGTCGGCAAAAACGACGCCGATCGGCTGGAAAAACAGCTTCACTACACGCAGGAGGACATCCGTGCCAAGTGGGCCCAGCTGCTGGCCAAAGCCAATACGCTTTCCGTCGAGCGCCTGCGTGTCCGCCAGCTTGAAGCCCGCGTTCAGGCCATGGAAGCCGAAGCGGCCCCCGCTCCGGCTGCACCCGCTGCGCAATAGCCTGTCTGGGTCTCTCCTCCCCGCTTCAGAAATGGAGCGGGGTTGTTTTTGCCCTCAACCGGCCAGCCAGATGGAAAATCCCTTGTGCAATCGTTTGCATTACGCTAGTTATCGGGGAAATCAAGTCCATTTCCCCTCTGAAAAACCATGAGTACACCACCGGAAAACCCCATGACCCTGAGTCGGATCGCCGCTCTGGCCGATACCTCGGCCAGCACGGTCAGCCGAGTCCTAAGCCATGATCCCCGCATTTCCGAAGCCACGCGAATCCGGATACTGGAGGTTCTAAAAGAGCATCCCTACCAGCCCAACACCTTTGCCCGCGCCTTGAAAGGCGGCCAGACCGGCCAGATCGGGGTGCTCTCCAGCAGCATCAGCAGCGGATTCTATGCCGAGGTCCTGCGCGGAATCGATGGCATCTCCCGCGCCCGTTCCACTCATATGATGTGCTCTTTCGCTCATGGAGTAGAGGACTATCAGAACATGGTCTTTGAATGGATGACCGGCGGGCGGGTGGATGGCATCATCCTGATTGATCCGCCCATGGAGCTGTATGACGCCCCCCTACTCCCCCGAACCGTGCCGGTTGTCCTCTGTGCCAGTCGGGCTATGCGGCCGGAATCGGTCTGGCATGGCACCGACAGCGTTACCGTCGACAGCCGGGCCGCCATGGCGCAACTGGTCAGACAGCTGGCAGAACAAGGCTGTCGCAACTGGGTCCATCTGGCCGGCCCGCGCAATTCCTTTGATGCGGAAGCCCGCCGCGCCGCCTTTCAGGAGATCCTGGCGAAGCAAAACGATTTGAGTTCAACCGTGCTCGACGGCCATTTGATCGAAGAAGACGGCAGCCGGACAACCGAACGCCTGTTGGCAAATGCCGCGGACCTTCCCGATGCGTGGATCTGTTTCAACGATTCCACGGCACGGGGTGTGATCCAGACTCTGAATGCCGAACGAGACTGGAAAGGCCGCCTCGGCCTGACTGGCTGGGATGACTCTGACACCGCGGCCCTGTTGGGCCTGACATCGGTATCCATGCCCATGACGGAGCTGGGCCAACAGGCCGCGGAACTGCTTCTTGACCGTCTGGCATCCGCCGTTGACAGCGAGGTTCCGGCGCGTCATCTGTCTCTTCCGGCCACGGTTCAGTTCCGCACCTCCACCCTCATGACGCCCATTTCCTCCAGGCAGGATCCCTCCTCATGACGCAGAAGCACATCCTCTTCACTCTCCTGACAGCCGGCCACCTCCTGCTCAGCGCAGGCGCCACCCGGGCAGACAACCTCGACTGGGCTGGCGATGCGAAGAACAATGCCGGGAACGGGTTTCTGGCAACCTCGCAGGAATTGATCCTCGTCGTGGACTCCAGCCCCCTCCGCGGTGCAACCAGTGCCCGGGTCCAGTTCACCACCAACGGCGGCGTGACCCATGAAACGAGGGACCTGGAACATCATGGCACCTCCTACTGGGATCAGCATGACCGATGGAAAGTGAATCTCGGGCGCTTTCCCGAAAGCACATCCATCGGATACACCCTCCAGGTGATCGGAACCAACCAGAGCCTCACGATTGACCACAACGGCCAGCCTATCCTCTTGAAGGTGAATCACGAAAAAGCCGCCATCCGCTGGATCGGCGACATGCGGACGAAACCCGGGCCCGGTAAGTTGAACGTCGGTGAAGAACTGTCTATCCGCTGCGAGATGAAACCCCTCGGCGTGGCTGTATCGGCGGAAGTCGGCATCTCCACCAACGACGGGGACATCTGGAAAACCAACCCCATGATCCAGGGCCGGACCGTGGACGGAGAAGAGCTGTGGTTTGCCAAACTGGGCACCTATCCGGAAGGCACCACCATTCGCTTCTATATTCGCGGACAGAACGCCGCCGGGCAAAGCACCTGGGACAGCAACTCCGGATCCGACTATCGCATCCGGGTCCAATCGCCCATCCGCGACGTCACCACTGACAAAGGGCGATACAACCCCGGCGAGACTGCACAGATCCGGGTGGAACTGCAAAACGCCGATATCGAGACCCGTGGCGAGCTGATGGTTCGAATGACACAACTTGGGAAAACCGTCTCAACGATTCATCAGGACAGGATGCTGCCCTCGAACGAGAATCATACCCTCGTTATTCCTTGGAAGACGCCCACAAATGATTTTCAAGGCTACGGCGTGGATGTCGACTGGGTGGCCAATGGGCAGGTGCTCGATTCCCGCTCCACCGCCATCGATGTCAGCAGCGACTGGACGCGGTTTCCGCGGTTCGGATTCTTTTCGGAATATCCCGAACACGACGACGCGGACGGCCAGGCCGCCGAACTGGCGAAATTCCACATCAACGCCGTCCAGTTCTATGACTGGAAATGGACGCATGACCGGCTGGTTCCGTATGACACAAATGACGCACCGGCGGATGTCTTTACCCAGGTCGGTGGACGGGTCCAGTCCTTCCAGACAGTCAAAGACAAGATCGCCGCGCTCCATAACCGGAACATGGCTGCGATGTCCTACACGCTGATGTACGGCGACAGTGGGAACGACGAACCCGAGCACATCGAATGGGCCGCCTTCAAAGTGCCGAATTCGACGAACCAAACTGACATCCGGCAGCATGATGCCGGGAACTACAAAATCTGGGTCATGGATGCCTCTAACCCCAACTGGAAATCCCACCTCTTTGATGAGTTCGTCGATGCCATCGACCAGACCGGATTCGACGGCATCCATCTCGACAATCTCGGTGCCGCCCAGAACTATCGGTACAACTCCGACGAAATCATTCCGGAGCGCGACGTATTTCCCGCCTTCATCAATGAAGCCCGGGCACATATCCGAGAAACTCATCCGGATGCCCTCCTGACCCACAACGATGTCATGGGCAACTACCTCCCTGAAATCGCGGCCTCCGATTCCGATATCTACTACAGCGAAGTCTGGAGCCGTCACTCTTACCAGGACATCCGCGACAACATCCGGGAAGCCCGGACCGCTGGCAACGGCAAGCCTGTGGTCCTCGCCGCCTATATCAACCGAAAACCCTGGGATGAAATGGGCGACCCGACCCAACCGCCCCTCGCCACCTTCATCAATGATGCTTCCGCCAAACTGATGGCGGCCTGTGTCTTCGCCAACGGCGGCTCCCACATCGAACTGGGCAACGATGGCGACATGCTGGTCAATGAGTACTTCCCGCTGAAGAAGCCCCGCATGCACGAAGGTCTCCGACGCGCCATGCGTGATCTTTATGACTTCACGGTGCGCTATGAAAACCTGCTGCATTATGATTCTCAGTATGCCCTGCGCGACATCACCGACGAGCTGAAGACCTCCAGCGAGTCCCACAAGCTGAGTCCACGCGGCGACAGCGGATCCATCTGGACGCTGGCCAACCGGCGAGACGATGGTGTCATCGCATTGAATCTCATCAACCTGAATGGAGTCGATGATCAATGGCGGAACGTCAGCGCTAATCCTGCGCCACAGACGAATATCACCGTAAGTGTGAAAGTGGACAGCCCGATGCAGCAGGTACTGCTAGCCACTCCCGATGACGGCTTAGGGAGCTGTGCGCAGTTGCCCTTTGAGCAGAACGAGGACTCATTCATCACCTTCACCGTTCCCACCCTGAAATTCTGGAATCTGATTATCCTCATGCCAGAAGAAAAGAACTGATATGAAATTCCGACAACTACCTCTTGGAGCCCTCCTGATGAGCACACTTATTTCCACTGCGCCCGCTGAAGAATCCACACGGGAACTCCTGCGCCACACGCTCGAACAGAATGTGCTGACGCTGGAGCTGACAGACGGGACGATGACCCTGACCCCTTATTCCGAACACGCGCTGGAAGCTGTTTTCACTCCGGCGAACGATGCTTCGCCGCTGCCCTCTTTTGCCATCGGGAGCAAACCGCAAGCCATCGACATTGAGCTGGTGGATTCCGAAGACAGTCTGAATCTCCAGACCGCCGGGATCAGCGTCGAGATTCAAAAAGTGCCCTTCCAACTCCGCTATTTCTTCAAAGGAAAGCCCCTCATCGAAGAGGAGCGCGGCTACTTTGAACAAGGAAAAGACCGTGGATTCCGCTTCCGGCTTGAGGATGGCGAAAAGCTCTTTGGCGGCGGCTCGCGCGCGCTGGGGAAAATGGACCGGCGAGGCGAGCGCCTCGACCTCTACAACAGCGCCTGCTACGGCTATGAGAAAGAAGCCCGTCTCATGTACTATTCGATGCCGGCCGTGGTTTCCTCCAAGAAATACATGCTGGTCTTCGACAACTCCGCGCGCGGTCACCTCGACATGGACTCCAACGGTGACGGCATTCTGCAGTTCGATGCGGTCGGCGGGCGAATGGCGACCCTGCTGATGGCCGGCGACTCGTGGCCGGATCTGGCCCGGCAGGTTGCCGATATGACCGGACACCAGCCCATGCTGCCGCGCTGGGCACTGGGCAATATCGCCTCGCGCATGGGTTACCACAACCAGCTCGAAGTGGAATCCGTGGTGACCGATTTCCGGGAGCTCAATATTCCGCTGGATGCCATCGTGCTGGACCTGTTCTGGTTCGGTGAAAGCATCTATGGAAACATGGGAAACCTGGATTGGGACCGCACGGCTTTTCCTCAGCCGCTGCGCATGATCAACCGGCTCAAAAAAAAAGGCGTTCAAACCATCCTGATTACGGAGCCTCTCATCCTTAAGGAGTCCGACAACTGGACCAATGCCGTCGAGCACAAGGTCCTCGCCACGGATGCAGAAGGCAACCCCGAGACCTTCGCCGCCTTCTTCGGAGAAGCCGGACTGATCGACATGTTCTCCCCTGAAGCCCGCGACTGGTTCTGGGGCTTCTACAAGAAACACACCGATTCCGGCGTGGCCGGCTGGTGGGGCGATCTCGGCGAACCCGAAACCCATCCCGACGACATCCGCCATGCCATCGGACGCGGCGAAGACCTGCACAATGCCTACGGCCATGAATGGGCCCGGCTGGTGTACGAGGGGTTCCAAAAAGACTATCCGGCTCAACGCCCCTTCAATCTGATGCGCTCCGGATTTGTCGGCACACAGCGCTACGGCATCCTGCCGTGGAGCGGTGATGTCAACCGCAGCTGGGGCGGCTTCAAACCGCAGGTCGAGCTTGCGCTGCAGATGGGGCTGCAGGGCGTCGCCTGGATGCACTCCGATCTCGGCGGATTCGCCGGCGACTACGAGGACTCCGAACTCTACATCCGCTGGATGCAGTATGGCGTCTTCCAGCCGATCTATCGCCCACATGCCCATGAGACCGTTCCGCCCGAACCCATCTTCTGGGAAAAGCCCGTTCGCGACATCGTCCGAGAAAGCGTTCAGTTGCGATACAAGCTTCTTCCCTACAACTACACACTGATGTTTGAGAATGCCATTGAAGGCCTTCCCCTGATGCGGCCGCTGATGTACCTGGATGACCGGCTCGAAATGGAAGACCAACTCGACGCCTTTCTCTGGGGCGATGCCTTCCTGATTGCGCCCATCACAGAAAAGGGCGCCTCCGAACGGGCCGTTCCGCTGCCGCAAGGATCCGTCTGGTTCAATTTCTGGACCGATGCACGTCACGACGGCGGGCAGACTCTCACCGTTCCCCTCACGCTGGAGCACACCCCCGTCTTCGTGAAGGCCGGTTCGTTCATCCCCATGATCGAGCCCATCCAACACACCGGGGAGTACGACCCGGCAACCCTGCAGATCCACTTCTATGCGGATGCCTCGGTTCCGCAATCCACTGGTCGCTTCTATGATGATGACGGCACCACCGCCGGCGCGGTCGAAAAGAAGCAGTTCGAGCTGCTGCAGTTCCGCTCCGATGTTTCAGATGACAACACCCTAACCCTGCAGATCGATGGCGAGCGACACGACTACCCCGGACGGCCCGACACGCGCGACCTACAGTTCATAGTTCATGGCCTCACGGATAAGCCTTCTGCTGTTTCCATCGATGGACAAGAGATGGAAGATCTTCTTTGGAACGACTCCACCGGCCTTCTGGTGGTTCCTGTGAAGTGGACCGGCACTCCCCGCTCCATCACGATTCAGTCATAACTCTAATCGCTACTCTGCCAATGGCCGTTCCGGGCGGACGCGCCAGAATTGCTTGGTTGTGGCATTGGTGCTGGTTTCCTTCATGACCGCACCGGATGGAAGCAGAAGGCCCAGACCGCTGTCCGACCAGATTGTATCGTTTGTGACAGCTGGGGAAACTTCCAGATAGTACTGCCGCCGCAGCTCCGTGGTCCAGGTCACATCCGTGTGATCCGGGACCGCCGACGACACGACATTGACGACCCGTAGATAGGAATTACTGTTCAGCGGGCTGGTTCCCGCGTGATATTCATCCTTATCCAGTACCGAATCCGCATCTGTATAGCTTGTGGAGGTAAACACCCCCGTGCTTCCCACCCACTTGTATTCCCACATGTCCGGCATCCCATCGCCATCCGCATCCGGGCCCGAATCCAGCCAACATGTCCGGACTCCGCTCTCTGCATTACTTAGACTGATCCAACCCAGATTCGCCGCCCAGACGTGACCGCTCAGGTCTCCGGTCAACAGATTCACAGACGGCGCGCCTATACTCTCAAATTTGAGCCATCCCACATTGGCGCTCCAGGCCAGACCGCGCAGATTTCCCAGGCCATCATGATTGATACCAAAGTCCTGTCCCGTAGCATTGGAATACTGATAGCCGTTCGTGGGGGACCCGTCTCCCAGCCGGACCCAGCCCACATTGCCGGAATACAGATAGCCCCAGCACACAAACTCGCCGATCACCGCACCGTCCGTCTCGGACGGCACAAAGTTGATCCATCCCGCATTCGCCGCCCAGGCGCATCGGTTGGTGAGATCGAGAGCAATGCTGGATTGGCCGCGGGCGGCAACGGCCGAAAAAACCGCCGCCGCAACAACCCACATCCTAAATACACGCGTATTCATATCCCTCCTCTACGGTACAGAGAAGTTCGCCCAGGGATGGTTCGTCATCACCGATGTTTCCGGCCCCATGAGGTTGTGGGTGGATACAGAATAATCATTGCCGTTGTCGGCGGCAAAGTTGCCCACCACCATATTGTTGGAATAGATGGAATATACATATATGCCAGACGACGTATTGCTCACGCATAGATTGTTTTCGATGCGGTTTCGGAAACCTCCGGCATAGATCCCTATTTTATGTCCGTTGCAGGTATTTCCCCTCACGAGGCATTGATCATCGACCAGAATGCCGCGGCCCGAGTTGTCGATCACCATGCAGTCGAGAACAGACCCGCCGAAGCCTTCTAAATAGATCCCGTTATTAACCGAGTCGGTTCCGTTGTTCCGCACCTGACATCGGAGAACGGAGCCACCGCCCTCAATTTTGATTCCATTTCCTTTATCACTCAAGCCATTGGCTTCGACAATGCAATCGGACACCAGCGAGTTTGTTTCGACCAAAATCCCGTAGACAGTAGCACCGGAATTCTGCCGGACCTGACACCGCAGCACCTGGGCATTATTCCCGCCATAGATGCCGTATCCGTGAGTGTCTCCTGTATTTCCGATTGCCATGCTATCCTGAATCATCCCGCCATTGCCAAAACTGAAGCCATAGCAGATGGAAGAGAGCATTACATTCGATATGGCCGCGCAGGACGTAAACCGCGCCTGGTCCCCCGCCACAAACCCATGGGCATTCTCTCTCGATACCACTTGATCAAAGGTGCCGTTCGGACCGGGACAATACAATCCGTGCTCGGTCCATTGAATCACGCTTCCATTGGATACCTTCACGTTCTTGTAGGTCCCATTTTCAAGAATACCAACAGTTCCCGTGCCATCTCCGTCCAAGGTGAATCCCATCAGATCGATCGTGACATCCCCACTTGAGATGCTGATCCCCTCGTCGACTGTCGTTGCGGTCAGGTTGGTTGCCAGATAATAGGAGCCCGGCTGGGAAATCGTAAAGGGAATGTTGGTGATGGCCGTCCGGGGCTCCACCTGCTGCAGCGTCTTCATGGTCGGTTGGGGCGGACCTATCGGAGGAGTCAGGCTTCCCTGCGCCAAAGCGTGTAATGCCCCCATTCCCATCCAAAACAAAACAAAACCCCATGTGATACGGCGAGACAAATTCATCAAACACCTCCTTGTTTCAAAAACCCTTCTCCACCAGCCCCTTGGGCTGAGCAAAGAAATCGGACTTCACCGGCCTTTGCTTCCAACAGTATGAATAGAATGCCTCCCCGTTTCAAGCCCGGAACCGGAATTCACCACATTTAACTGCGACATTAGCCAAAACTGGGTTAAAATCGCTATTTTTAAGCGATTTTGACCCAGTTTTGGCCATTTTTCGACTCAAACAGCTCTTTTGAGGGTAGAAATGAGCATGGACACAATATTTATGAGTGAAATAGTTATTTACATGTCAAATGCATTTACATATTATATATAAACAATGAACAAAGAAATCCATCAACGCTTTAAAGAAATCTGTCGGAAAAACGAGTGGAAATGCACGCCGCAGCGGCTGGCCGTCTACGATTTCATCTACGAGAATTACACGCATCCGGACGTGGATGTGGTGTGGGGGAAAGTCAAGGCCATCCTGCCTTCGGTGGCGCGAGAGAGCATCTACCGCATTTTAAATGAATTCGCCGCCCATGGGCTCATCCATCGTCTCGACCACATCGATCACGCACGCTACGACGGACAGATCGGACCGCACGGCCATTTTCTCTGCACGCATTGCGGCGAAATTCAGGACTTCCCCTTCTCAGACACCGCCGGGGTTCCGAACAACGATCAGTTCGGAGACATCGAACACCTGGAACTCAGGCTGACTGGAATTTGTAAGCACTGTCGAAAACAGGAACCCCAACACTCGGAGAAACAACCATGAATACACGATCCATCACCAGACTGAACCTTCAGTACGCCCACCGTTTCCTCAACTACGAGGGCGAAGCCCAGTACCTCCACGGGCACACGGGCGGATTGACGATCGAAGTTGAAGGCGACGTTGATGCCCGCACGGGCTTTGTCGTTCCCTGCAACAGCGTGAAAAATGTTGCATGGGATTATCTGAAAAACTTCGACCATGCCCTTATCCTGCAGGAAGAAGATCCCCTCCTCCCCAGCATCCTTGATGCCTATGTGAAGCAGGGTATCCGCGACGGCTCCCCCACGAATACCATGCTCGGCCAACCGTTCGACACGGAACTGGCCAAGACCTATCCGGAATGCCGCCTGGTCGTGGTCAAGAAAGTCGCCACCTGCGAAAACCTTATCGAGGTTTTCCACTCCCTGCTCAAGGACAAGTTCAACATCAAGAAGATGACCTTCACCTCCGGCGACAACGCCGCGTCCATGGAGTTCTAGGGAAACATCCCCCCCCAATCCCAACCGCCATCCGGGTAGCCCCCGGATGGCTATTTTATTGTGGGAATAGGGTTGCCATAACGGCGCGAAAACGCAGTACAAGGGGTTGCATCCTATCGACACCCAGGCATTCAGCTTGATTCGTGAGGATCAGCTCATATCGAAACTGAGACGTCTCAGCCCGCTTGCTCGCGGCATGATACGAAGAGAAGAATTTTGCAGTTATCAGCTGTTCACCGAAGCACTCATAAGAGCGTAAACGAGCCGAGCGGCGGTGAAGTCGGGGTAGGATAGATTTTTAATCGGGGCGAGTTCGAGGACATCGAAGCCGACAATTTTTCTCGAGGCGGCGACTTCGTCAATCAGCTGCATGGCGCCCCACCAGTCGAGTCCGCCGGGGACGGGCGTGCCGGTCGCGGGCATGACGGCGGGGTCGAATCCGTCCACATCGAAGGTGATGAAAACCTTCTTCGGAAAATTCTTTGGAATCCAGGTGGCGGGCAGTTCACCGGCGGTGAGGGCATCGGCATCATAGGCCCGGATGGTTTTTTTGTTCGCTCCGCGATAGTCGGCCTCTTCTTTGCAATAGGCTCGGGTTCCCAGTTGGATGATGGGGAAACCGAGTTCATGCACGCGGCGCATGACGCAGGCGTGGGAGAATTTGAAGCCTTCGTACGTGTCCCGCAGATCGGCGTGGGCATCGATATGAATGAACCCGATTTTCTCGCCGGCCGCATGGAAAGCGCGGGCCGCTCCGAGGGTGACCGTGTGTTCCCCGCCGATGACCGATGGAATGGCATCATTCTTGAGTGCCTTGGCAACGGCCTTTTCGATGGCATCAATCCAGCGTTCGGCGAGGGGGCGTTTGGCGGGTGTCTTGGCCGGCTTGACCATGGCCTGGGTATAGATGCCGAGATCGCCGGGGCAGTTTTTTCCATCAAACGCTTCGAGCTGATCGGATGCATCTAAAATGGCCTGCGGACCTTTGGCGGTGCCGCCGCCATAGGAGACGCTGGTCTCCATTGGCACGGGAATGACATGGAACCGCGCCCTGGAAGGAGCGGCGTTTTTGTATTCGGAAGCCAAGAAGGAGGGTATTTTCATACTGTTTTTAAGACTGTTGTTGTGTCCCGGTCGGCGGATTTTGGACAAATTCAGATGCTTGGACATATTCTTCCTGCTGTCGAAGTCTTTATCAAATTCTTTCGCTTTCATATGAGCCCCTTATCTGTTTTCGCGGCGCGAAGATCCAGCAAAGGCAGTGCACTGAGCATGCGCTGATCGGTGGTGGCCACTGCGCCACATCCAATGAGCATGGCGGTCGCCAGATGAATACCGTCCAGTGTGCGCAGCGGTACAGTCGGTTTCGCGGCATAACATCGCTGGGCGACCTCGACGGAAAGCTTCAGGACATCCGATCCTACCGGAAACAGATCGAAGCGCCCCGTCTCAACATGCTTCTGAAAGGCCTGAATCAGCCGTGTGGCGCTCCCCTTCCGCACTTCTTTTCGAACTTCCTTTTGACGCAAGGCATAGGTCAGTTCACTTTGTAACAGGGCACTGGACCCGCCCGGCGTGGATTGGTGACTCAAAAACTCCTGCCAGACATCGGAATCGGACTCTGTCACATAGAGCTTGATGAGACACGATGTGTCCCAATAGATCACAGCCGGTCCCCACGGATTTCATCCAGAATATCGGCACTGGAGTTGCCGGTTTTAATGGTGTGCCGAGTCCGCAAGGTCTGCAGCTCGTCCAGCCATTTTCCGCGGGATTGCCCGGCAGGCTGCCGCGGGGAAATAGGGCTCAGACGGGCTTTGGGCTTTCCATGGACCGTAATGACCACCTCTTCGCCGTGGGCCGCCAACTCCACCAGGGCGCTGAGCTTGGCTTTGCTTTCTCTCAGGGTTGTTATCATGTGACTACAGTAACTACAATAAGGTCGTTTGTCAAATTCCTGCGGAAATTCAAAGGATGTAAATCTACCTCTGCCCGACGGGGTCGTCGGGGCTCGTGTGCCCGGCATGGGCATGAACTCATCATATGAAAGGAGATGATCGGGAGTCGT
>CAZGMQ010000072.1:0-16335 GCA_964526745.1 uncultured Verrucomicrobiota bacterium
CGCGGTATGGAACGCTCTCTCTTATACCTGCGGCATTTTAAGTTACACTCTTCAATATAGCGGAACTTTCCATAATCCATTGGATGGGGTAATAAGAAAGGCGTGTAGTGGCTCGGCAGAGGTATTGGTGATGGAAGCCCATCCCACCACCTGGCCTGAATTATTAATTGCGTTGGCTTGGCTCCATTCACCGCCCAGTGCACCGAGGACCTTCATTTCAGAGTCTGGCTCGTTAGCACTACGATCATCCATGCCGTTCTGATTGTCATCATGCCAGACCATAGCCCAGGCCCGGTTAGCGGCGGGAATATCCAGGATGGTGAATCCGGCAATACGACCCTCATCATTAATCCCGCGACCCTCTGCGGTTTCATTCCCATCCCATGGCGGAATCCCTATCATCTGGTTTGTGCGCCACCAGAAGGGTTCATACCACGGAGGGGGGCTTGTGGGATAAGCGTAGCCCGTCACTTCTGTTGAATTGTTGATCGCAAGGCCAACACTAAGTGCGCCACCCAGCGTGCCCAGATCCTGCAGGCCGTTGCTTGTCATCAGAAAGGCGTGATAATTGGCCGACGATACATGAGACCAACCGGTGATCTCACCGCTGTTGTTGATGGCATTGGCTATACTGTTGCTGCCACCCGGCAGAAATCCAATTCCCTGCATCTGCTCGTTGTTCCACAGAAAGGCCTGCTTTTTGCCGTTGGTGTCAATGGAGTAGCCCACAACTTCGCCACGATCATTGATGCCGCGAGCTTCACTAGACGCTCCACCCAGTGTGCCGAGGTCAATGACCTCATATTCCAGATTCCAGTTGGTGACCGCGGGGACGGTCAGAATCACCTGAGCTGAATCCGTTTCCTCCAGCAGGCTGCCGATTGCCGTATAGGCGGTGGCGGTGGCGGTGTTCAGAAAGGAAACCAACAGGGTGGATTCAACATACAGGCTGTCGGATTCTCCGGCATTCAGTGTGCCGATGACCTGGGGGGTGAACCCGGCCAGTCCGGTATCGATGAGGGTTACATTCGTCAGCGTGCTGTCGCCGGTATTGGAGAGTACGAAACAATAGGTGATAGCGGTCCCGCTGTCGCCGGAAACCTGTTCACTGCCGGGGATGGAAGCTCCGCTGTCATGCCCCAGATAGACCGTCTTTTCCAAAAGGAGGGATGAGCTGATCATGTCCACGGTGGCCGAATCCTGGGCACTGACCGGATCACTGTTCGGGTCCAGTCCCTCCACGCTCGCGGTATTGGTCAGGCTGCCGGTGACGACGGCTTCCACGGAGGTGGAGAAGATACCGCCGGCTGCAAGCGTGCCAATCCCGATCGGGGGGATGCCAAGGGAATCATCACTGATCGTGACGGTGGTCAGATGGATGTCGCCCGTGTTCTCCACGACAAAGCAGTAGGTCACCGGAGCGCCATTCGTGGCTTGGAGGGAGTCGGAGCCCGGGCATCCGGCTCCGCTGTCGTGGCCGAGATAGACCGTCTTCTGGATGGAAAGGCTTGGGCTGATTTCCGTCACCTCGGCCGAGTCCTCATCCAGGACCGGAGCGTCATCGGGACCATATCCGGATACGGTCGCCGTATTAAGCAAATCGCCGCTGAGAAGCATTTCGGCAAAGACCGTTTGTACCTCCCCGGTCGCCAGCGTACCCAGATTGGTGGCCGTGAAACCGGGCAGGAGTGCATCGTCCAGCACGACATTGGTCAAGGTTGTATCTCCGGCATTGGACACCTGGAAACAATAGGTGATCGCCGCCCCGTTGGTCCCGACTACCGATTCCGAGCCGGGGCAGGAGGCGCCGCCGTCATGGCCGAGGTAGACCGTCTTTTGCAAAAGAAGGGCTGGGCTGATCAGCTCCACGGTGGCTGAGTCCTGATCACTGACGGGATCGGTGTTCGGATCGATGCCGACCACCGTTGCGATATTGGTGAGGGATCCGGATACAACAGCGGTCACCGAGGTCGAGAACAGGCCGCCAGCGGGCAGCGTGCCAACCACGATAGAGGGAATACCCAAACTGTCATCGGTGATGGTGATGGAGTTGATATTGGTGTTGCCGTTGTTTTCGACAACGAAACAGTAGGTGACCGGTGTGCTGTTCGTGGCATAGAGGAAGTCGGTGCCGGGGCAGGAGGCCCCACCGTCGTGGCCGCGGTACACTGTTTTCTGAATATTGATGTTCGGGATGATTTCCACCACCTCGGCGGTGTCCTGATCCGTGACGGGCAAGCCGTCGGGATCCTCGCCTGACACGGCGGCGGTGTTGCGCAGATCCCCGCTGAGAACGGCCTCCACATACGAGGTGCTGATCTGTCCCGTCACCAGCGTGCCCATAGAAATAGGGGCGATGCCCAGGGCCACATCGGTAATCGTGACATTTGTGAGTGCCATGCCGCCTGTATTCGACACAAGGAACAGATAGGTGAGTGCTGCGCCGTTGGTGGCCTGAACCGTTTCAACTCCCGGGAAGGAAGTGCCGCCGTCATGTCCCAGATACACCGTCTTTTGGATTTCGATGGCGGGCGGACTCAGACACACAATAGTCTGGTTGCTGTTGAGGGTTCCGCGGGAATGGGGTTGGGCATTGGTCCAGGTGAACGCTGAATACACCGTTCCGGTGCCTTCCAGCTGCAAGGAGTAGCCGACAGGCGTTGTCGCGGATTCCTTCACACCGATGTCAATCGAGGTCATCCCGAGAGCGGGACCATTGGCAGCAGTTAGTACGCCATCATAACTGAGAAACTGGATGACATTGGTTCCCTTCACCAGCGCAATGCCCTCGGTATTATTTTGAATTCCATCGGTGGGATATCCGAACCAGGCCGCACCAAACCCGCATTGCTCGTCATCCAAGGTTCCCGTCAACGCGTTGGAGTTGTAGGTGTTGCCGTTGAGTCCGTTATAGAGGATCAACGAGTACTCGCTGAGAACGGAGCCAGCGGTGCCCGCAATTTCCACTCCCTCATCTGAATCGGTGCCAACATTATTATAATGGATCTCATTGATCCAGATGTCTTCATCGGCATTGGGATTGATAATTTGAAATGAAACCGTATTGGTGTCGGTGCCGTCCAGATCACTGGCCAGAAACGATAGTTGCAGATCCTGACCCGCCTGGTCTTCGGTGGGCGTGAACGTAAAGGTGCCCACGCCGCCGGTGCTGGAGAAGGTTGAATTGGTTGGATTGCCGAAGACCGTCAGCGTGATCGGATCGCGATCGGCGGGATCGTATGCGCGTATCGGGACTTCGAGCTCCAGCCCGACAAATGCCGTCTGGTCATCTACATCCAGAAGTACCGGAGGCTGGTGGGTCAGAAAGGATTGCCCGTGCACCTGCCGCCCCGGAGAGAAGCGGGCTGTATTGGTTGTGGCCTGATAGTGATTGGTAAACGCGCCCGTGCCATCTGGGTTGCGCACAATGGAAATGGCATCGTGTGAGGCCGTGATCAGATAGCTCGTTTGATCGACGACCGTGGTGGGTGAAGAAAAGAGATAAACCGACTCCGCCTGGTTGTTGTTGAGACTGAGCCCGCCGCCCGACGCGATTTGTGCGGGAGGATTTGAGAAATTCATCAGGGTTCCGCCGCCGAACACAACGATGGAACCCCCGGGTTCGAGAAGGCGCGGCGTGAAGATATGACGCTGGATATTGGTATTGGCATCCGTAATCCACAGGCCGGATACCTCGATGGAATTCGTAGAGGTGTTCAGCAGTTCGATGAACTCATCATCGAAGACATTCGTGACTCCGTCCTGGTTGGAATCTAGATACACGCCGGAGGAGTTCCGGGGGTTGGGCAGAATCTCATTGATGACAAGACCCTCGTATTGGCCGAAAGCAGGACAGACGGACAGGAGAGCTGCCGCGAGGGCCACCCAGCCGCTGATTTGTATGGCGCGATTCATATTTTAATTAATTCCTAACAATTGATTCTATCCCAATTTGCCAGCAGGTCAATGGACAATGGATGACAATTATGGGGGCCAGAGCTTCAGAATACCGAAGAACCGGTCATCCGGAGCCAGCGGGGGCGACGTCATAACCGGCGGGCTGGCCACGATATTGGTAAAAAGCACAAATCCGTTGGTCAGATTGGTGGTCGAGATCACCTGATAGATCGCGTTCTCGTTGGTAAAGGCATGCCAGGTGAGATGCCACTCGGCATGGGGGGGGGGCGAGGGCACAAACGAAACCACAAGGCGGGCATCGGCTGGATTCGTGGGATTGGAGCCCAGTTCATATTCCTGCCAGGTCAGGAGGGCATCCCCGTCGGGGTCTAGGCTGGCTTCGGACATCCAGTTTTGATTCGTGAGTCCATATTGCGCAAGCCAGTTGGTGGGAACGGCATTGGATGCCAGCTGCGGCGCAAAGACTGCCTGCACAGTCAGGTTGGTCTCCAGAGACGCCCAGTTCAGCGTCTGGGTGGTGATCACAGCGGGAAGCGGCGCGAGAACACCATTGGTTTGGATGTCGGCGATGAAAGAACCGGCATCGGCGGTCAGATCCAGAGAGAAGGGGGTTGCCGGGGCCACAAACGTCTGCCCGGCTGGATCTGCCGTGCCGGGGCCGGATGAACTGACCGTCACACTTCGGGAGCTGTTATGCAACGTCACGGGAACGATCAGAGGCGACTCCCGCTCCGGATCGTTATGATGGATGAGGATTGCCATATGCCCGGAGGACATCGCGTCTAAAAGAGTTGTATCAAGCATCAACAGCACATTCATTGTACTGCCGGCATTGATCCCAAGATAGCTCACAGGAAGAGAGAGCCAGCCTTCCACATCGGTATGCGGCGACACGATCAGATCATCCAGTCTCCAGCCTTCGCCTACGGTATACAGGTCGGCGCCGAAACGGAACCGCAACTGAATCGATTGATTGGCATAGGCCGATAGATCAACACCTACCGATTCCCATCCCGCAGTGTCAACAAAGCAGGGGGTGTCCGGTTCAAACGGGGAAAAATCGTTGGATGTGATCAGGCCGGGGTATCCACCCTCGGGGACCAGCGCCTCCCAGGTCAGGCCGTCATTCTCTGAGATTTCAAGAATCCCCGCATCCCAGTAATGAATGCCATCTGGAAATTCGTCGTGATCGATCTCAAACCCGGCCCAGTGCATGAAGTCGAGGCGGGGCGAAACGGCCCCGACCTGAATGGAGGGGGTCACCAGTGCGGCATGCGTGGAGTTGAGATACAGGCGGGTGTTTTCCTCTCCGCAATACCAAGCATGGCTTGGGGACACGGATTCCTGCGAGCTGATATGCCACGTCGTGTTTCCGTCCGGTCGCGTCCACCCGTTGGTGCCCGATTCCACGTCATCGGCCCAGCCGATCGGGGCGAGTTCCATTGACACCGCCAAGAGGAGGTCCCCCTTATTTTCGATTTGCAGCGTGGCATAGGTCAGCGTATTGGCCAGGGCAGTGACTTCAATGGATTCAGGGGCCAGCACCACCTGCGCATAGGCCACCGTCACGGTCCATGTCACTGAGTTCGCGAGAATATCCGCCTCATCGACCGCGCTGATGGAATAGGTGATTTCATCCCCGTTCCGAGCCGGAGAGGGGATCTCGCCTTGGAAGTGCGTGGTGGAACCCGGTTTGTTGGTCATCGCCAACGACCGGGCCAGGCCGCCATTCCGCTGCCAGTGGAGTGTGGCCGAAGCCACTTGATAGTTGTCGGTGACGATTGCAGAGACCGCCCAGGGCGCCGGCGACGAGGCTGGGGAGGGGAGGGGATCATGCTGGATGACAGGGGCTGCCGGAATGGAGAGCGGATCGAAGGGATCCGTATGATCGGCGGCCTCCAACTCGTTTTCATAGCCGTCCAGATCATCGTCACCATAGCGGTCCTGTCCCCGCGCCCCGAAATACCGATATTCAAACCAATCGGGCAGATGGTTTTCATCCTCATCCTGAGGGGTCGGAAGATAGGTCGCCGTCGCCACCCGCGGAGCCGGCATCGGAATGTTAGTGATCTGCATCGGCGAGGAGGCCGAATTACTGGGCCACCGCGAGCCGTCAAGCGTCCAGCCGGAAAAGGTCAGATGCTCCTGGTTGAAGGTATGGCTTTCCGGCGCGATCAGGCTGTCGGCGGTGGAGCCGACCTCATGCCAGGTGCCCAGGGCCAGGGCACCATAGGGGGAGGAAGTGTTCATCAGGGCGACCTGCGCCTGCCACTGCCAGATCAGGGTGGAGTCTTCCGTAAGGGTGAAATCAACAAAATTCGTTTCACCAGTAGCGTCCACCGAGCCGCTGCCCAGCCAGCCGACACAGACCGTCCTCCATCCGTTGGATCCCTCGACGGGCCACTCCGCCCGGGCACGCAGGGATTGATTCGAAGTCAGCTGATTGGTTCCGTAGGCGGGATCGGGAAGGAAGAAGTTGGAAGGGGCTCCGCTGACCGTCAGGGCCAGAGGCGGCAGGATCTCAAAGGAATGCAGATCGACGGGAGCTGTGGACGGATGAACCGATGGATAATCAGAAGGGCCCGCTGAAAGATAGTACCAATAGATGGAGCCCAGAGGACGGGGCGGCAGGCTGGCCTCAAAGTGTGAGCCATTGGTTGTGGTCATGGTGGTGGTGGTGAATCCGTTGCTGCTGCCCGTGGCAATCCAGATCACCTTCACCGAATTCGTATCAAATTCGCCCGCGCAGCTCAGTTCGGCCGATACCGTTACATCCTGATTGGTGGTCCAGGTGTTCTCCAGCGGCGTATGTTCAATCGTGATCGGTATCTGGATCGCGCCGCGCAGATAGAGGGCAACCGGTTGAGGCCCCTGCGGCACATTGGGAGCGGAAACAACCAGAGTCCATTGACCCGTGGCGGCCTGGGTCACATCAATTCCTTCGACATTGTTGAGTGGGTCGGCCCCGGTCAATCCGTTGGGCCAGTGAGACACTCCGTCCGGATCGATCAGCTTCAGGTCGAGATCATTGACAAGATTGACCGATGCGGCCAGGGCAGAGGGATAATCGCTATAGGCCATCACCACCGTCAGCGGCGCATTGCTGTGTACGGCAAAAACCAGGCGGTTGCTCCCGCCGGTGACCAGGGCGGCGGCATCATCGATCAAAACGGTTTGCACACCGGTTGTCGGGAACAGGGTGTTGCCCACGTCCGCCTGCCCCCAGCCCTCGATCGAATTGGGGCGGGGCAGTTCCGGGATTTCGCGGAATTCGTCTGTCCCGTATTGCCCCGGCGTGAGCGATCGTGCACCGCCCATCAGCGCCGCCTTCAGCAACGCAGCGGACGGGTCCGTCATGTGCAGCGTGTCGACGCAGTACTGACGGACCAGTGTGCCCGCGCCGGCCGCAAGGGGGGTGGCCATGCTCGTGCCTCCGAGAAAGCAATAATTGGTATTGCTGGCAAGAAGCCCCCAGCCGGTGTCAGTCGAAGCGCTGGAGCGGGCCGACAGGATATCGCTTCCCGGTGCCACCAGATCCGGTTTGGTCCGACCATCCAGGGTGGGCCCGCGGGAGGAGAAAGCCACCATGCCATGGGGCGCTCCGCCCGGACTGGTGGAGATCAGATCGGAGCGAATGGGCTCCACTCGGTAATCCGTGGACCAAGCGCTCCCATAAGTCCGTGCCGTCATCCCGCCGCTGCCGGAGGGCCGGCCGCTTTCCGACGCACCGACCGTCAGGACATTCTTGGCGGAGCCGGGGGCATCCAGGGAACGCTCATCCACCACGCCGTCACGGTTGTAATCCGTGCCTGCATTGCCCGCCGCATACACGATCAGCATATCGGGATGATCCCAGATGAATTCATCTGTGGTCATCGCATCGAGAGTGTATTCCCCCTCCACGGCGCTGCCCCAGCTGTCCGAATGGATTCGGGCATCCAGGCCGTAGGGCGGCAAATAAAAGTCATTCAGGTCGTCGGGCAGGGCCAGGCTTTCATAGGCTGTCATGAAGGACTGAAAGATCAGCTCGGCGGCCGGAGCGGCCCCCCGGTATTGCCCGGACGATGCGGCTCCGGAGCCCAGCAGGGATCCCGCGACATGCGTCCCGTGATAATACGTGTCGCTCCAGTTGGTCAGGCGGCCGGTATCGAACACATGCAGGATGCGCCCGGCAAAATCGGGATGGATCGAATTCGTGTCGCCGCTGTCGAGCCCGGTGTCGGCGATGGCGACAATCTGACCCGTGCCGTCCAGTCCATGATCGACCCGTACGCGGTCGATATCCAGCCGGTCTTCGGCCCTGGCCAGATCATTCAGCATCCGGGGAAGCTCATGATGTTCGACCCATTGCACCTCGGGCAGCTGCGCCAGCTGCGCCGCCTCGCGGGCCGGCATCACGGCTCGCACGATGCCCCAGCGCCGCGCAGGCGTCGCAGTGATGTCAGAGGCCCCCAACGCGGTCAGCTGCCGCACAAGCCCTTCGGTGTCTGCCGGGGAGAAGGTCTGGATGGAAATGGGCAGGGGCAGGTCGGGCTGTTCTTTGGAAAGGGCGGCCAGGAGCGGCTGGACCTTATGCGCCGGGCGGTATTCCCCCGACCAGGCCACATGCGGCAGGCCGGCCAGCTCGGGCAGGGCGGCCTCCGGCATCTCGACCAGCAGGGCATCGGTGGGCAGATAAGCCCGAATGACCGCTCCCTGATCTTCCAGCGCTTTCCGCCAGCTGGGCTGAATGGGAGCGTCGAATAGCACCATCCAGGGAATCCCCCGTGACGATGCGCGGGAATGAACGGGAGCAGCAGCGGAACCACCTGTTGCGGTCAGGATTCCGGAGCGAAGTTGAATACAGGGACCGCTGCCCGCCGGAGGACTCACCGGCGGAGAGGGAAGGGTGGGACGGACCGCCTGAATCCGGGCCGCCGCCTGGTCGCTGGCCTCCTGCCGGCTGAGGCCGGGATTCGGCCCCGGTTCGGGGGGGGCTCCGCGCAGCCAAAGCCACAGCCCCAGAAGCAGAATTCCGGGGATCCACGCGAGACGAATGAAGGGGTTGGAGTTCATCAGGTGCCTATTAGGATAAATCTAACACATTCCCTTTTGGAAAGCCAAGAGCCGTGCCCCGTGCCATTCCTTCAACTTGTCGCTTGCCAAGGCCCGGAACGGGTGGTAGGTTTCGCGCGATTTTGCATCCCCCAATCAGGATGCGTTGAACACGGAAGAGTGAATCGATATGAAAAAAGACATCCATCCCAGTTATGACGACGCCACGGTGTCCTGCGCCTGTGGCCATGTGCTGAAAACCCGTTCCACGGTAAAGGATATGCACATCAACACCTGTGCCGCCTGCCATCCGTACTTCACGGGCCAGGCCAAGTTCATCGATACCGAAGGACGCGTGGACCGCTTCAACAAGCGATACGCCAAAGCGGCATCGAAATAGTCCTGTAACACGGCGGGCCGGATTTCCCTTCATCGGGAGCATCCGGCCCGTTTTGTGTATTCTGGAGGCGAACCGGCGATGGAATTCGATCCCGCATATTTTGAACAGGTATCCAGGCGTATGGAAGAGCTGGAGCGGGAAATGTCCGCTCCAGGCGCGGCCTCCATTCCCCATACCTTCAAAGTGCTGGTCCGTGAACACCAGCGGTTGCGCGACCTGTCCCGGGCCGGAGAAGAGTTTCAACGTCAGCAGCGATTGCTGGCCGAAAACGCGGAACTCCTGAGCGAATCCGCCAACGATCCGGAAATGGCCGAAATCGCCCTGGCGGAAAAGGCCGAACTCGAACTCTCGCTTCCGAAAGCGGAACGGGCCCTGATGGGGCTGATGCTGCCGCCGGATCCCGACGACAGCCGGAACACTATCATGGAAATCCGGGCCGGAACGGGTGGCGATGAAGCCGCACTGTTTGCCGGCGACCTCTATCGGATGTATTCCCATTTTTCCGATGCCCGCGGATGGAAGACCGGTGTCATCAACGCCTCCTTTTCCGAGTTGGGCGGCTATAAGGATATCACCTTCTCAGTGGAAGGCACCGATGTCTACAAGACCCTGCGCTATGAGAGCGGGGGACACCGGGTGCAGCGCGTTCCCACCACAGAAGCCCAGGGGCGCATCCACACCTCCGCCGCAACGGTCGCGGTTCTCCCCGAAGTGGAGGAAACCAACGAAGTCGAAATCAAGCCCGAAGACCTGCGGGTGGATCTCTTTTGCGCATCCGGTCCCGGCGGCCAGAAGGTCAACAAGACCGAATCGGCCATTCGTCTGACGCATCTGCCGACCGGTCTCGTGGTGTCCTGCCAGGACGAACGCAGCCAGAACCGGAACCGTGAAAAAGCGATGCGGGTTCTCGGAGCGCGTCTGCTGGCCCTCAAACGGCAGGAGGAGCACGACAAGCTCTCCGACGAACGCAAGAGCCAGATTGGTTCGGGCGACCGCAGCCAGCGCATCCGGACCTACAACTTCCCGCAAAACCGTCTGACGGACCACCGCATCAACCTGACGCTTTACTCCCTGGATCAGATCATAGAAGGCAAGCTGGACGATCTCATCGAGGCCCTCCAGGCGCGGGACATCGAATTGAAGCTCGCCGCCCAGATGGGGATGAAGGGCTGATGCCGGACCCCGGCCGGACCTGGGGCGATGGATTGGCCGCGGCCGAGGCGCGCCTGATTGCGGCCGGCATCGAAGAAGCCGCCGTCAAACTGCGCTGGGTGGCCGCCTATGTTCTCCACTGCAACCTGATGGAGGTGCTGACCCGTCTCCAGGACACCCCCGCACTAGAGCAGGCCACCGCACTGGAGCAGGCCGTGGTGCGTCTGGAACAGGATGAACCCGTCCAGTATGTAATCGGCGAAACCGACTTCATGGGTCTGCGGATCTACTGTGACCCCCGCGCCCTCATTCCCCGGCCCGAGACCGAGCTGCTCGTAGAAAGCGCCGAAACCTTTTTGAAAGAGCAGGCCGGCACCCCCGTCATCGTGGATGTCTGCACCGGAAGCGGCTGCATCGCCTGCGCCCTGGCCCGCCGGATGCCCCGGATCGCCGTCTGCGCCACCGACCTCAGCCCGGACGCGCTGGCGCTGGCGCAAGCCAATGCCCGCGCACTGGACCTTTCCATCGACTTCCGTCTCACCGACCTGCTGGCCGGCATCCCGGACAACAGCGTGCAGGGGGTCGTCTCGAATCCCCCGTATGTCCGGGCCGCCGAATGCGACCGCCTGCCGCGGCTGGTACGCGACTTTGAGCCCCGCATGGCCCTGGATGGGGGACCGGACGGTCTGCAGATCATTTCGCGACTTGTCTCCGAGGCCGCCCGTGTGCTTACATCAGGGGGTCAGGTCATTCTGGAAATCGGCGAAGATCAAGCCGATGCCGTCACGGAGCTTTTGTGTCAAACAACCCACTTCAACCAAATCCATCTAAAATCCGACTACGCCGGACTGGCGCGCGTCGTACAGGCACAGCGGTCCCCCCGCTGAAGCCGCGCGTCTTCCGCCGCCGCCGTTCCTTAGGCAAGCAAATCTATGGCGGCGTGATCTTCCTGCTCGTCATCATCGGATTCATTCTCCAGTTCCAATGGATGGACCGGATGAAAGAGAGCGGCGCCACCGACACGGTATCACCTGTTTTTGCCGAAAAACTCAGCCACTGGATGATGCTCAAGAAGGGGCTCGATCCCAATATGCTGTCCACAGATGCCCAGCAGGCTGAAAAGATCGCTTGCGGAAACTGCATGGGCGGCGGCACTCTTCTCACCCCCCAGGGCGAACGCGAAATCTGTCCGTTCTGCCAGGGGGTCGGCTTCCGCATGGTCCGCCGGTTTGATCCGGCAGACCGGATCTGTCCGTTCTGCCTGGGCATGGGACGGGCCGTGAACCCCGACACAGGCGAAGTCGAAACCTGCCTGCGCTGCGACGGCCGTGGATTGATTGTCAGCCATCTGGCGCTGCCGGATGACACCCCGGATGCGGAGTAAATTTCATGTTTGATCGCCTCTCGACCCGACTCCAGAAAGCCTTCCGCAGTTTGCGCGGGGTGGGCCGGCTCTCGGAGAAGAACGTCCAGGACGCCCTGCGCGAGGTGCGCATGGCCCTGCTCGAAGCGGATGTGCACTATGCCACCGCCAAAGACTTCATTGCCCGCGTCAAAGAAAAGAGTCTCGGATCGGACGTGCTCGACAGCGTCACCCCGGGCCAGCAGATCGTCAAAATCGTCCATGATGAACTGGTCGATCTCCTCGGCGGCCGACAGGTCGACTTCAACCTGTCCGCCATTCCGGCCGAAGTGATGCTACTGGGCCTGCACGGATCCGGCAAAACCACGACCTGCGGCAAGCTGGCACGCCTCTGGAAAGAGAAGGGCAAGAAAGTCCTCCTCGTCGCCTGCGACATCCGCCGGCCCGCCGCCGCCGAACAGCTGGAAGTCTTGGCCCGGCAGAGCGGAGCGGGAATCCTCAAGCCCGAACCCGGCGAAACCGTTCCGGCGCTCGGCCGCCGCGCTTTCACGCACGCCCGTAAAAACTACTATGACATCGTCCTCTACGACACCGGCGGTCGCTTCCAGATCGATCAGGATCTTGTGGAGGAGCTCAAGGCCCTGCGATCCGCCGTGGAGCCCCAGAATATTGTACTCGTTCTTGATGCCGCCATCGGGCAGGAGTCGGTCAACGTCGCTCAGACCTTCCATGAAGCCCTCGGTCTGACCGGCCTGATTCTCACCAAACTCGATGGCGATGCCCGCGGCGGCGCGGCGCTCTCGGTGGTGGCCGTCACCAAATGTCCCATTCTGCGCGTCGGCACCGGCGAACGCCCCGAAGACTTTGATATCTTCTATCCCGACCGCATGGCCTCCCGCATTCTGGGCATGGGGGATGTCGTCAGTCTCGTGGAAAAAGTGCAGGACACCCTCGATGTGGAAGAAGCCGGGCGCATGCAGGAAAAGCTGCGCCGCAAAGAGGGCCTCGACCTCAACGATTTCCTTTCTCAGATGCGCCAACTCAAGAAGATGGGCTCCATGGGCAAACTGCTCGACATGATTCCCGGGGTCGGCGCCGCGATGACCGGCGAGATGCGCGAAAAAATCTCCAGCGATTCCGGCGGTCAGATGAAGAAGACCGAGGCCCTCATTCTGAGCATGACGCCCAAGGAACGCCGCTACCCGAAAGTCCTCAACGCCAGCCGCCGCAAGCGCATCGCGCGGGGCAGCGGAATGGAAGTCAGCGATCTCAACGAGCTGCTGCGCAGCTTCCGTCAGGCCCAGCAAATGGCAAAGAAAATGAAACAGATGCAAAAAAGATTGCCTAAGGGCGGTCTTTTCGGATAGAAACACGCCGATTTGGCATCACCCGGGCTTCAACATGGATTGGCCGCGCCCGGGGCGGCAACAACAGGAAACACTAAGGAAACCAAATGGCAGTAAAACTTCGTCTCCGTCGAATGGGCTCCGCCCACAAACCCTTCTTTCGGATTGTCGCCGCGGATGCCCGCAGCGCCAACGCCGGCAGCTTCCTCCAGGAAATCGGGTGGTATGATCCGGCCAAGAAAGCCAACATCTACAAGCTCGACTTGGCCGCCGCCGACTCCTGGATCGCCAAGGGCGCCCAGCCCAGCTCCACCGTCGCCACGCTGATCAAGAAAGCCCGTGCCGACGCCGCCAAGGCCCCGGCTCCTGCCGCGGAAGTCCCGGCGGTCGAAGCCCAGGCTCTTGCTGCCGAAGCCGAAGCCGAAGCTCCCGCGACGGAAGCCCCAGCGACGGAAACCGCCGCTGAAGCACCGGCGGCAGAATAAGGCGCTGTCACAGCGTCTTTCCTCCTTCCCCTGACCCATTCTCATTTTCCCCCTCGAGGACCCTATGAAAGAACTGATTGAATACGTCGTCAAAGTGCTGGTCGATCACCCCGAAGATCTCCGAATCTCCGAAATTAAAGGTGAACGCACCATCGTATTTGAACTCCGCTGCCATCCCGAAGATGTCGGCAAAGTCATCGGCAAGAGCGGCAAGACCGTTGGCGCCATCCGCACGCTCCTCAGCACGGTCGCCGCGCGTGAGAACAAGCGCGCCATGCTCGAAGTCGTCGAATAGGACCGGTTGATCCAATGGCCCCCGCGCCGTTGCAAATCGACATTGTCACCATTTTCCCCCAGATGCTCGACAGCATTCTGGGGGAAAGTATTTTGAAGCGCGCGCAGGCCGCCGGTCTCGTCGAGATCCGCTGCGTCAACCTGCGCGACTACGCAACCGGCATCCACCTCAACACCGATGACCGCCCCTATGGCGGCGGCCCCGGCATGGTGATGAAGCCCGAGCCCCTTTTCAAGGCCATCGACGACCTGCGACGGCCCGACTCCACCGTGATCATCATGACGCCGCAGGGCACGCCCTTCAAACAGGCGATGGCCATGGACCTCTCGAAGAAGGCACATCTGATTTTCATATGCGGGCACTACGAAGGATTCGACCAGCGCATCCGGGACGCCCTCGGTGACATGGAAATTTCCATCGGCGACTATGTGCTCACCAACGGCGTGCTCTCCACCGGCGTCGTGGTCGATGCCGTCGTCCGCCTGCTGCCCGGCGCGCTGGGCGGGGAAGGGGCCGCCGAAGACGAATCCTTCACTACCGGCCGCTTGGAATATCCCCAATACACGCGACCCCCGGTCTATCGCGGAATGGCCATCCCCGACGTGCTCACCTCCGGCAACCACGCCGAGATCGCCAAATGGCGCCTCGAGCAGTCGAAGGCCCGAACCAAAGAGCGCCGCCCCGACCTCAACGCCGATTGATCCCCCCACCATTCTTAATTGTTAATCCCTGCTTTTCTTCCGATCGCCCAATCCAACGACCATTTACCCGCACCCTTCAGGAAGAAGAGGAGAGAGGGGACCAGATAGAGCCAGGCGGCTTCCTGCGCTGCAAATCCGTCTCCACCGTGCGCACCGAAGATGGCCACCAACATTGTCAGGATTA
Organism: uncultured Verrucomicrobiota bacterium; assembly: GCA_964526745.1. Classification (GTDB taxonomy): domain Bacteria; phylum Verrucomicrobiota; class Kiritimatiellia; order CAIQIC01; family Lenti-01; genus Lenti-01. Next base: position 14,879 of record CAZGMQ010000072.1, read on the forward strand.
TCATCAGGGCCGCCGGCCGCGTCAGCAGCCCAAGAAGCAGCAGGAGGGCCCCGCCGGTCTCCGCAAAGACCGCCAGATACGCCATCAGTTGCGGTGCCGGCACACCCAGGCTCGTCACAAAGCCGACGAAGCCCTCCATCCCGGCGCCCAGTTTGCTCCAGCCGTGGGAAAGCATCGCGGCGCCGATAAAGAGCCGCAGGATCAGCAGGCCGATATTCGCGTCGCCGTCATTTTTGAAGAAGCATGTTTTTAGTTTCATGAGGACCTTCCTTTCAATGCCAGTTTTAGACAACCGGCGAAGTTTTGCAGCGATGTGTTGCGCAGGCCGCACATCAGGTGATGCAGGCGCACGCCGAGGAATCCACGGACCCAGAGTCCGGCCGGCAGGCGTCCGATGCTCGTCGTGTGCAGCGGAATCACCCAGCCCAGATCCAGCGGACGGAAGGGGCGGGTGAGCTGGCCGCGCAGCTGCCGCGCGATGTTCCGGCCGGCATGGGCTCCGCCGTAGTAGGCAAAATTCACCGCCTTGCGAAGGACCGCCCCGTTCTGTTCGATAGCGACGGAATCACCGGCCGCAAACACATGAGGATACTGGGGCAGGGAGAGATCCGCATTCACCTTGAGCCGCCCGTCCCGGATCTGTTCCACCTCGCCTTTGATTTCTGGAATCGCCAGTTTGGATCCGCCCGCCCAGCACAGAAAGACATGCTCATCCGTGATTCCGCCAGCCGTCGTCCTGGAGCCATCGAACGACTCCACACGACTTTCCCTGCGGATCTCCACACCGGTCGTCGCCAGAAAGTCCAGCAACGGCTGGCGGCGCTTGTCCGGCAGGAACCCCAGCAGACGGGGCGCCGGATCCACGAGAGTGATCCGGCAGCATTTGCCCGCGGATCGGGCACGAAAATAGAGACTCATCGCCAGTTCCAATCCCGTGAAGCCGCCCCCGGCTACCATCAGATGCGGTCGACCGGGCTTCTGTAGATAGACCTCGAAATCTGTGCGGATGCGATGGGCATCCTCAATCGTCGCCAGCGGATGCAGCTGCTCCGGTGTCCCCGGAAAATTGTGAAAGTTTGGAACCGACCCCGAAGCGATCACCAGTTGATCATAAGCGAGCGTCTCTCCCCCGGCGATGATCGTGGAGGCCTCCAGGTCAATGGAGGTCACCGCCGCCTGCCGGTGCTGGGCATTCGACGGCAGCAGCGGGGGAAGGGGATTCTGCAGGAGGTTTTCGGAAATCCACCCGCCCGCCAGATCCGGGAGGGAGGGCAGCATCGTTGTGACCGGACTGGGATCAATCAGCACCACATTGGTTTCTGCCCTTCGCAGTGCGCGACAGGCCTGTCGTCCCGCAAACCCACCCCCGATGATGACCGTGATGTTTCTCATAAGCAATCAGCCTACTCTGGAATAGACGGAATGCAACCGCGGGGAGGAGAGGGGCGGATGAATTC
>CAZGMQ010000073.1:0-15785 GCA_964526745.1 uncultured Verrucomicrobiota bacterium
GATAATCGGTTGCAACACAAAATACTTTTGTCGGTGGCGTCATACCATGGAAAAACAATTCCAGATTTTTCCACACCATGGAAAAAAGTTTTCCACAGTGTGGAAAACCATCAGGGCGCGGCGGATCGGGCCGGCGTCCGGAGTTCGCTTCGAAGGTCGCGCAGGACGGCGTCTGCTTGTTCAAGCGTCTCGCATGGGGTGACACGGCCCGTCAGGAGGTGCCCTCCCTTTTTGTCGACACCCAGCACGCCGCCATCCACCGTGAAATAGAGAAGGTGTCCGTCCGGCAGACGTACGGTGACCACGCCGGCCTTCAGTCCAGCCAGCAGCGGGATATGATGCGCCAGGACTCCGAACTCGCCGTCCTGCCCGGGAGCAGTCACCGTTTCGGCTTCGCCCTCGAACCAGCTGCGGTCCGGCGATAGAATGGCAAAGGGAAATCCAGCCACAACCCCTATCCCTTCTTCATCTTCCGAGCCTTCTCCAGCACATCGTCGATGGAACCGGCCATGTAGAAGGCTTGTTCGGGAACGGCGTCATGCTTGCCATCGATCACTTCACGGAAGGAACGGATGGTCTCCTCCAGCGGTACAAACTGGCCCGGGATGTTGACGAACTGCTCGGCAACAAAGAACGGCTGCGAGAGCAGGCGCTGTACCCGGCGGGCGCGGGCGACGGTCTTGCGGTCCTCGTCGGACAGTTCCTCCATGCCGAGAATGGCGATGATGTCCTGCAGGTCCTTGTAGCGCTGAAGCAATTCCTTGACGCTCTGGGCGACGCGGTAGTGCTCCTCGCCAATGACGTACGGGTTCAACAGGCTGGAGGAGGAGGTCAGCGGATCCACGGCCGGATAGATGCCCAGTTCGACGATGGCGCGCGAGAGCTCGGTGGTGGCATCCAGATGCACGAAGGTTGCGGCCGGGGCCGGATCGGTATAGTCGTCGGCAGGGACATAGACCGCCTGGATGGAGGTAATGGAGCCGCTCTTGGTGGAGGTGATGCGCTCCTGCAACTCGCCCATGTCGGTGTTGAGTGTGGGTTGGTACCCCACGGCGGAGGGGATGCGACCGAGTAGCGCGGACACCTCCGAACCGGCCTGCGTGAAGCGGTAGATGTTGTCGATGAACAGGAGGACATCCTGGTGCATATCGTCGCGAAAGTGCTCCGCCACGGTTAGGGCGCTAAGGGCAACGCGGGCGCGGGCGCCCGGAGGCTCGTTCATTTGCCCGTAGATCAGGGACGTCTTGTTGATCACGCCGGAATCCTTCATCTCCTGATAGAGGTCGGTACCCTCGCGGGTGCGCTCGCCCACGCCGGCAAAGACGGAAAATCCACCGTAGTTCTTGGCGATGTTGTGGATCAGCTCCTGGATCAACACGGTCTTGCCGACGCCCGCGCCGCCGAACAGGCCGATCTTGCCGCCCTTGCGATAGGGTGTCAGCAGATCCACCACCTTGATGCCGGTCACCAGCATATTCTCCTGCGTGTTCTGCTCGGCAAAGGTCGGTGTATCGCGATGGATCGGCATGGTTTTCACCGCATCGATCGGACCGCCGCCGTCCACCGGCTCACCCAGCAGGTTCATCACCCGCGAGAGGGTTCCCGGACCGACCGGCACACTGATCTCGTGGCCGGTGTTGCGAACCTCCATGCCGCGGACCAAGCCGCCCGTCTCGTTCATGGCAATGGTGCGAACCGTGCTGTCGCCCAGATGCTGCGCGATCTCCAGAACGAGGTTGTCCGGCTTGTCGTTGATGGACGGATTGGTCACCCGCAGCGCCGTATAAATGTTCGGGAGCTCGCCGGGGGCGAATTCCACGTCCACAACGGCGCCCGTCACCTGCACAATGCGGCCGGTGCGGGAGCCGTCGGCAGGAGGCTGCGAAGAGAGGGTGTTGGATTCGATTGGATTCATGTGTCGTCTTCCTGCTGTGTGTTCCAGGGCGCGGTCACCGAAGGGCCTCCGCGCCGGAAACCACCTCGATGAGCTCGGTGGTGATGGAGGCCTGTCGGGCCCGGTTTCTTAAGAGGGTAAAGGTGTCGCTCAAGGCGGAGATGTTTTTGGAAGCACTGTCCATGGCGGCCATCCGGGCGGCATGCTCGCCGCTGGAGTTCTCCAGCAGGGCCTCATAGATGCGATAGCCCACATGACGCTCCAGCAACTGGGGAATCTGTTCGGAGGGGTGGGGCTCGATCTGGACAAAAGAGGGACTCACCTCCTCCACCGGTGCGGCGTCGAAATCCACCGGCAGAATTCGCTCGATGACCGGCTCCTGGTTCAACGGGTTGAGGAAACGGTTGCGGGCGATGAATACCTCATCGTACTTGCCTTCCGCATAGGTGGAAAACATCTCCCGGCCGATCTGCAGTGCCAGCTTCAGGTCCGGATGGCGGACAGAATTCTCGTAGACGCTACGCACTTCCACCCGGTTGCGGTTGTAGTGGTAGCCTTTCCGGCCGCAAAAGCTGAAACGCAGGATGCGATAGGTCGACCGGTTCTCGTCGAGCCACGCTTCGACCGCACGGTTCAAATTATTGTTGAAGCCGCCGCAGAGACCCATGTCGGAGCTGACCATCAGCACAAAGGCCGATTCCGGCACATCCCGCGGCACCAGCAGCGGATTGCGCCCGCCGCCGCCCGCCTTCGACACCATCCGCACCAGCCCACTCCACTCGCGAACAAACGCCTGCGCGCGCGCCGTGGCCTCCTGCGCCCGCGTGAGCTTGGTGGTCGACAGCATCTTCATGGCAAGCGTCACACGGCGCATGTTCTGCAACCGCTGGATCCGCGCATTGTATTCCCGGAAATTGGCCATAATCTGAATCTCTACGCCATCAGGTGGCGCGGAACGACTCCTTGAATTCGCCCAGCAACTGGTCCAGTTCCGCCGCAAGATCCGGCAGAAGTTCGCCACTCTTCTCCAGCTTTTCACGGAAGCCCGCATAGGGACCGTCCAAGGCCATATACAGCTGGCGCTCAAACTCGCCCACCTGCCCCACCGGAATGTCGTCGCACAGGCCGGCGTTGCACGCATGAAGAAACACAATCTGATGCGCCACGGGGATCGGCTGTTGCGGCCCCTGCTTGAAGGCCTCCATCAGGCGCTTGCCCCGCTCCAGTTGGGCCAGCGTCGCCTTGTCGAGGTCCCCTGCGAATTGGGAGAACGCCGCCATTTCGCGATATTGCGCCAGCGTCAGGCGTAGGCGGCCCGCCACCTTTTTCATGGCCTTGAGCTGTGCATCGCCACCGACGCGGGAAACCGAGATGCCGGGATTGATCGCCGGGCGCTGGCCCGCATTAAAGGCGTTGGCCTCCAGGAAGATCTGCCCGTCGGTGATGGAAATCACATTGGTGGGAATGTAGGCGGAGATATCGTTGGCCTGTGTCTCCACGATCGGCAGCGCGGTGAGACTGCCACCGCCCTTGGCATCGCTCAGGCGGGCGGCGCGCTCCAGCAGCCGGCTGTGCAGATAGAAGATGTCGCCCGGGAACGCTTCGCGCCCCGGCGGGCGGCGCAACAGCAGCGACAGCTGGCGGTAGGCCTGAGCCTGCTTGGTGAGATCGTCGTAGATAATCAGGGCGTGGCCGCCCCGGTCCCGCCAGTATTCGGCCATGGCGCACCCCGCATAGGGTGCGAGATACTGCAGAGGGGCCGCAACCGACGCCGTGGCGGAGATAATGGTCGTGTGGGCCATCGCCCCGTGTCGCTTCAGGTTCTCGTAGACCTGGGTGACCGTCGACCGCTTCTGGCCAATGGCCACATAGAAGCACATGACGCCCTTGTCCGCCTGATTGATAATGGTATCGATGCCCAGGGTCGTCTTGCCCGTCTTGCGGTCGCCGATGATCAGTTCCCGCTGGCCCCGGCCAATCGGTGTCAGCGCATCAATCACCTTGATGCCGGTCTGCAGGGGCTCGCGCACCTTCTGGCGGTCCATGATGCCGGGGGCGGGCACCTCGACCGGACGGGTTTCAGACGCGTCCATTGCGGGGCCGCCATCGATCGGCACGCCCAGCGCATCCACAATGCGCCCCACCAGCGAGGGACCGACGGGCACGGAGGCGATGAGCTTCGTCCGTCGGACGGCATCCCCCTCGCGGATAACAGAGGAGTCGCCCATGATCGCGACACCCACGCTCTGCTCCTCCAGATTCAGCACGATGCCCCGGAGTCCCCCCTTGAATTCGACCAGCTCGCCGGCCATGACCTGGTTCAGGCCATAGAGCCGCGCGATGCCATCGCCCACGCTCAATACCGTTCCGCTCTCCGCCACGTCGGAGGACACATCGAAGTCCTCCAGCTGCTTCTTGATGATCGCAGAGATCTCTTCCGGTTTCAGTTCCACTGCCATATCGGCCCGCTCCTTTAAGCGTCCATCAGCTGGCGGCGCAGACGCGCCAACCGGCCAGAAACGCTGTAATCATGAATCTCTTCGCCCATCCGGGCCACAAAGCCCCCAAGGATTTCAGGGTCTTCCTTAAATGAAATGTCCAGCGATTTTCCGCCCGATCTCCGGCTGAGCCGCCGGGTCAGTTCGCTCTTTTGTTCCCCGGTCAAGGGATGCGCCGACACGACTTCGGTAGAAACGATCCCGGACCGGACGCGCTGGAGCCGATCAAACTCGTCCAGAATTTCTCCCAGACCTTCCAGATCCCGGCCCGCTTCGACTTGGGCGAGGAATTCACCGGTCAGCCGGCTGAAGCCCGCCGCATGCGCGAGTTCCAGCACCGTCCGCAGGCGCTCTTCCCGACCGCCGATCCGACCGCAGACCGTAAACACATGGAAGGCCGGGGTCCCGTCCAGCCAACGCCGAACGGATGCCAGTTCAGCGGACACGTCGTCCACGGCCCCCTCCTTCCCGGCCACCTCGATCAGGGCCTTGGCATACCGGCGGATTTTTCGGTCGGAACGATTCATTGAATTTCCCGAATCAGGCGATCGGTCAGTTCGCGATCCGCCGTGGAATCCAGCTTCTGCTCAAGGACCCGGCCGGCCAGCTTCAAGGCCAGGCCGGAGGTCTCGCGCCGGAGTTCAGTCAGGGCCTTCTCTTTGGCCTGCCCAATCTCCACCGTGGCATCCTCGATCAACGTTTCCGCCTCCGTCCGGGCTTTCTCCTCCAGCGCACGGGCGGTCGACTCGGCGGAGACCCGGGCGCGATCGATGATGGCCGCGGCCTCTTGGCTGGCCTTCTCGATCATCGCCTGCTGGGTTTTCTGAGCGCGGACCGACCGCTTCTGGATGTTTTCCACTTCTTCCAAGCTTTGGCGGATCTTCTCCTCACGGAGGTCCAGCGCCTCCGAGATCGGCTTCCAGGCCAGCTTGTAGAGGGCAAAGCACGCAATGATGAACGCCAGCCAGGTCAGACCCACCATGGTGTCGGAGACCTTCAGTACGCTGCCCATCTGCGGATCGGCGGCGGACGCACGCACTTCGGTGCTCGCGACCAAGCCGTCGACTCCACCTTCCAGCGGCATGTTTGTTGAAGTAATTCCGTTCATAAGAAAGAGCCCTCTGGACCCGGCTTTTTCACATCTGAAGGAAGCAAATCACTAGGGCAAAGAGCGATATGCCTTCGACCAGCGCCGCGCCGATGAACATGGAGGTCTGGATCTTCGAGGCCATCTCTGGCTGCCGAGCCATGCTCTGGATCCCGGCCGCCCAGACCTGCCCGATACCGATACCGGCCCCAATGGCCGACAATCCCGCGCCAACGCTGGCGAGTGCTATACCTGTTGTCATATCTGACTCCTTGTCTTTCTGTCGTTCGACTTTTTCAATAGAGAATCCTCGGCCACCCGGTCAGTGCGTCTCATAGAGCATCTGACCGATGAAAATGGCCGACAGAAGGGTGAAAATATAGGCCTGCAACATACACATGAATATCTCGAAGAAATAGATGCCCACCGCCATGAAAATGACCGGAAAGGCAGCCCAGCCAAACAGAACCACCATGCTCAGCAACGCAAAGATCAGGATGTGTCCGGCCAGCATGTTCGCGAACAACCGGATCGCCAGCGCGAACACCCGCGACCCGAAGCTGACAAACTCAATGGGAACCAGCATGATCAACAGCGGCATCGGGGCACCCGCCGGCACAAAGGATTTGAGGAACCCGATCGGCCCCTTCTTCCAAAGTCCCCCTCCGATCATGAAGGCTCCGGTAATCAGGGCGAGCGCGCCCGTCACGTTGAAGTTGCTCGTCGCCGCGCTGAACAGCGGCACCAGTCCCAGCAGGTTGAGGGTCAGGATCAAGAAGAAGAAGGAGCAAAACACCGGGGCCAGGCGACGGGCGTCTTCCGGCTGGAAGTAGGGGCGAACGATCTGGTCGCGGACAAAGAGCACAAACAGTTCGAGCAGATTGCTCCATCCATGCGGCACATCCCGGCCTCTCCGGTACAGCAGCCCGAACAACCCCACGAGGATGAGCAGGGCCAGGGCCAGCATGACGCCATCGTTGCGGAAGATGTCCAGGGCGGGAACCCGAATGAAGGGCAGATTCCATACGCTGTGCTCCCCGTCCGCCACATGGAAGAGCACATGATGCTGGATGTAGTTGTGCACCAGAACGTCGCGGCTCTCGGCTTCAGCAGCAAACTCCAGCACATTGGTTGTCAGGTTCGGATCCACTCCTCAACACGCGAATGATTACGCGTCTCCTTCCGAAGAGGGTGGCGACGGAGGGGAATCGGACTCCTTCCGCAACACTTTGCGGATTTCATAGAAGACCGCCCACATGCCAACACCCCAGCCGATCAACGTGCCAACCAGCGCATATCCCGCCAGTCGCCCCAGCCAGAATCCCAGGCCGATATACACGAACATCAGCACGGGAATGGTCCAGGCTAAACCGAGCGCTTGGGACCCGCCAGGCACAAATGGAGGTTGTTTTTCCATATCATCAAAACGAATTATTCGTTGTAGGCCTGTCTCCTATGAACTTCAAGGGAAATCGAGTCCATCATTTTGGGATGGTCATCCGCCTCCTTTTCCTGTTAACTGCTGTACGCATCTCTTGGGAGTTATCCGATATGAATCAGGCGGATTTTGTCAGGCGCTATCTTCAGGATCCCCGGGACGTGGATTTCCACGACACCGGGTTCCCGTTTATTACCATCTCCCGCCAAGCAGGCACAGAAGCACATGCCATCGGTCGCTATCTCCTCATGGCGCTATCCGAATATGAGGATGCCGATCTCCAGACCGGTTGGGACTTGTTCGACCAGAAACTGTGTGCCCTCATCGCCCAGAACAAGAGCCTCGACGCCGACTATGACACCCTGGTAAGCGACAACCGATACCAGACAGAAGGCCTTCGGCGCATGGTCTACGAACTGCTCATCGGCACGCCGCAGCAATATCGGATCCAGAAGAAGATTTCCGAAGTCATTCGCCTGCTGGCCCGGCTGGGCAAGGTCGTCATTATCGGACGGGCCGGGTTCCTGATTGCCCACAACATGCCCGGGGCCATCCACATACGCCTGATCGCCTCGCTGGATTATCGAGTGCAGGACGTCATGAAGCATGACGAGTTGTCCGAAGAGCAAGCCCTCAAGAAACTCCAGAGAATCGACGCCAAGCGGGCGCGATTCATGAAGAGTCAGTATCATTTCGACATCCACGACCTCACGCCGTTCGATATCGTCTGGAATCTAGACCGGATGCGAGTGCCTGATCTGGTCAACAGCATGGCGGAACTGGTCCATCGCCGCCTTCAGGACCTGCGGAAATCCGGTTCGATCTATACCCACTAGAGGTCCTGCAAAACCAGCGCTCGCCGAAAAACCGCTCGGCCCACGTCTTTCCTTCATCGCCCCTTTTCGCCGCATGCCGGCATTTGAGGCTTGAATTGACCGCTAAAGGGAGGAAAATGCCGCGAGTATTTTGTATCTCAAGGTTTGGAGCCCTGTCATGAATTTGAAGAAGCCACTCACCGTGGAAACCATAAGCTTGGATTTGAAGGCCACTACGAAAGAGGAAGTTCTTTCGGAGATGGTGGACCTGCTGATGGCCTCGGGCCACATCCGGGACCGCGAAGCGGTCCTGAAGGCTGTCACGGAACGTGAAAAGCGCATGAGCACGGGGATGCAGAACGGCATCGCCATTCCCCACGGCAAGACCGACAGCGTCGACTGCCTGGTAGCCGCACTCGGCATCAAACGCGGCGGCGTGGACTTTGGCGCCCTCGATGGCCAGCCCTCGAACATCTTCGTGATGACCGTGTCCCCCGACAGCCGTACCGGACCGCACATCCAGTTCCTGGCCGAAATCAGCCGACCTCTCAATGACGCGGCCGTCCGGACCAAGCTTCTCGGTGCAGCCAGTTGCGAGGAAGTCCTCCATTTGCTGATCGGTTGAGGCAGACAGGGAGTCCGGCGTGTTCTCCACGGAAATCCAGTTCATCTTTCAACTGGGGATCCTGATTGTTTTCACCCGTATGGGTGGTTTCTGGCTTCGCCGCTGGCTTCGGCTACCCGGCGTGCTGGGCGAACTGATTGTCGGCATGCTGATCGGCCCCTACGCCCTGGGCCAGATCCATTGGCCGGTCATTGGCCAACTCTTCCCTTTTGCTGCAGGAGGGGCGCCGGTCTCGCCCGAGCTCTACGCCTTCGCGACCTTTGCGTCCATCATCCTCCTGTTCCTGTCGGGCCTGGAGACCGATCTTTCCACCTTCCTCCGGTATTCCGTCGCTGGCACCATTGTCGGAATCGGGGGGGTCGTCTTCTCCTTCTTCCTCGGCACCGGCTGCGCGGTCTGGTTCGGTCTCGCGGATAACTGGCTGGCACCCCATGCCCTCTTTCTCGGTGCCATCTCCACCGCCACCTCCGTCGGCATCAGCGCCCGCATCCTGAGCGAACGCCGCAAGATGGATTCGCCCGAAGGCGTCACCATCCTGGCTGCCGCCGTCTTTGATGATGTGCTGGGCATCATCGTCCTCGCCATCGTGGTCGGCATGTCGCGCGCAGAAAACGAAGCCGGTGTCTCCTGGTCACATATCCTGTTCATTGCCGCCAAGGCCTTTGGCTTCTGGATCGGCGCCACCGCCGCCGGCCTGCTGCTGGCCCGCCGCTTCTCCCGCATGCTCAAATATTTCAAGAGTACCCAAGCCATCGCCTCCCTCGCCCTTGGATTTGCCCTCTTGCTGGCAGGCGTCTCCGAAATGGCCGGCCTGGCCATGATTATCGGCGCTTACATCATGGGTCTCTCCCTCTCGCGCACCGATCTCGTTCAGGTCATCCAGAAGGAGATCGAGGGCCTTCACAACATGCTTGTGCCGGTATTCTTTGCCACCATGGGCATGCTGGTGGATTTTCATGCCATCTTGCCGGTTCTGAAGATTGGAATGATCTATACGCTGCTGGCCATCCTCAGCAAGGTCGCCGGATGCGGCATTCCCGCGCTCTTCTGCGGATTCAACCGTCGCGGCGCCATCCGCATCGGCGTCGGCATGCTGCCCCGCGGCGAGGTCGCCCTCATCATCGCCGGTATCGGTCTGACCACCGGGTCCATTGGGCAGGACATTTTCGGCGTCGCTATCGTCATGACCCTCGTCACCACCCTGCTGGGCCCGATGTTCCTGGCCAAAAGTTTTGAAAACCCCGCTCCTGGTTTGCGCAATCCGGAAGACATCGCCAAGGCCCAGAGCAAGATTATCCGGCTGTCCTTCGCCTCTGCCGACATGGCCGACTTCATGCTCGCCCGCATCGTCCGCGCCTTCCGGCAGGAAGAATTCTACGTCTACCGCCTCAGCCCGGAGGCCCCCACTTACCACATTCGCAAGGACGAGATTTTCTTTATTCTCGAGGACAAGGGTGGCGACATCGTGCTTTCAACTACCGTCCAGCATGAAATTCTCGCGCGCCTGATCATCGCCGAGGAGATGCTCACCCTGCGCAGTATGCTTCATATGGCCCAGGAGGACACCAACCTCGACTCCATGGAACACGATCTCATGGCCGGACTCTTCGGGGGCAATGAAGCTGAGTACCGTCCAGATACGCCGGGCCAGCCCCCTGAAGAAAAGGATCCATCATGAAACGACTCTGTCTCCGACTCCTGATCGCCTCCCTCTGTATCTGCGCCCTGCCGGCATGGTCTGTCGCGCAGGAGGACCGCAATCCCCTCGCTCCGCTAAGCAAAGGGGACGGTCTGTTGATTCACATCGAGAATGTGGGGGGTGGAATTCCAAAATACCGGGAAGTGATTGATACAGACGGCAACATCAAGCTACCGTTTCTCGGCCTGCTTTCCGCGGTCGGAAAGACCACCGGCCTCCTTTCCTCTGAAATGGCAGAAGCCTACGCCACCGCCCGCCTCGCGACCAATGCGACTGTCCAGATCACCGTGGTCACCCACTTCACCCCGCCCCCAGACCGCGAGAACCTCGTTCGGGGCGACGATCCCCGCCGGCCGATTCCCATCGAGGACACCCCCCTGCTCATCGACCCTGAATAAACCCGCACGGGATCCCATCCATCGGGCAACCGTTTGCACTCCGGGGCTATTTTATATGGCAACCGAACAGAGAAAAGGATAGGTGTCCTTCCAATCTACCGGTCTGTTTTGTGAAGACGGACAGCGAAGGGGTGAAGGCACGAGGAGCATAACACATGAATCTAATTCATATTTTCAGGAAAGAATGTGTCGCGGCCGGGGCCAAGGCCACGGACAAGCAAGACGTACTGCGGCAGATTGCCGCACTGGCGCGACAAACCAAAGTTTTGCAGGCGGTCAGCGAGGAAATCCTGTATGCGGCTTTGCTGGAGCGGGAAGCTCTCGGGTCCACCGGATTCGGAAACGGGATTGCCATCCCCCATTGCCGGTTGTCCGGAGTCAATGAATTCGTGATGGGAATCCTGAGCCTGCCGGAAGGCGTGGACTTCGGGGCTCTGGACGGCGAACCGGTAAAATTGATTGTCTTTATCGTGGCGCCCGATACCCGTTCGGATGAACATATCCGACTGTTGTCCACCACCTCGCAGATCCTGAGCATCCCCGGTGCCGTGGATGAAATGGTCCGGGAACCGACCGCCGTGGCCCTGCAGGAAAGTTTCCTGCGGCATGCGTTCGATGAAGTGGAGAAGGGAAGTGAAAACAACTTCTCCCTTTTCCATGTGTTGGTCCAAAAGGAAGACTATTTTCTGGATCTGCTGCAGATTTTCGGCAGTCTCGAGCAGGGATCCACCGTCGTGCTGGATGCCGACCACAGCACCAAATACTTGAGCAAGATGCCCATGTTCTCCGCCTTCTGGACGGATGAACCCGCCCACTTCTGCCGAGTCATTGTGGCGACCGTAAACAAAAAAATGATCAACGAAATCATCCGGCGCGTGGAGCGGGTTACGGGGAAACTCTCAGAGAACTCCGGGGTCCTGTTGATGGTCCAGGAACTGTTCTATTGCGCCGGATCGTTAACGGACTAATCAGGTCCATCTCACACACTGACCTTTTATCAGCGTTTTTTCCGAATGACAGAACTACTACAGCAGACCCCTCTCCTCCTGGTTGGCATGGCCATTCTTCTCGGGTTTTACATGGGGATCGGCGCTAAAAGACTACGCCTGCCGAGTCTGATCGGATTCATGGCGCTGGGAGTCATGTTGGGGCCCTCCCTGTTTAATCTGTTTCCCGAAGAGGCCGGGATCCCCTCTTCCCTTCATCATTTTTCATTCATCACCGAGATGGCGCTGGGTTTTGTTGCCTTCACCATTGGCGCAGAACTGAGTCTGAATAACCTGCGGCGGCTGGGCAAGGGCATCATTTCCATCATTTTCGCCGAATCCTTCACCGCCTTTTTTGTGGTAACCGGCGTTCTCTTCCTGCTGACGCGGAACTGGCCGGTCTCGCTCTTATTCGGTGCGCTGGCTCCGGCCAGCGCTCCTGCGGGGACCGTGGCGGTCATTCAGGAATACAAAGCGAAGGGCAGTCTGACCAAGGCGCTGTATGCCGTCGTCGGATTTGATGATGGGTTGGCCATTATCATCTTTGGATTTGCCGCCGCCCTCGCCAAGGTTTTGCTGCTGAATACCCTCGGCCTTCACGAGGAGGGCCCCGACTCCGTTCTCCATATGGTGGCCGCGCCGGTGCTTGAAATCGGAGCCTGCCTGCTGGTCGGCACTGTCATGGGGTTCCTGTTCTGCCAAATCGTCCGACGGCTTCAGCACGGGCGCGATATGCTGATCATTGCCTTTGGAACGGTTCTTGTCGCCTGCGGGATTGCCGCCCATTTCCATCTGTCGCTCATTTTGACCAATATGGTCATCGGCTTTGTGCTGGTGAATACCCGGAAGCCCGCCACCGTCCACAAGGTCATGGCGCCCCTTCAGGAAATCATGCCGCTGCTGTTCCTGCTGTTCTTCTGTCTGGCGGGGGCCCACCTGAAAGTGAGCGAATTACCAAAACTTGGATTCATTGGCATCGTCTATATCGCTGGCCGGACCGCCGGGCTGATCCTGGGCGCCCGAATCGGTTCGACCATCGGACATGTGGAAGACAAGATCAAAAAGTACATTGGGCTGGGTATTTTATCGCAGGCCGGGGTCGCCATCGGGCTGAGCCTGATTATCCGCCAGGATTACGCCCGCCTGGCCGCGCAACCGGATGTCGCCGCCGCGATTACCCGATATGCCGCGGAGCACCCGGAAACACCCGCCATGCTGTATGATCCCATCGCCATCGCCACGGCGCTGATCACCACCATCACGGCCACCTGCATCGTTTTTGAAGTGGTGGGACCTATTCTGACCAAGGTGGCGCTGTTAAAAGCCGGCGAGATCGAAGCGACCTGAGGCATTCCGTCCACCGACCCCGCAAAAAAAGAGTGCCGACTCCATGGCACATTCGGTATGGTGTTTACATGAGTCTACCGACTATCCGAGAACTGCTTGAAACGCGGCGACAGCCCACGCTTTCCCTTGAATTCTATCCGCCGAAGGACCCCCTTGGGTTTGGCATCCTAGGCGGCTCCATCGAGCGAATGCGCCCGATCCATCCCGATTTCGTCACCTGCACCTACGGGGCCGGCGGTGCCGGCCGCGAATTCAGCTTTGCCGCCTGGGAACTGCTCTCCCGCATGGGCTTTACCCCCGTCGTCGCCCATCTGACCTGCATCGGGGCCTCCCGCGACGAACTCGCCGCGCAAATCGAACGGATCTATGCCGCTGGCATCCGCAACATCATGGCCCTGCGCGGTGACCCCCCGAAAGGTCAGACAGCTTTCACCGCCGCCCCCGACGGCCTGTCCTATGCCGCCGACCTGGTCACCCTGATCAAGTCACTGCATCCCGATATCTGCTGCGGCGTCGCGGGCTATCCCGAAACCCATCCGGAAGCCGCCAGCCGCGAAGACGACATCCGCCACCTCAAGGAAAAGGTCGAGGCCGGCGCCGATTTCATCAATACGCAGCTCTTTTTCGAAAACCCGGTCTACTTTGATTTTCTGGACGAATGCCGGGCGGCGGGCATAGAAGCCCCCATCCTGCCCGGACTGCTGCCCGCCACCTCCCTCTCGCAGGCCCGGCGCACCGTTGCCCTCTGCAAAGCCCGCTTCCCGGCGGCCCTCGAACAGCAGCTCGAAGCCGCCGGCAGCGATGCCGAAGCCGCCCGCAGCGTCGGGATCGACTGGCTCACCGCCCAGATCGACGGCCTCATCGAACACGGGGCCCCCGGCATCCATCTCTACATTCTGAACCAGGCCAAAACGATTTTGGATCCGCGCCTCGCCGACTGTCTCGCCCGTTGGCGCCGATCCTCTGACCCACAAGGAGAAGCCACATGAAAATTCTTGTTACCGGTGGATGGGGACAACTCGGCTGGGATTGCCGCGAAGTGCTCGGCAAAGCCCATGAAGTCCTCTCTCTCGACCTCCCCAACCTCGACATCACAGAGGCCTCGAGTCTCGACGGGGTCCTCAATCTCTGGAAGCCCGAAGCCATCGTCAACTGCGCGGCCTACACCGCCGTTGATCGCGCGGAAAGCGATGTGGCCAAGTCGTGGCACGTGAACCGTGACGGCCCGGCCCTGCTGGCCTCCCGCGCCGCCCTGCACGATATCATGCTCGTACACGTCTCCACCGACTATGTCTTCGACGGCCTGCGGACGGTCCCGGAACCCTATGTGGAAACCGACGAGCCCAACCCCGTCAGCGTCTACGGCAAGAGCAAGATCGCCGGCGAACGCGAAATTCAGGAGCGCGATCCGCGCCATGCCATTCTGCGCACGGCGTGGCTCTACGGCTCCCACGGCTACAACTTCCTCAAGACCATCCTGCGCCGCGCCGTCAACGAGCCCAAGAAGGGGCTCCGTGTCGTCAGCGACCAGTACGGGTCGCCCACCTGGTCGCGTCAGCTCGCCCACCAGATCCAGACCGTCCTCGAGGCGCAGGCCACCGGTCTCTTCCATGCCACCGGCGAAGGCCACTGCTCCTGGTTCGAGTTCGCGCAGGAATTCATTTCCGCCATGAAACTCGACTGCGAGGTGCGCCCCTGCAGCAGCGCCGACTATCCCACCCCCACCGTCCGCCCGCCGAACTCCATTCTGGAGAATGCCGCGCTCAAGAAGCTGGGACTCAACCGCATGCGCGACTGGCGCGAAGACCTGCAGGAATATGCCGACCGCTACCGCGAAGCGCTGCTGCGGGAAGTCCGAACCCAGTCATGAGCCGCACCTTCCACAACCTGATGGTCACGGGCGGCGCCGGGTTCATCGGCGTCAACTTCATCCGTGATCTGTTCGAGAAGCAGGGCTTCGAGGGCCGCGTCATCAATGTCGATGTCCTCACCTATGCGGGGAATCCCCTCAGCCTCGTCGACATCGAAGAGCGTCTGGGCGACCGCTATGTCTTCATCAAGGCCGACATTTGCGATGCCACAAAGATGGAGGAGATCATCCAAACCTACGAAGTGGACGCCATCGCCCACTTCGCGGCGGAAAGCCACGTGGACCGCTCCATTGTGGCACCGGATGAATTCGTCCGCACCAATATCATGGGCACCTACACCCTGCTGCAGGCCGCCCGCGAAGCCGGCGATCAGATCAAGTTGTTCCACCACATCAGCACCGATGAGGTGTTTGGCTCTCTGGGCGACACAGGATTCTTCACCGAAGACACCCCCTACAGCCCCAACAGCCCCTATTCCGCCTCCAAGGCCTCCAGCGATCATCTGGTCCGCGCCTATCATGAGACCTACGGCCTGCCGACCACGCTTTCCAACTGCTCGAATAATTACGGCCCCTTCCAGTTCCCCGAGAAACTCATCCCGCTGATGATTCTCAACGCGCTTGAAGGCAAGCCCCTCCCCGTCTACGGCGACGGCATGAATGTGCGCGACTGGCTCTATGTCACCGATCACTGCTCCGCCATCTGGACGATCATGCAGGAAGCCGCCTTCGGCACCACCTACAATGTCGGCGGGCGCAACGAACTCGCCAATCTTCGCGTGGTCGAAAAGATCTGCGATCTCGTCGATGCCAAGGCTGCGCCGCTGGCCGATGGGAAATCCCGCCGCGATCTTATCACCTTTGTGAAAGACCGCCCCGGTCATGACCAGCGCTATGCGATCGACTGCTCCAAGATTGAACAAGATCTCGGCTGGAAGCCCGACGAAACCTGGGAAACCGGCTTCGAGCGCACCGTGGACTGGTATCTCTCTCAGGACGAATGGTGTCAGCAAGTCCGCTCCGGCGACTACCAGAAATGGATCGCCGACCACTACGCGTAATTCGGCACCAACAGGATCGGATGGGGTCACGGGGAGTTGCACCCCGTGACCCTTCCACACCACCGGA